>NZ_QTQJ01000025.1:0-106166 GCF_003853795.1 Burkholderia sp. Bp8991 | reverse complement strand
TCACTCAAAGCTGACAGGAATATGAATCACTTCATAAACCTGACTTACTTTAGTGTGAGACTCTTGATACTTTCGCTATCTGATCCGAAGATCAGCTCGCTTCCATCAAGCGCCCACACTTATCGGCTGTTAATTTTTAAAGAGCATTTCTGCGAGAAACTTCGTGTTTCTCAGCAGCGCTGCGTTTTCAGCAGCAGAGAAGCGAGATTATCAACCGTTTTTTAAAACTCGTCAACAACTTTTTTAACTACTTCGTTGCGACGACTGCGGTTTAATTTCGTATGCACTGGAGTCGATAAAACCGACTTCAACAGCACCGCTTCCCTTCTTTCCCCCGCGCTGCGTTTCCGTTAGCGCGAAAGAGGCGTGATTCTAAGCACCTGCCCCGGTCTCCGCAACCCCTTTTGTGAAATATTTTTGACGTGCAGTGCCGAGGACCGGTGAGCCTCCCCATTGGTCATATATAAGCGGCACGGCAAGAGCAGCCTCGGTCGCCCGTGAACCGCCCCGCCGCAGCGAACTCAACCTTCCGTCGATTACCGCCCAACCATCGCCCGCACCACGCCGTCCCGTCGAATCAGTCCGTGATACAGCGCCGCCGCGAAGTGCGCGAGGAACGTCAAGAAGAACAGATAGGCCAGCACGCGATGCGCGACCCGGAGCCAGGCGAACGCAACCGGATCAGCCGCAACGATCGCCGGCAGCTGCACGCCGCCGCCCAAGGTCACCGGATACCCGCCAGCCGACAGCATCGCCCACCCGATCAGCGGCATCGCCAGCATCAGCGCATACAGCACCAGATGCGACCCATGCGCGGCAACCTTCTGCCACCAAGGCAAATCCTCAGGCAACGCCGGCGGCTTCGACGAAAGCCGCACGACGATTCGCACACACACCAGCACCAGCACGGCGATCCCCAGCGGCTTGTGCAACGCCACCAGGAAATCGTGCCGCCCGGAAACCGACGCCACCATCCCCACCCCGATGAACAGCATCGCGAGGATCATCGCGGCCATCACCCAATGCAGCAGCCTCGCCGGCAAGCCAAACGTCGTAGCAGCCTTCATCATCGTCCCTCCGCACTCAATCGCGCCGCGCCAGCCACGCCGGCCTCTTCACTCGTCCTGCGCAGATACGAATCCGCATAAGCCGCCGACCGCGCCGCCAGCAACGGATCCCCCGACACCTGAATCCCCTGCGGCAGCACCGTCGGGTCGTAATTCACGTCCCGGCACGGCCCGCTGTCCTGCGGCTCCACGCGATCGAGCACGAGCGTGCCCGCGTCGATCGTCATCCGCTGCGCAGGCCAGGTCTTCGTCGCGTCGTCCACCGGGTCGCCGGGTTCCGCCAGCGTGACGAGCAGCTTCCACTTCTGCGCGCCGTCCGCGATGCGCCGCGTCAGGTCCTGCTGCAGCACGTTCGGATCCGCGGCCGTCGCGACGTCCCCGGCGCCCGCCGTCTGCTCCGGCACGACGCGCCATCGCACCGCCTGGCGCTTGCCGGCCGCGTCGACGAAGTAGAACGCGTTCAGCCCGTAATAGCTTTCGGTGACGTAGCTCGCGCTCGGCTTCGCACCCTTCACCCAGGCGCGGAACGCGGCTGTCTCCGGATGCGCGCCGAAAAACGCCTTCACCTTCGCCGGATCGGGCTTGCCCGTCGCCGGATCCGGCCGGGTCGCCAGCAGCTGCGCGTAGAACGCCTTCGGCGTCGCCACCGGAAACACCGGCATCGCGTTCATCCCGGTCCGCCATTGCTGGCCGTCCGGTGCGGTGAGCTTCAGCGCGAGACTGCGGATCGGCACGCTGCTGTCGGGCGCATACGGATTCCCGCCCGGCAGCGCAAAGCGGCCGACCACCGGCGTGCGCACCGCCTTGAAGAACGGCGCGACCGAATATGCGCTCGCGGCGCCGTTACCTTCGAAGTAACCGGTCACGCACACGCCCTTCGCGTGATTGCGCCGGAAACCCGGATGCTCGCCGCCGGCCGTCTGCAGCGCGTCGACGAGCCGGTGCGGGGTCAGACGCGCCGGCGCGAGCCAGCCGCCGACATACCCGAACGCCACGGCCACGCCGGCCACCGCGCCGCCGATCACGGCCCAGCGCCACCATCCGCGCCCAGGCTCGCGCGGCGGTGAAGAAGAGGATGATTGCTTCATGGATGCACTCCCGATCGTCAGATCATTGTCGAACGCGTGTAGGACGCCACCCGCGCCGCTTTATTCCATGAAGAAATTTTTCGTATGCTGACGGAATAAGCGGCGCCGACCGGCGTCCTACGCGGCATCTCCACGCTTATCGGCTCGCGCCCCCCGGCCATGCCCTCAAACGCCCCCGACGACGACGCATTACGCGAACTCATCCCCAGGCTGCGACGCTTCGCGCTCTGGCTGGCACGTGATGTCCACGCGGCCGACGATCTCGTCCAGTCGACGCTCGAGCGTGCGCTGTCGCGCTGGGCGAGCCGCCGCGACGACGCGTCGCTGCGCAGCTGGCTCTTCACGATCCTTTACCGGCAGTTTCTCGACGGCAAACGCAGCGCGAAGCGCTATGCGTGGCTGCTCGGCCGCATTCGCGACGACGACGAGGCGCACTGGCCGTCCGCCGAACGCGAGGTGGCCGCGCGCGCGACGCTCGAAGCGTTCAGCCGTTTGTCCGACGAGCAGCGCAGCCTGCTGCTGCTCGTCGCGGTCGAGGGCTTCACGTACCGGGAAGTCGCCGACCTGCTCGACGTGCCGATCGGCACCGTGATGTCGCGACTCTCCCGCGCCCGCCAGGCGCTGCGCCAGCTCAGCGACGGCGAGCTTCCCGCTCCTTCTCTCCGTTTGATGAAATGAATACGCTCCGTCCCGACGAACACGATCTCCAGGCCTATGTCGACGGCCAGCTCGACGACGATGCACGCGCCGCGGTCGAGCGATATCTCGCGCTGCATCCGGAGAGCGCGGAACAGGTGAAGCACTGGCAGCAGGATGCGCAGCGGTTGCGGGCCGCGCTCGAAGGCGTGCGGATGCCCGGCGAGAATCCTGCGCTGGATCCGGCGGCGATTCGTGCGAAGCGTGCGGAGCGCTCGCGGGTGCGGTTCGCGATGGCGGCGTCGTTCGTGTTCTGTATCGGGCTCGGGACGTTTGGCGGGTGGCAGGCGCGTGGGTGGAACGCGGCGCCGCCGATTGCGCCGATGAGCGATGCGGTCGAGGCTTACCGGATGATGGTGGTCGATCAGGCCGCGAAGGTGGATTTCCGGCCGACGGGTGCGAAGGATTTGCAAACTTGGCTCACCCGGCGCGTGGGGGCATCGGCCAGGCTGCCGGATTTGAGTGCGGCGGGGTTCCGGCCGGTTGGCGGGCGGTTGTTTACGACGGATAGTGGGGCCACGGCCGCGATGGTGCTCTATGAGGACGACGCCGGGCGGACGCTGAGCTTCTATCTCCGGCCCGCGGAATCGAAACATCGGCTGCTGCCGGCCGGGCAACGCGTGGATGGGTCGTTGCTGGCGCGGTATGGGTCGGTGAATGGGCTCAACTTCGCGGTGGTCGGGCCTGTGGATAGTCTTGGTGAGCACGCGGTCGTGAGGGCGCTCGATCAGCAGATTTGAGCTGGACGATACGCTGTCCGTTGGTGGCCGTTGTGCGCTGACTGCGGTCCGTCCGATGCGGTTCGACAAGCCTGAAAGCACGCACGTTCACCGTTCGGGGCCACAGCGTTTAAATTCGCTTTCGTGGTGGTTGTCCACACCGCGAACCTCGTCGCGGTGCGTTCCCGGATGGGTAGACCCTCTTCGGTTCCGACGTCACAGGGTTTGGCGTCTTCTGGACGCAGGATATCCGCATCGGCCCCAGCGGCTCGGCATGCCGTCTCTGGTTGAATCACTCACCTTCGGCCCGCACAGCATTTCGAGTGTCTTTGGGTCGCGATATCCACATCGCCCTCGCCGAGCTGGTACACAGGATTTCGATTCGGCCGCTCACGGGTTGTTCGCATGCGCGTGAGCGCTTCGAATCAATGTGTTCCCGAGGGGGGCACACAGCGTTCCTGATTGTTTTGCGTGCCGGTTGTCCACACGCGACAATCGGGCGCCACGGCCGCACGGACTCCAGCGTCGTGTCGTCCGTCATGTCGTACGACGGTGGCGTGGTCGTCATAACGGACCTTGTGCAGCCGCATCGGTCATGAGCACCCACGACGCAGCCAGCAATATCGATCACCAGCATCTCATTGACGGGAGCCTTCATCGATCGCCGGGATCGAACTTCACGTTGAATCGCTCGCCCTTGAACCGACAACGATCCCGAACCCCGGCGATTCTACAGATACGAGCGTTCGAGCTGGTCGCCGGCTTCGGCTTCGCTTGATCCATCCACCGCACGAGTGCATATCCCGCCCGGATCACAGTCGGCGGACTGTGCTTATCCAAAGGTGTTAACAGAGTTCGTATATATACGTAGTGATAGTTAACAAGCCCGCAGCCTCACAGTGGATAACTTCCGTAACGCCCTGAATTTTCAGCATGAAGTGGAATGCATAACCACAGGCGATGCACAGGAAAATCGCTGTGCATCACAGAACAACTTTCCGTCGATTCACAGTCGCGTCGACATATCCTCAATCGTTCCACTGTGAATCCAGAGGCTTGCCGGACGGTTATCCATAGCGCGCTGTGGATAAGTTGCAGCGCCAGTCCGCCCCGCTATCGAACCATGGCGATCAGATACAGCCCGCCGAGGATCATCGCGACGCCTCCCCATTGCGCATACGACACACGCTCGCCGAAGAACACGATTCCGGCCAGAAAGACGAGCACGAACGTAAGCGCGGTAAACGGATACACGACGGTGAGCCCGGTCTTGCTCAAAGCGAAGATCCAGAGCACCGTGCCTGCGCCGTAGCAGAGCAACCCCAGCGCGACCCACGCATTGATGAATTCAGTCAATGCATGGCGGCCGTCGGCACCGATCTTGAACGCGACCTGGCCGGTTGCCGCGAGGAACACGCCGGCCAGAATGAGCACGTAGACGGACAGTTTCACCGGTGTTCCTCGTGGCGCTTCAATTGGTTGGCGACCATCCGGCTCTTCAGCATGGCGATGCCGGTTTTCACGCGCACCGGCAGCCAGCGCAGCAGCAACTTGCGCGCCTTGTAGCCGGGCGGCGACACGTCCGGTATGCCCGAACGGCTGTCGACGCGGTGTTGTCCGATCGCGTCCGGCAGCCACTCCGCTTCGTCGGCGGCAGCGAAAAAGAGCAGGTTGTAGCGGTACCACGGCTCGATGCGCATGTCCGTGGCGATCATCGGCCGGACGAAATCGAACAGCTGGTAGCCGTGGCGCGCGAACAGGTCGCGCCAGAATTCGTAGCGCTGTTCGTTGATGTGGTTCTCGCCGCCCTGGCCAGGCACGGCGGCGGAAAACAGCACGCGCTTGCCGTGCCGGACGAGATTGTCGACGAGTGCCTCGCTGGATGCCTTTGGCACGTGCTCGCCGACTTCGAGGCACTGGACGAGATCGAACGATCGCCCGAGATCGAAGCGCTTCGAAATATCGGCCGGTACGAAATCGGCGGGGTCGACCATCAGCATCGAACGATCGACATAGTCGCCGTCGATGCCGGTGATGTCCTGCACGCCGAGCTGGCGATGCACGCTGAGCCATGCTCCGGCACCGCAACCGACGTCGAGGATACTTGCAGGCTTCAGCAGCGCGTTGACGCCGGGCAGCACGCCATGCGCCGACCGCGCCGATCCCTCGCGCTGGTATCGGTAGAAGATCTCGTCATACGAGCGCGGCGTATCGTCCGCGATGAATCCAGGTGACATTGCAATCTCCCGATGGCGCGATCGGTGCACGACGTGGCGCGACGCATCGCACCGCACGCGACGCAGTGCAATCAATCGCCCCGACAAGCCTGCTTCTCGTACACCGACCATTCGCCCGCCGTCTTCACGCGCACGACGCGACAGTCCGGATTGGCGAAAAACGTGTCCGGCAGCGGTGTCTCGGCGCGAACGAAGAAATACCGGTACAGGCGCCCTTGGTGCCGCTGCCAGTCGAAGTGCCGGTACAGCGGCAGCGGCGAGACGTCGGACGGCCCGACACCGGGCAGCCGGTCGAGCCGAAAGCGGACGATCTGCGGCGGGAACCGCGCGGCATTGAAATCGACGAATCCGCGGTGCTCGGCCTGATACCAGAGCGCGAAGTTCTCGTAGGCATACGGGTTGCCGGCACCCGGGCTCGTCCTGTCGACGATGATCGCAAGGCCGCGCTGTGCGGGTTCGATCGCGTTGGCAACCACGTCGAAATCAGCGCTCTCGTCGGCGAAGCGCAGCGCGCGGACACCTTGCTGAACGATGAAACCGGCGCAGACCACGGCAAGGAGCAACTGCGTCATCAGCGCGAGTTGCGGCATTCGTCGGCCGGGTTCCATCGGTGCGGGCGCGCGGAACATCAGCGCATAAAACGGAAACAGGAACAGCGCAAAGCGCGGATACAGGAAAAACGTGTTGATCGCGAACAGCGGCACGGTAAACCAGACGATGGTCACGATGATCGCCGGTACATACGCGGCGACCTGCCGGTTCGGTATCGATGCCATCAGGAACGGTGCGGCAGCGATCAGCAGGAATGCCAGCAGCGAACGGCTGTCGCCGGCGACACCCCACGGATAGAGCACGGCCGCGAACACGCGCACGACCGGGCTGATCCCCCACATCACGGTAAACGGATACATCGGCGTCAGATCGACGTCACGATGCAACGCCGCGTACAGCACGGTGACGGAGGCGAGGATCGCATACGGCCACGAGGCGAGCAGCACGCGCGGCAACATGCTGGTCGTGCGCAGGCGCACGAGCAGGAACAGCACGCCGATCGCGTTCGCGAATACGAAGAGTAGTCCGTGCGAGAAAAACAGCGCGAGATTCACGAGCACTAGCACTGCGCCGCGGCGGGCTGTCGGCCGCCCGGCATAGTCGAGCGCGAGCGCCAGGAAAATCATCGCGACCGGTACGGCGACGAGGTACGAGTAGAAACCGAACTCGTACGCGAAGCCGAAGAATCCGGGCACGCACAGCCAGTCGAGGCGCGGGTCCGTACCGAGACGCCGGCGCAGCGCGAGGTACGCGGCGACGAAACCATAGAACGACAGGGTCAGCATGACCTTGAACGCAGCCGCGACGGGCATCACGAACGAAAGCAGCGCTGCCGCGCCATAGCCGAGCAGGTAGGGCGTAAACAGATTGATCCGCAGCAATGGCGCCCATGGCGACTGGCCGCGCAGCATGTCGCGCAGCGTGGCGACCTGCGCCGCATGCTGCGGAAGATCGACCATCGGCGGGTGCGGCGCGAGCCAGAACAGCAGGCCGGCGGCGGCGACCGTCGCAACGAACAATGCGCGCAACGTGCGATCGGCTGTGCGATATGGCCACGCACGCGGCAAGCGGCCGCTTACCGTGCTGTCATCCATTGCACGAGCCCCCGCGTGAGAGACCGCCGCCGGCCTGGCACCGGGTCGTTGCGCGACAGGACCGATGGCCCGTCATAGCGTCTTCTCGACGATGAAGCGCGGGCGTTGCTTCGTCTCCGAATAGATCTTCGCGACATAGCCGCCGATTACGCCGAGGAACAGCAACTGCAGGCCGCCGAGAAAGTACATCGGGATCACGGTGGACGCCCACCCGGGCACCGAACGGTCGGTGAACAGCCGGATCGACAGCGCCCAGATGCCGAACACGGTCGAGGCCAGCGCGAGCAGCGCGCCAACGTACGCGCTCCATTGCAGCGGCTTCGTCGAAAACGACGCGACACCGTCCGACGCGAGCAGGATCATCCTCGCCAATGGGTACTTGCTTTCGCCGGCGAAGCGCGGCTGCCGGTCGTACCGGACGATCGCGGTACGGAAGCCCAGCAACGGCACGATGCCGCGCAGGAACAGGTTGACCTCGCGGAAGCCGCGCAATTCTTCGATCGCCCGGCGGCTCATCAGGCGGAAGTCCGCGTGATCCGGCAAGATGTCGACGCCGAAGCGGCGCAGCAGCCGGTAGTAGCCGCGCGCGCTGACGCGCTTGAAGAAGCCGTCGCTGTCACGACGCTGCCGCACGCCGAATACGATCTCGGCGCCGGACTGGTATTCGCGCAGCATGCGCGGAATCGCGTCGAGGTCGTCCTGGAGATCGGCGTCGAGACTGATCAGCACGTCGCCGTTGACTCTCATGAGCCCGGCAAGCAATGCGTTCTGGTGCCCGTGGTTGCGCGACAGCTTGAGGCCGTGGATACGTGGATCAGCGGCATGGAAGCCTTCGATGAGGGACCAGGTCCGGTCGTGCGAACCGTCGTCGACGAAGGTCACGCCGCTCGCGCCGTCAATGATGCCGTCGCGGGTAAGCTGATCAAGCAGGATCGTGAGCCGGCGTACGGTTTCCGGCAACACGGCTTCTTCGTTGAAGCAGGGAATTACCAGATTGAGCGCGACCATACCCACCCCGATATCGTTACGCGTGCGTTGCGGTCTGCCGTCGTCACGAGGTGCTACTGGTTCATGCAAGGTGGCGCGCGGATCGTGCATCGCGCGCGCCTGTTCCCCGTGACCGGATCGGGCCGGTTCCTGCTCTTGATTGTCGTTCGCAACCCCCGGCCCCGGATTCGCGACGAATCCATTATGACGGAACGTACCCGGGCCCGGTGAGACGTCGCAGTGAGGATGAACCCGGATGCGATTGCGGTCTGCGCTCGAGCGCCGGACGATCCCCCAACGCATCCTCCCCGATTCAAAAAATTTTCACGAAGGGGCTTGCGCACCTCCAAAACCCTCTCTATAATTCGCGGCTTCTTAGGCTCGTAGCTCAGTTGGTTAGAGCACCACCTTGACATGGTGGGGGTCGTTGGTTCGAATCCAATCGAGCCTACCAACGAACAAAATGAAGGGGTCTGGCAGCTCGCATTGCCTACAGGCAATCCGGCTCGCCAACATACAAACGCCACGCGGCAACATCGCGTGGCGTTTTTCTTTTTGCGGCCGAAACTTCGCATGCGCGTGCCGATGCAGCGTGTGCGATCCACGCGCAACAAGCAGCCGGCAGCCGGCAGCCGGCAAAGCAGAACGCAGAGCAGGGGAAGCGGGCGCAAAGCGCCCATCCGCCACCCCTCAATGCAGATGCCTCAACTTGTCAGGATTCCGCACGACATAGATCGCGACGACCTTCCCGCCCTCGATCTCGAGAGCCGTCGTCTGCAGCTCGCCATCCGCTTCCAGTGTGACGAACCCCGGCAGCCCGTTGACGAACCCCGCGCGCACGAGCTTCGACGCATGCGTGGCGAACAGCTCGGCGAGGTACGCGTGCACCTTCATCACGCGCTCGAAGCCGAACACCGGCTTGCCCGCGGCCGTGCGCTTGCCGCCGCCGTCCGAATGCAGGCTCACGTCCTCGGCGAGCATCGCGCCGAGCGCGCGCATGTCGCCGCTGCGCGACGCCGCGAAAAACGCCTCGGCCAGCTCGATCCCGCGCTGCTTCTCGACATGAAACCTCGGCCGCGCCTCGCGCACATGCGTGCGCGCCCGCGCGGCGAGCTGTCGGCAAGCGGCCGGGTCGCGCTGGATCGTCGTCGCGATCTCGTCGAACGCGAGGCCGAACACGTCGTGCAGCAGGAACGCCGCACGTTCGAGCGGCGACAACCGTTCGAGCGCGAGCATCAGCGGCAGCGTGACGTCCTCCTGTTCATCTTCCTCGACGACCGGCTCGGGCAGCCACGGGCCGATGTAGGTCTCGCGCTGGTGCCGCGCGGACTTGAGCTGGTCGAGGCACATGCGCATCACCATGCGGCGCAGGAACGCCTCGGGCACGCGCACCTCGGTGCGATCGACGTCCATCCAGCGGATGAACGCCTCCTGCACCATGTCCTCGGCGTCCGCGACGGAACCGAGCATCCGGTACGCGACGCGCATCAGCGTCCGACGCAGCGGGTCGAAGCTCGCCGCTGCGTCGGCCCGGTCTGCGGCGCTGCCGGCGGCCGGATCGAGGTGGGTCATCACGCCACCATCTTCGCGGCGGCGGCCTTCGCGTCGGCCGGATCGATCCACAGCCCGAAGCCGACGGCCAGCCGGTTCCAGCCGTTGATCACGTTGATCATCACCGTGAGTTTCACCTGTTCCTCCTGGCTGAAGTGGTCGTTCAGCACCGCATACGCGGCCTCGTGCGCGCCATGGCCTTCTGAAAGCCGCGTGAGCGCGTCGGTCCAGCCGAGCGCCGCGCGTTCGCGGTCGGTGTAGCAGGGCGCTTCACGCCAGGCGGCCAGCAGGTTGATGCGCTGCTCGGTCTCGCCTTGCTCGCGCGCCTCGACGGTGTGCATGTTAAGGCAGTTCGCGCACGCGTTGATTTGCGACGCGCGGATCTTGACCAACTCGATCAGTGTCGGCTCGAGGCTCCCGGCAGCGGCGACCGAGACGGCCATCCAGTTCTTCATCAATGCGGGCGCGGCGGCAAACGGATTGAGTTTCGCAGTCATGGTTCCTTCTCCTTTCGTGTGGGTTCCGGCGATATGACGAGCGAGCCCTGCGCCCCTGTGACATCGACGCAAAAAAATTTTCAAAAACGGGGAAGCGCGCGGAGGGCAGAGCGGTTGAACGGCGGTGTCGAGGTCCGCGACACCGCCGCGCGGACCCGTGCCGATTTCGATTCCATGGCGCCGCTCGCGTGGCGAACCCGTGTCATCCGTTCTTTCATGACGCCGGTGTGGATGTCATGAGGCGTCGGCATGGCGAACCCGCGGGCATGCACATTGCGTTCACCCTCCGAGCCCCCCTCATGACGGGCATCGACGGTTCGTCACGCCGCCGCTCCGCGCATGGTCGATGCTTTCATTTTTCTTTCGCGCTCGTTTCACCCGAAATCCGATTCGCGACGTTCACATTTCTGGCCCATACTGTTCTGCACGGGTAGATGAAGTCACGCCGCACCAGCGGCCCGGCTCGCGCGCCGGCTGCCCGACGACGCAGCAATGAAGGTCGCACGTCAGCCGCGCGCATCCCAGCGCAAGGCTTTCCTTTTTCCGGCAACGCAACGCAGCGAATCGCGACGTGAACGGTAAACCGATGAGCCTCCTTGCATCCCAGCTTCAGCGCCGTTACCAGGACGTGCGCGCCCATAGCATCGCGTTGACCGCGACGCTGTCCGCCGAAGACCAGGCCGTGCAGTCGATGCCCGACGCGAGTCCCGTGAAATGGCATCTCGCGCATACGACCTGGTTCTTCGAAACCGTCGTACTGATGCGCCGCGTGCGCGGCTACGCGCCGTTCGACGACGCGTTCCAGTTCCTCTTCAATTCCTATTACGAAGCGCTCGGCCCGCGCCATCCGCGGCCGCAGCGCGGGCTGCTCACGCGTCCGTCGCTCGATGAGGTGCACGCGTACCGGCGGTACGTCGACGATGCGATGCTGCGCGCGCTCGACGGTGCCGATCCGGCGTTGCTCGCCACGATCGCGCCCGAGATCGAGCTCGGCCTGCATCACGAACAGCAGCATCAGGAACTGATCGTCACGGACATGCTGCATGCGTTCTCGTGCAACCCGCTCAAGCCCGCGTTCCGGCCGCGCAGCGGCGCCAATGCTCACGCCGGGCACGCCGGGCCCGCCGCCCTGGCCGCGGGCGATGCCGGCCCGTTGCGCTGGCTGCATCAGCCGGGCGGGCTCGTCGAGATCGGCCACGATGGCGCCGCGTTCTCGTTCGACAACGAACGGCCGCGCCATACGGCGCTCGTGCGTCCGTGCGAGATCGCGAACCGTCTCGTGACGAACGCCGAATTCGCGGCCTTCATCGCGGACGGCGGCTATGCACGCCCCGAATACTGGCTGTCCGACGGCTGGGCGACGGTGCAGCGGGAAGGGTGGCAAGGGCCCGCGTACTGGATTCCCGGCGACGACGGTGATCCGGCAGCCGCACACGCCTGGCGCGCGTTCGGCCTGCACGGCGTCGAGCCGCTCGCGCCCGATGCGCCCGTGTGTCACGTGAGCTTCTACGAGGCGGCGGCGTATGCGGAATGGGCCGGCGCACGCCTGCCGACGGAATTCGAATGGGAGGCCGCGTTCGGCGCGGATGGCATCGCGCAGATGCTCGGGCACGTATGGCAGTGGACGCGTTCGTCCTACGAGCCGTATCCGGGCTTTCGGCCGCTCGCAGGCGTCGCCGCGGAATACAACGGCAAGTTCATGGTCGGCCAGCAAGTCCTGCGCGGCAGCAGCATCGCGACCCCGCCGGGGCACGAACGGCCGACGTACCGCAATTTCTTTCCGCCGGCCGCGCGCTGGCAATTCACGGGAGTGCGACTTGCGCGAGACGTCTGATCTGACGGCCACGAGCGGTGGCCTGCAACCCGCCCGCGATGCGCGGCCCAGCGCGTTCGAGCGCGACCTGATCGACGGGCTGTCGCGCACGCCGCGCAGCATTCCGCCGAAATACTTCTACGATGCGGCCGGCTCCGCGCTGTTCGATCGCATCTGCGAACTGCCGGAGTATTACCCGACGCGGACCGAACTCGGGATCCTGCGCGATCGCGCGGCCGAGATCGTGCGGCGCGTCGGCCCGCATGCGGACATCGTCGAATTCGGCGCGGGCTCGCTCGAGAAGATCCGCGTGCTGCTCGACGCGTGCGCGGACAACTACGCGAACGCGCCGGCGCGCTACGTGCCGATCGACATCTCGGCCGACTACCTGCACGGCGCGGCCACGCGGCTGCGTGCCGCGTATCCGTGGCTCGACGTCGCGCCGCTCGCGGCCGACTACACGAAGGCCGAGCAGCTGGCCGAGCTGACCGGCACGCCACGCCGGCGCATCGGCTTCTTTCCCGGCTCGACGATCGGCAACTTCTCGCCGGAGGAAGCCGATACGTTCCTGCGCGACGCCGCGCGGCTGTTGCGCGGCGGCGGCCTGCTGGTCGGTGCGGATCTCGTGAAGGACGAACGCACGCTGCATCACGCGTACAACGACGCGCAGGGCGTGACCGCCCAGTTCAACCTGAACCTGCTCGCCCGCGCGAACGCGGAGCTCGGCGCGGATTTCGATCTCGACGCGTTCTCGCATTGCGCGTTCTACGACCGTGAGCTGCAGCGCATCGAGATGCATCTCGTCAGCGATATCGCGCAGACGGTGCACGTGCGCGGCCACGCGTTCCGCTTCGAGGCCGGCGAACGCATCCACACGGAGAACTCGTACAAGTTCACGATCGACGGCTTCCAGGCGATCGCGCGGCGTGCGGGCTTCGAGCCCGACACCGTGTGGACCGACGCGGACCAGCTGTTCAGCGTGCACTGGCTGCGCAGCGTCGACGATATCCGCGCGTAACGTCGTCGCGAGTCGTCGCGATCCGCTCGCGCGGCGTGCGCGCGGGACGCATGCGGTCTGCGTCGCCGGCCCGCGCGCCGGCAAAATTTCCCGACTCTCCCGATTCGATGCGTCGTTGCAACGGCGTGTCGAATCGTTCGTGACCCTCGTCCCGCAAGGCTTCGCGCCCCTCGGTAAACGTCCGTTACCGGTCTCGCATACCGGTTTCACCTGTGTCCGCCGCTGGTGCCTAGACTCCGAACCGTAGTCACATGACGCACGACACGTGCAGGGAGTCGCGAAATGAGCAAGAAACTTATTCTCGGTGCAGTTCTCGGCGTAGCGGCGCTGGCAGCTTCGGGCATCGCATCGGCCCACGTCGACCTGGCGGTCGGCATCGGCGTGCCGGGCGTCTATGCGGCGCCGGCGCCGGTCTACGTCGCGCCGCCGCCGGTGACGTACGCGCCGGTTGGCTACTATCGCGATGACGACTGGCGTGAGCGTCAATGGCGCGAACACGAATGGCGCCGTCGTGAATGGCGCGAGCACGAGTGGCGCGAGCGCGGCTGGCGTGACGGCGACGGCTGGCGCGGCCGCTGGAACTGAACCGGGCAACCGGTTCATGAGGACACCGAGCACGACGACGAGAGGAGTGTGATCGCATGATGCCCATTCGACACATCAGGTATAGCGCGGCGGCCGCCGTCGTCGCGCTCGCAACGATCGGCAGCGCGCACGCGGCGGGCTGCATGAAGGGCGCGGTGGTGGGCGGCGTCGCCGGCCACTACGCGGGACATCACGCCGTGGTCGGCGCGGTCGGCGGCTGTATCGTAGGCCGCCACATGGCGAAGAAACACGAGCAGGAACTGGCCGCGCAGCGCAAGGCCGCAGCGCAGGGCGTGCAGCCGGCGCAGTAAGCGTAGCCACCGGCGGAACGGCGCGATCGCGCCGTCTCCGCCTTTCATTTCCCTTGTCGGGTGGCGGCCGACCGGCCGGTTCATCAAGCGTGCCGAACGCCGGCGGATCGATCCGACGAAACCGCGCCGCGCGCGCCGTTACGATCATTTACAACGCCGCGCCGCACGAAGCGCGCGCGTACCTAGAATGCAGTCACTCGAACGCGCTCCAGGGAGCAAACAATGAAAACGCAACGATATCTGTCCGTGCTCGCAGCTGCGCTGCTCGCACTCGGCGCCGTTTCCGCGCAAGCGGCGGGCGGCGGCAATGGTGGTGGCAACGGCGGCGGCCATGGTGCCGGCGGGATGGGCGGCATGGGTGCCAATGCGGGCGGCATGTCCGCCGGCCACATGAGCGGTGAAGCGCTGAGCAACTCGAACGGCATGCACGCGGGCGACCGCGACAAGGGCCTGTCGCGCGCAGCCGATCGCTCCGATTCGATCGCCGATCGTGCCGGCGCGCAGCCGGGCAGCGGTCACGGGCGCTCGCACGGGCATACCGCGCATGCATCGAAGTCCACGCGCCACGCGCATCGGAACGCATTCGGCCACACGCTGTAAGCGCGGCGCACGCATGCGGAAGAAGGGCGCTTCGGCGCCCTTTTTCATTGCCAGCGGGCCAAGGGGCGCTGCGGTGTGTCGCGTTGCTCGTCGCGCATCGACCCCGATTTGCAACCAGCCGTAACCGCACGCACGAACGCGCCAGAATACGAACCGCTTTCACGCGAATGACAGGCGGATTCGCTCCCTCATACGCGAGCATCGCGGCAGCGCCGCGGCCCGCGTCATGAAAAAAGGGCGGCTCGTCGCCGCCCTTTGTTTCAGCGTCCCGCGCCCGCCAGCGGCGCGACGGCTGCAACAGGCTCGAACAACGCGTCGGCCTGCCTGACGCGCACGAACCGCGCGGCCGCTCCGCCGTCCACCAGCGCCCGGAAATGCGCTTCGCCGCACGCGAGCTTCGCGCGCTCGTGCTCGCTCGTCACGTCGCCGTCGGCATTCGGCGTATCGACGACGAAGTACAGCCGCTCGCCGCCATCCTGCTCCGCGAGCACCGCCCAGTCGGGGTGATAGCTGCCGAGCGGCGTCGGCACGCGGAACCATGCGGGCAGCTTCGCGTACAGCTTCACGCCGTCGTGCGCTTCCAGCGCATCGGCGAACGCGCGCTCGGCGTCGGTCTCGCACACGACGGCCTCGTGGATCGACTTCCGCGCATCCGGCCGCAGGTTGCGCAGATAACCGGTCAGCGCCTCGCTCTCGAACGACTCGAGCGCATGCACGTGGCGTTCGCCGAGCTTCCGGTACGCGATGCCGGCAACCAGCGCGAGCCGCTTGCAGCGGTTGATCGCATCGGCGGCCAGCGCGATGAACTGCTGCGGATTCACGCGGAAATCGTCGAGCCGGCCGCTGTCGGCCAGGATCGTCGCGAGCGAGCGGCGCGTGAGCTGCGTGCGGTCCTGCAGTTCGGTGAGCAGGTCGGGCAGCGGCAGCTCGCCTTCGTCGATCAGCACCGTGCCGGCGCCGGCCACCTCGATCGCCTCGATGCCGGCCTTGCCGATGTCGATCTCGGCCTTGCGCCACTGCAGCCGCGCGCGCGCGATGTCCGGCGCGTCGCGCAGCGCGGCCGTGCAGTCGCGCACGAGCTTCGCGTTGTCGAACTCGACGCTGTACACGGTGCGATGGCGGATGCGGTCCCACAGCGCGCGGAAGTCGTCGCCGAACACGACGGCCTTGCCCGACGCGTCGCGCCGCAACGCGATCGCGCGCCGCTCGTCCGCATTGCGCACCGCGAAGCGGCCCGACAGCTTGCGCAGCGTCGCGACGATCGGCGCGCGCAGCGTCTCGAACGCCGCGGGCAGCACGAGCGCGCTCTGGCGCAGCGCATCCTTCAGCCGGTCGAGCACCTTGCCCTGCGCGTCGACGTAGCCCTGCTCGTGCAGATGGGTCCACAGCACGCGCGACAGCTCGATGCCGAGCGCATGCGCGGGCCCGTCGCCTTCCTGCACCGGCAGCGCCGCGAACTGGTGTTCCTCGACGATCCCGAAACGGATGCCCGTATCGGCCTCGATTTCCTTCTGCAGGTTCTCGGCGAACGACTCGTAGCGCTCGGTCGCGATCACGGTGAGCGTGTTTACGCCCGGATCGCGCACGCGTTCGCCGTCCTGGTCGACGGCGAGGCGCAGCCCGCGGCCGAGCGTCTGGCGACGCTCGCGCTCGGTCTGGATGTCGCGCAGCGTGCAGATCTGGAACACGTTCGGGTTGTCCCAGCCTTCCTTCAGCGCCGAGTGCGAGAAGATGAACTTCAGCGGCGTGTCGAACGACAGCAGCGCTTCCTTCTCGCGCATGATGAGGCCGTACGCGCGCTCCGCGTTCTCGCGGGCCGCGGCGCTGCTTTCGCTCGTGTCGGTCCAGCCGCCCTTGCGGTCGATCGAGAAGTAGCCGTTGTGCGCGCGCTCGACTTCGAGCGCGACGTCGACGCCGTCGAACAGCGCACGATAGGCCGGCACACGCGCCGCGCGCGCATATTCCTCTTCGAAGATCAGCGCGTAGTCGCCCTTCACCGGCATCCCGTTCTCGTCGTAGCGGCGATAGCGTTCGACCGAATCGACGAAGAACAGCGACAGCACCTTCACGCCACGCTCGGCCAGGCGCAATTCCTTGTCGAGATGCTCGCGGATCGTGCGGCGGATCATCTCGCGCTGCACGGCGAGCGTGTCGATGTCGCCGAATGCCTCGCCGAGCGACAGGAACGCCTCGCCTTCCGGATGGCGCAGCTCGACGTACTCGGCACCCTTCACCGCATGCACTTCACCGATCCGCAGCCCCGCGTACAACGCGCGCCTGGTCAGGCGCTCGAGATCGTCGCCGTCGGTGGCCGTCACGATCTGGCGCTTCACGCCGGCCGCGGTCGCGACGTCGAGCTCGATGCGCGCGCTGATCGCGCCGCGCCGGTTCGACACGCCGACGAGCCGCACGTAAGGCTTGTTGTGCGCATCCTCGACGATCGCCGACGCGATCTCGATCTGCTTGACGAGCTTGCGTTCGTACGCGTCGACCGCATCGAGCCGGTACACCATGTGGTGGCGGTCGACGTGCGTGGCCGAATAGCGCAGCGTGCAGAGCGGCGCCATCGCGGCGAGCGCTTCGCGCCCGCGCCCCTCGAGCCCGCCGTCGACACTTTGCGGCTCGTCGACGATCACGATCGGCCGCGTCGCGCGGATCAGGTCGATCGGCTTCTCGCCGCCGGTCTTCTCGCTGTCTTTATAGAGGTTGTTGATCTCTTTCTTGTTGATCGCGGCGACCGTCATCACCATGATCTGGATCGCCGCGCTCGCCGCGAAGTGGCGCACCTGGCCGAGCTTCGCGGAGTCGTACAGGAAGTAGTCGTACGGCACGCCCGCGTACAGCGCGCGGAAATGATCCTCGGTGATCGAGAGCGTCTTGTGCACGCCTTCCTTGATCGCGATCGACGGCACGACGATCACGAACTTCGTGAAGCCGTAGCGGCGGTTCAGCTCGAAGATCGTGCGCAGGTACACGTAGGTCTTGCCGGTGCCGGTCTCCATCTCGACGGTGAAGTCGCGCGAGCCGGGCTGGCCGGACGGCGGCAGCCCGCCGCGCAGCTGGACGTCGGCGAGGTTGCGCGCGAGCGCGTCGTCGGTCAGCGACAGCCGGTTGCCGACGCCTTGCTCCGACACCGCGAAACCGAGCGAGCCTTGCGCCGCGGCCGTCGTGCCGGGCGCGGCGTTCGCGAGCACGCTGAAGTCGCCGCGATACGATTCCTGGCCGCGAAACAGGTCGCAGACGGCGTCGATCGCCTCGCGCTGGTAGTCGAGATCCGCTTCGAAATGCAGCCGCATCACAGGCTCCGCACGCGCTTCACGCCGTGCTGTTCGAGCAGCGCGGCGAGATTGAGCTTCGCGACGTCGTCGACGAAGCCGCTGTCGCGGAACAGGCACGTGACGTCGCGCGTGGCACCCGTCGCGTCGAGCAGCTCGACGATGCCGTCGGCGAGCGGGCCCGCGTCATCGCGCGCGATGCGCGCGTCGAAGCACGCGACGATCGAACGGCCGATCAGGTGCACGGTCTTGCCCGCGACCGGGTGATGCTCGACCGGCGTGCACAGATCGAGGCCGAGCTTCAACGTGAGTTCGGCGAGCAGGTCGTCCTCGCTGCGGCCGGTCTTCACGTGCTCGACGGAGGCGAACAGCGCGTGGTCGAAGTCGTCGCGGCGCGGATCCCATTCGATCACGTTGGTCGTATCGAGCCGGTACACGCGGAAACCGAGGTCGCCATAGCTTTCCGGGTAGTCGCGCGCGACCTGCTGCGCGGCGCGGCGCAGGCGTTCCTTCGTGATTTCCGCGAGCGTCAGCGGCTTCTTCAGCTTCGCGCAGAAATCGGCGGCCGCGAGCTGTGTCTTGTCGCGGCGGTCGAGCGCCTCGGGCAGCTGCACGAGGATGTAGCGGCGCGCGCCGCCGTCGGTCGCGTTCACCTGCATCACCGCGTGGCCGGTCGAGCCGGAGCCGGCGAAGCAGTCGAGCACGATGTCGTCGCCGCGCGTGCACCAGCCGATCACGGCCGCCGCGAAATCGACCGGCTTCGGCTGGTCGAACGGGATGCCGAGCGTCTTCAGCAGCGCGTCGTCGGAGCCGGCGAACGGCAGCACCGACGGCACGTTCTCGTACATGTTCTCGTCGAGGTAGTAGATCCGCTGCGGCTGCGTGGTTTCATCCGGACCGAATTCGATCTGGCCGCGCTCGATCAGCGCCTGCATCGTCGCGGGCGGGTTGCGCCAGCCGCGCGCCGGCATCGCGCACGGCTTGCCGGTGACCGGGTGGATCAGCGGCGTGAAATACTCGTCCGGTGCCTTCTTCTTGTTCGGCCACGCCATCGACACGAGGCGGTACACGCGCCCGTCGGCCGACAGCCGGTCGTACATCACCTCGCCGCCCGACAGGTTGGTCTGCGCCTTCATCCACGCGCGGTAGGCCTTCTGCGCGTCCTTCGCGTTGCCGCTGCGGTACACCGCGTCGTGCGCGGCATCCAGCATGCGCTGCGCGTTGCGCTTCGGGCGCTTCAGCGGCGCCTGCTCGAGCAGCGTCTCGGCGTTGCGCGCGAACAGCACCAGCGATTCGTGCTGGTACGCGACGCCGCGCGCATCGCCCTTCGGGTTGCGCTTGTCCCACACGGCGACGCCGAGCTCGTTCTCCTCGCCGAAGATCTCGCGCAGCATCAGCACGAGCGCATGCACCTCGTGCTCGTCGATGTGCACGGCGATCAGCCCTTCGTCCGACAGCAGCGCGTGCGCGAGCTTCAGGCGCGGATACATCATGTTCAGCCAGTCGGTGTGGAACCGGCCGTTCGCCTCGGTGTTGGTGCTGCGCTTCACGCCGCCTTCGGTCTGGCCCGTCATCGCCAGGTAGTGGCGGATGCTGTCGCTGAAGTCGTCCGGATAGACGAAATCGCTGCCGGTGTTGTACGGCGGGTCGATGTAGACGAGCTTCACCTTGCCCGCGTAGCTCTTGTGCAGCAGCTTCATCACGTCGAGGTTGTCGCCCTCGATCACGAGGTGGCGCGTGTCGTCCCATGCGACGCTGTCGGCAGGGCACGGACGCAGCGTGCCCGTCGACGGTGTGAGCGCGGCCTGGCGCGCGCTGCGCTTGCCGTGCCAGTGGAAGCCGTAGCGCTCGTCGGCGGCGCCGACGGTGCGCTCGCCGACCAGCGCCTTCAGCACGTCGACGTCGACCGACGCGCCGTCCGGGCCTTCGGTCACGAGTTCGGGGAACAGCGCCTTCAGGCGCGCGACGTTATCGGCGGTGAAATCCGTCGACATCGCCTGCGGGCTCGCCGCATCGAGTTTCTGCATCGTTTTTTCCATCGGAGCCCGGCCGCGTGCGCCAGGACGTCGGGCGCACTCACGGCACCGGCGGCAATGGCCACCCGGGCAAACCCGAAACGCTAGCGAGTCGGTCGGCGCAGGTCAAGCACCACGATTGCCCGGATGCGGGCGCGGCAGGCCGGATCGCCCGTCGGGCGGACGATGAGGACGTGAGATGCGTTGTCGCACCGGGAGTGGACGTGACGCGGATAAAGGTCGGCCAGAACTAATAGGGGTTCGATCCCGTTATGGTCTCATGACGCGCGGTGTGTCGTCAGCAGTCAGGTGGCAACGCTTCGCATAATGTCCTGGACTTTTCCTGCTGGCCTCGGTGGTCGGCAGATTGAAACACGCTACTCGCTCACTGGTTTGCCATCAAAAGCTCAGTGCAAACCACAAGAGGAATTCAATTGACGGCAGCAGAACAACGAGGAACAGGACGACCATTGATCTGTTCGTCTTGTCATGCACCGCAGACCAGATTGCCCAGGCAATCGTTACCAGCCACCCCACCAGGCAGTAAAACGAAAGTTGCACGCTCGAGGGCCACGTGTCACCGGCAAAGTCAATTTGACTCCACGACGTTCGTCTTAGCCAGCCGGAAAGAAGAATCAAAAACAACTGGAACAGGCCAACGAAAAGGTAGCGTCGCTTCACGGGTTCGCCTGCTTCGGATAATGATTCTTTTTTGCGAGACGCTTCGATTTCTGCAGCACGGCATCCAGTTCGGCGGGTGTGACCGGTGTTGGAAGCCAACGCGGATCATGAGCCAAAATACCAATAGATTCGAGAACGTCGGCCACATTCGTTGAGCAACTATTGGCGAACAAGCTGTACGTGCTTTCCTTCGGATGTCTCAGCTTGAATGCTCGATCCACACCGACACGTCGCTCCAGCTCGCGTTTGAGCTTTTCCTTTTCGGCCCGAGATACGCTGAGCACCAGGCCCAGGTTGTCACGCCACAAGTTTCCGTTGGTTCGCATTGAGCCGTTGGTCAAATCGACGACACCACCATAAAAATAAGTATGCCTGTCGATTTTTACGTACTCTTCATGAGCGCGACTATAGACGATGCCATCAATTTCGATGGCGACATGGCCCCACTGCGACCCCATACTGCGCAGTCGAGAGTCGCTAACAATGACCTCAATGCTGGTGGAATCTACAACAATTTCCTTTGCCGAGGTATCGCTCGTTGGCGTTGTCGTTCTGGATGCTACCAAACGATATTTCACCCCGTTCGGGGAAACGTGAGTTTGCTCTGGCATGGCTATCCTGCAAGGTAAACGTTGATGTTCTCGGCGAAAGCAACGGGGGCCAGCAAATGCGTATTCCCATCGCGGTCCGTTTCGCCATACTCGAAAATTCCGTTTTCCCTCTGCACCGCATAGGCGGTATGAGTTAGCGCTTGGCCGTTTGCATTGCACAGAACGAAGTGGTCGTCGTACCGGTCCGTGGCAGGAACCGTAGCCCCGGACGTTCCTGCAACTGTCAAGCCGTGGTGCGTGACTTCCGGCGTTGTCGTGCCCGACGTTTCAGCCATGTCATCGCACCAGGAGTCGCCAGATAGAGTCGCGACAATCTCTGGAGGCGTTGGACACTTGCAAAGAACGACGTCGCCATCGGCCGCAGTCTCTCCCATAAAGTGGATGCGCCGCGGGCCACCGGCTTTCTCAATCACGCCAGTGCTCTGGCACGCTTCACACCACGCAGTCCCGCCAATCAGCGCGACCTGGTGCCCCGCGTCGCCTATTGCAAAGACGGGGCCGCTATAAGGGAGGATTTCCCCACCAGTTGCAAGTTTGTCGCCGACAACGGCGATTCGTCGCATCATGTACCTATTCCTTACCCAGCAAGAAAGACGTGAAGGTTCTCCGCAGTAGAAACCGACTTGGTTCGCCGATGGCGTGCATGTTCTCTCGAAAGCGAAGCTATTCGGGAGCGCTGTGCTTTGGTCTATGGCATGAAAAGGTCGTGCTCGGCGTCAAGGGTATCCTCGCTGCGAATCGGTTGCGAATATCGCTGCGGAACTCTAACCGCTAGGAGACGGCATCGCCATCGGACGAATCTGAATATGACAATTGCTGCGCGGGGACTATCTGCCGGATCTTCAAAATTCCGTTTGCCGCTCGCCCCGATCATCGATTTCACATTTGAATCTGGAGCTTGCAGAAGAGGACCGCGTGTTTTATCCAATCCCGACCGGGACAGGAATGGCCGAACGCAAGAAGGCACGGCCGGCGCGAAGCGCCGGCGTGCCGAGGGGAAGAACGAAATCGAAGCAGACGGGATAAGCGCCTGCGTCGAATGGTCGACCCGGGGACCGAGCGCAGGGTCAGAAGCGCGTGCGAATGCCCGACGTCAGTTCGAGCTGGTTCTTCGCGCCGAACGTCGACGACACCTTGTAGCCGCCATGCAGCTTCATGTAGTCGCCGGCCAGATACACCTCGGTGCGCTTGCTCAGGTGGTAGAACACCGACCCGTAGATCGTCTCCTTGAAGCCGTTGCCGACGCCGTTGGTCAGGCTGAACGCGCCGAGGTTCGCGTTCGGCGTGAAGCCGTCGGCGTTGTACGCGGCGTTCTTGATGCGCATCTGCTGATAACCGAGCTCGTAGTCGAGCGCGCCCTTCGGCGCGATCTTCATCGACACGGTCCACGAATCGTCGTGGCGCTGGCCGAGCGCGCCCTGGTCGCCGTTGTAGCGGAAGTAGCCGGCGTTCAGGCGCACGATGCTGAACGCGTAGTCGCCGCCGACCGAGAACGTCTGGTTCCTGAAGCCGTTGTGGTTCACGTGGTTGTAGAAGCCCGACACGGCGAACGGCCCGCCGTTGTAGCCGAGCGCGACCTGGTATGCGGAGCCGGTCGCGAACGAGGTCGAGTTGCTGAACTGGTAGCCGGCGCTCGCGAAGATGCCGTTGCTGAACAGCTTCTTCCACGCGACGCCGTTGTTGTAGCGCGTGCCGGTCGGGCCGGCCGCGTAGAAGATCATCTGCTTGAAGTTGTTCGAGTTGGTCCAGCCGCCTTCCTCGGTCGTCAGCTTCGCGGAGCCGTACGCGTCGCCGTAGATCGCCGACGCGTCGCGCGCGATCGTGTTCTGGAAGCCGGCCGTCAGCTTGCCGAAGCGCTCGTCCTCGACGCCGACCCAGGCGTCACGGTCGAAGATCTGGCCCTCGTCTTCCATCTGGCCGTTCGCGACCACGAATTCGCTTTCGAGGCGGAAGATGATCTTCGTGCCGCCACCGATGTCCTCGGCGCCTTTCAGGCCCCAGCGGCTGCCGCTGAACCACGGCTCGCCTTCGTTGCCCATGCCGATCACATGGTTGCCGTTGGCGTCGGCGTGGGTCCGGTAGGTCGGAAAGCTCAGGTCCATCAGGCCGTAAAGCTGCACGCTCGACTGCGCCTGCGCCTGGGTGCCGGCGCACAGGCCTGCCGCCGCGATGGAAAGGGCAAGGGTTTTTCGTTTCAAGATCGTCTCCTCCGAGCTGCCGCATTGAAATCTGTTTGTTGGCAGTACGTAATGTATGCCGATTGTTGCCGACCACAGCGAGAGGGTCGACGCATAGCATCGTAGAGGGGGCAATCCTTCACGCCGCTTTCCCGGAGGAAAGAATCGGATCGGTGAAAACACCGAAATCGCAATAATCGGGAATCGGGCAGGCGGGCAGCCCGCGGGCTGCCAAAACAACGTTACGTGCTGCGAATCGATGCCGCGGGCCGCGCCGTCAGTCCTGCGCGGTCTTCGCGCGCAGGATATAGCCGAGCCCGCGCAGCGTGATGATCTCGGCCGTGCTGAGCGCGAGATGCTTGCGCAGCCGGTGGATGTAGATGTCGATCGCATCCGCGCTCGGCTCGTCGTCGAGCGCGAACACGCTGTCCATCAGCCGCGCCTTCGATACCGTCTTGTTCTGCTGCAGCATCAGCGTTTCGAGAATCGCATGCTCGCGGCGGCGCAGCGCGAGCACCGTGTCGCCGCAGCGGAATTCACGCGTGCCGAACGCATAGACGAGATCGCCGCACACGAGCTGCGTCGTGCCGACGCCGGCCTGCCGGCGGATCAGCGCGCGGATCCGCGCGACCAGCTCGCGCGATTCGAACGGCTTGACCACGTAGTCGTCGGCGCCCGCGCCGAAGCAGTCGACCTTGTCGTCGACCGAGCCGTGCGCGGTCAGCATCAGCACCGGCACGTTGTCGTTGCGGCGCCGCAATCGCGCGAGCACTTCCTTGCCGCTGATGCCAGGCAGCCGCATGTCGAGCAGCACCGCGTCGTAGCGCTCGGTCTTCAGCACGGTATCGGCGCGCTCGCCGTCGCCGACGCAGTCGACCGCGAAATCCTCGCCGCGCAGCAGGTTCACGATCCAGTGCGCGAGTTCGGCGTTGTCTTCGACCAGCAGGAGTTTCATGGCGACTTCATCTCTTCAAGGAAACGTCGGGCCGCCCCAAGTTTCCCGCCCGGCAGGTAGTCCCCTTGGGGGGCCTGGCGCGCAGCGACAGGTTTGGGCGCACTCTTCAATCGTACGCGGGCAGCCGCACGGTCACGACGATACCGCGATTGCCGGGGCCCGGCGCGAGCGACGCGCTGCCGCCGTGCGCCTGCGCGATCTCGCGGACGATCGCGAGGCCAAGGCCCGAGCCTTCGGTGTCGGCCGACACGCGGTAGAACCGCTTGAACACGTGCGGCCGCGCTTCGGCCGGAATGCCGGGGCCGTTGTCGACCACCTCCAGCACGACCGCGTCGCCGTCGCGCCGTGCCGCGACCGTCACGCAGCCGCCCGGCTGCGTATAGCGCACGGCGTTGTCGACGAGGTTCATCACTAGCGCGGTCAGCAGGCTGTCGCTGCCCGCGACGTCGAGCCGTTCGCCGAGATCCGCGCCGAGGTCGATGTCGCGCTGCTGCGCGAGCACGATCGTTTCCTCGAGCACGCTCGACACGACGGCAGCGAGATCGACGCGATGCGTGAGCAGCGTCGACGGCGTCGCTTCCGCGTGCGCGAGCAGCAGCAGCTTGTCGGTCACGTCGGCCATCTTGCGGCTGCTGCGCTGCATGCTGTCGAGCACCGATGCCAGCTCGCGATCGTCATGGTCGCGCTGCTGCGCGTACTGGATCTGCGTGTCGAGCACCGCGATCGGCGTGCGCAGCTGGTGCGCAGCGTCGGCGATGAAGCGGCGCTGCGTGGCCGTGTGCGTATTGAGCCGCGCGATGCACTGGTTGATCGCGTCGACGATCGGCCGCAGCTCGTGCTGCAGCCGCTCCGGGCGGATCGGCTCCAGTTCCATCGGCCCGCGGTCGGCGACGTCGTCCTTCAGCTTCATCAGCGGGCGCAGCTCGAGCGTGAGGCCGAGATAGACGAGCACGATCGCGAGCACCAGCATCAGCGACAGGCGCACGAGCTGCGGCCGCCAGATCGTCGCGACCATCGCGTCGTACGAGCGCGTCGTCTTTGCGACGATCACCGTGACTGTCTCGATCTGCCCCTCGTCGTACAGCTGGCGGTCGTAGGCGGCCGCGCGCAGCCGCACGCCGTCGAGCGACGTGTCGTACAGCGTCGGCTCGACCCCGTGCCGCCCGGGCACCGCGAGCGCCGGGTTGCCCGCGAGCAGCCGGTCGTGGCCGTCGATCACCTTGTAGAACACCGAATCGCCCGACGGCGACTCGAAGATCTCCAGCGCGGCCGGCGGCACGTCGGCCGCCGGCCGCCCGTTGCGCCATTCGACGTCCTCGCCGATCGTGCGCGCGGACGCGACGAGCGCGCTGTCCTGCACGAGCCCGGCCGTGCGCCGCGCGGTGTCGTACGACATCGCGCCCGCGATCAGCACGAAAGCCGCGAGCGGCAGCAGCAGCCACCACAAGAGCCGCCCGCGCAGGCTGTGCGCCATTCCGTCTCCTCAATGCCGAACCGCGCCGGGGTAACCGGCGCGGTTCGGGCGTGTCATTCGATGACGCGTGCGTTGCTCAGAACGCGGCGGGGCGCCACTTGAGCAAGCGCTTCTCGAGCCAGGTCAGCAGGTAGTCGGCGGCCAGCGCGACCACGGCCAGCACGATCATCGCCGCGAACACGCCGCTCGCGTTGAACGCGCCCTGGGCGGTGGAGATTAGCAGGCCGATGCCCTGCTTGGAACCCAGGAATTCGCCGACGACCGCACCGACCAGCGCGAAGCCGAAGCTCACGTGCAGGCTCGCGAGAATCCACGACAGCGCTGACGGAATCACGACCGACGTGGTGATCTGCCGGCGCGACGCGCCGAGGATCTGCGCGTTCGCGATCAGGTAGCGGTCGGCTTCGCGCACGCCCTGGAACGCGTTGCCGAACACGACGAAGAACACCATCACGACGGCCAACGCGATCTTCGACGCCATGCCGAGGCCGAGCGCGATCACGAAAATCGAGCCGAGCACGACGCGCGGGATCGAGTTCGCGATCTGGATATAGAGGCCGAACACGTCGGACATCAGCTTGTTGCGGCCGAGCACGATCCCGCAGAGCACGCCGGCGACCGAGCCGATCAGGAAGCCGATCGTGGTTTCCTCGAGCGTCACCCAGACCTGCGTAAGCAGCGGCCCTTGCGACGTGCCGTTCGCGAACCAGTCCTGGAGCTGCGCGAAGATCAGCGTCGGCTGCGAGAAGAAGAACGGATCGATCCACTTCAGGCGCGCGGCGAGTTCCCAGCCGCCCAGCACGACGACGAGCACGGCGATCCGCAGGCCGATGATCAGTTGCCGGCGGCGGCGCAGCCGGGTTTGAGCGGCACGCGACTCGTCCTCGAGCGACGGTGCCGGAATGGCGGTGGGGGGAAGCGTCATGTCGGTCATGCTCCTGTCCTGTCCTTGCTGCTGTCAGCCGATCTGCACTTCTTCGCGCAGGTCGTGCCAGATGTCCTTGGAAATTTCGATGAAGCGCGTGTCGTAGCGGATCTCCGACGTGACGCGCGGGCGCGGCAGGTCGATCTCGTACACGCGCTTGAGCGTCGCGGGCCGCGCGGTCAGCACGAACACGCGGTCGGCGAGCGCGATCGCCTCCTCGAGATCGTGCGTGACGAACACGACCGAGCCCTTGTTCGCGGACCACAGCTGCAGCAGCTCGTCCTGCATCAGCGTGCGCGTCTGCATGTCGAGCGCGGAGAACGGCTCGTCCATCAGCAGGATTTCCGGCTGGTTGATGAAGGTCTGCGCGAGCGCGACGCGCTTGCGCATCCCGCCGGAGAGCTGGTGCGGGTAGTGTTTCGTGAACTTGTCGAGGCCGACCTTGCGGATCCATTCCTCGGCCTGCGCGTAGGCGACGTCCTTCGAGCGGCCGCGAAACAGCGGGCCCGCCGCGACGTTGTCGATCACGTTGCGCCACGGGAACACCGCGTCGGCCTGGAACACGAAGCCGATGCGCGGATCGATCCCGTCGACCGGGCGGCCCATCACGCGCACCTCGCCGGAAGCCGGCTTCAACAGCCCGGTGATCATGTTCAGCGTGGTCGACTTGCCGCAGCCGGTCGGCCCGACGATCGCGATGAACTCGCCGCGCGCGACGCTCATGCTGAAGTCGCGCAGCGCGACGGTGGCCTTGCCTTCCGGCGAAATGAAGCGGCACGACACATTGCGAAACTCGATCGCCGGTGTGCTCGGAGAAACTGCCTGGGTCATCGCATTCGTCCTGCGGGTGATGAGGGCGCCGCATCGTGGCGGCGCCGGGCCGGTCAGCCGGGCCGGAACGGGGAACGCGCGGCGGCGGGATCGCCGCCGCCGGCGCCGAGATCGATTACTTCGCGTTCACGAAATCGTTGGTGTAGGTGCGCGCCAGGTCGATGTGCTTGCCCTTCACCGACGGGTTGAACGCCGACAGCACCTTCAGCACGGTCGCCGGGCCGTCGGCCGGCATCTTCGCGTCGGCTGTGTACATCGGCAGCGATGCCTTCAGCGCGGACACGTACAGCGCCTTGTCCTTCTGGTAGTCGGCCGGCATCTTCGCGGCGATCTCCTCGGCGCTGTGCGTGTGGATGAACTGCATCGTTTTCGCGAACGCGTGCGCGAGCTTGGTGGCTTCGGCCTTGTGCGAATCGGCCCACGCCGACTGCACGTACAGGCTCGCGGCCGGATAGGTGCCGCCGAGCGCGGCGCGCGTGCCTTCCAGCGTGCGCAGGTCGACCAGCACCTTCGCGTCGCCCATCTTCTCGAGCGCGGACACCGTCGGCTCGGTCGTCATCCCGGCGTCGATGCGGCCCTGCTTGATCGCGGCGATGAAGCTCGCGTCGGCGCCGACCGGCAGCATCGTGTACTGCGTCGACGGCACGCCGTGCTGCAGCGCGAGATATTGCGTGAGGAAGCTCGTCGACGAGCCGAGGCCCGTCACGCCGAGCGTCTTGCCCTTCGCGTCGGCCATCGACTTGAAAGTGGGTGCCGCCTTGGTCGACACCATCTCGACCTCGCCCGGCACCTGGCCGAACACGGCGATCGCCTTCACGTCCTTGCCCTTGCTCTGCAGGTCGATCGTGTGGTCGTAGAAGCCGACGACGCCCTGCACGGCGCCCGCCAGCAGCTCGTTCTCGGCGTCGACGCCGGCCGGCTGCGACAGCAGCTCGACGTCGAGCCCTTCGGCCTTGAAGTTGCCGAGCTCCTGCGTGAGCCGAGCGGGCAGGTAGATCAGCTTCGCGATCCCGCCGACCATGATCGTGATCTTGCCGCCGTCGTCGGCGAAAGCGGGGTGAGCGGCGAGCGCGCAGCTCAGGCTGGCTGCCACGGCGAGGGTGCGCAGGATGGGTCGCATCGGGGTTGTCTCCTTCGTTGTATTCGTATGGCGCGATGCTTGCTGCATCGTCCTGACGAGTATAGGAAGGCGAAACCTTCTGCAACCTTTCGCGGGGTGGCGGTTCCTTTAGGGGTTTTCCAGCAATCGGCGGCTCAAGCGGCCTGGCGCCAGCCGAGCAACACCCGCCCCATCGCATCCAGCCCCATGTCGAACAGATGCGACACGAACGGCACGAGGTTCGGGATCATCAGTTGCACGAGCAACAGCCCGACGAGCATCGTGACCGGAAAGCCGATCTGGAAGATGCCGATCTGCGGCGCCGCGCGGTTCAGGATCCCGAGCGCGAGGTTCGCGATCAGCAGCGCCGCGACGACCGGCAGCGCGAGCAGCAGTCCCATCTCGAACACGGTCGCGCCGAACGCGGCGAGCGTGCGCCAGCCGGGCGCGTGCAGCAGGTCGGCCGACACCGGCAGCGTCTGGAACGACGCGGCCAGCGCCGCGAACACCTGCAGGTGGCCGTCCACCGCGAGAAACGCGAGCATCGCGATCGCATTCAGGAAGCGGCCCATCGCCGGCGTCGCGCCGTTCGAATGCGGGTCGAAGAAGGTCGCGAAACCGAGCCCCATCGACAGGCCGATGAAGTCGCCGGCCGCCTCGACGGCCGCGAACACGATCTGCATCGTGAAGCCCATCGCGGCGCCGATCAGGAACTGCGTGACGACGATCCAGATGCCCTGCGCGGAGAACACCGTGACGCCCGGCATCGCGCCGAGCGTCGGCGCGACGACCAGCGCCAGGAACGCGGCGATGCCGATCTTCACGCGCACCGGCACGGCCGCATGGCCGACCACGGGCGCCGTCGCGACGAGCGCGAGCATCCGCACGAACGGCCACAGGAAGGCCGTCAGCCAGCCGTTGAGCTGCGCGTAGGTAACCGAGAACATCGGCGGGGAACGAAAGCCGGACGCGCCGCTCAGCCGGCGCCGAGCGTCGCGACGTGCAGCAGCGTCTGCCGCAGGTAGTCGAGCATCGTCGTCAGCATCCACGGGCCTGCGATCACGAGCGTCGCGGCCACCGCGAGCAGCTTCGGGATGAACGACAGCGTCGATTCGTTGATCTGCGTCGCGGCCTGGAACAGGCTCACGACGAGGCCGACCGCGAGCGCGACCAGCAGCAGCGGGGCGGCCAGCAGCAGGCCGACCATCATCGCCTGGTGCGCCAGCGTCATCACCTGTTCGGGTGTCATCGTGCGCGTCCTCCGCTTACGTGAAGCTCTGCGCGAGCGAGCCGATCAGCAGCTGCCAGCCGTCGACCAGCACGAACAGCATCAGCTTGAACGGCAGCGACACGGTGGACGGCGACACCATCATCATCCCCATCGACATCAGCACGCTCGCGACGACCATGTCGATGATCAGGAACGGGATGAAGATCGTGAAGCCGATCTGGAAGCCGGTCTTCAGCTCGCTCGTGACGAACGCGGGCACCAGCAGCGACAGCGGCACGTCTTCCGGGCCCTGCATCGGCGCGGCCTTCGAGATCTTCGCGAACAGCGCGAGATCGGTCTCGCGGGTCTGCTTCAGCATGAAGGTCTTGAACGGCACGACGCCGCGCTGCACGGCCTGCTCCATCGGCATCGAGCCGTCGGAAAACGGCTTGTAGCCGTCGGCGTACGCGCGGTCGAGCACCGGCGACATCACGAAGAAGGTGAGGAACATCGCGAGGCCGACCAGCACCTGGTTCGGCGGCGTCGTCGCGGTGCCGAGCGCCTGGCGCAGCAGCGACAGCACGATGATGATGCGCGTGAAACTCGTCATCATCAGCAGCATCGCCGGCAGGAACGACAGCATCGTGAGCAGCAGCATCGTCTGCACGCTCAGCGAATAGGTGGTGCCGCCGTTCGGGCCCGGGCTCGTGTTGAACGCGGGCAGGCCGGCCGCCTGCGCGCATGCGAGCGCCGGGGCGACGCAGAGGATCAGCACGGGCGCGAAGCGCGCCGCGCGACGCAGGAATTCGTGTTTCATCGGAATGCGAGTACGGAAAGAGGGCGCGACGCCATGTCAGCGGTCCTTGCCGCGTCCGAAGCGCTTCGCGGCTTCGCCCGCGAGCGCGTCGCGAAACCGCGCGCCGAACGTGCCGGGCTGGCCGCCGCCGGATGCGGTGCCGCCGGCAGGTGCCTCGACCGTCGCGGTGGCCGCCGCCGAGCCGGCCGGCAGCGTATGCAGCAGCCGCACGTTGCCCGGCGCGACGCCGAGCACGAGCCAGGTGTCGCCGATCTCGACGATCGTCGCGCTTTCCTTCGCGCCGAGCGCGACGCTCGACACGACCTTCAGCGGGCCACCGCGCCGCGCGGGCTGGAACCCGAAGCGGCGCGCGAGCCACGCGCAGCCGAACACGAGGCCGATCACGACCGCGAGCCCGACGAGCGTCTGCAGCACCGCGCCGACGCCGAGCGACGGCACGGCCGAGCCGACCGTCACGCTCGATGCGATGGCGCCGGCGTTGTTCACCGCGTTCATGTCGGCGGCGCCGGCCGGCGCGCACGCAAGCGACGCGGCAACGGCAGCCGCCGCCGCGATCGCGAACAGGCGGGCGCGGCGGCCGGACGTCACGACTTTCATCGATTCAGCTTCCGGATCCGTTCGGCCGGCGTGATGATGTCGGTCAGCCGGATGCCGAACTTGTCGTTGACCACCACGACCTCGCCCTGCGCGATCAGGCAGCCGTTCACGAGCACGTCCATCGGCTCGCCGGCGAGGCCGTCGAGCTCGACGACCGACCCCTGCGCGAGCTGCAGCAGGTTGCGGATCGCGATCTTGGTGCGGCCGAGCTCCACGGTCATCTTGACCGGGATGTCGAGAATCATCTCGATGTCGTTGTGCGTCGAGCTGGCCGCGGCCTTCGACAGCGGCTGGAACACGCCGGCGCCGGTCGCGCCCGCCTGCACCGGCTGCTGGTTCTGCTCGGCGAGCGCGGCAGCCCAGTCGTCAATGCCCGAATCCTCTTCCGCGGCGGCGGGTGCTGCCTGCACGGCCGCGGCCGACTCCGCGAGGGCCGCGTCGGCGAGTGCCTGCGGGTCGAGTTCGGTCGTCGGGTTCAGCTCACTCATATCCACCTTCCTTCATCGTGTCGCCCGCGCTGATCATCTTCTGTACGCGCAACGCATATTGACCATTGAAAATGCCGTAGCCGCACTCCATCACCGGCACGCCGTCGACCTTCGCGGTGATCGTGTCCGCGATCTCCAGCGGCAGCACGTCGCCCGCGCGCAGGTTCAGGATCTTCTCGAACGTCGACGGGATCTCGGCGAGATCCGCGCTCAGCTCGACCTCGGCCGACTGCACCTGCTGCGACAGCACGCGCACCCAGCGGCGGTCGACTTCGAGCGCCTCGCCCTGGATCGGCGACGCGAGCACGTCGCGGATCGGCTCGACCATCGAGTACGGCATGCAGATGTGCAGCGTGCCGCCGGTCGGCCCGAACTCGATCGAGAACTGCGTGACGATCACGATCTCGTTCGGCGTCGCGACGTTCGCGAACTGCGTGTGCATCTCCGAGCGCACGAATTCGAACTGCAGCGGCCGCACGCTCTTCCACGCGGTCGTGTAGTGCTCGAACACGAGATTCAGCAGCTTGCCGATGATCCGCTGCTCGGTGGCCGTGAAGTCGCGGCCCTCGACGCGCGTGTGGAAACGCCCGTCGCCGCCGAACAGGTTGTCGACGACGAAGAACACGAGGTTCGGGTCGAACACGAACAGCGACGTGCCGCGCAGCGGCTTCACGTGCACCAGGTTCAGGTTCGTCGGGATCGGCAGGTTGCGGGTGAACTCGCTGTACTTCTGCACCTTCACCTGGCTCACGGAGATTTCCGCCGTGCGCCGCATGAAGTTGAAGATGCCGATCCGCAAGAGGCGCGCGAAGCGGTCGTTGATGATCTCGAGGCCGGGCATCCGGCCGCGGACGATCCGCTCCTGCGTCGCGATGTTGTAGGGGCGGACGCCCGACGTATCGCGCTGCTCGTCGATTGCGTCGGTTTCGCCCGTGACGCCCTTGAGGAGGGCATCGACCTCCTCCTGGGACATGAACTCCTGGTGGCCCATGCGCGCTCCTTTTCCGGCCGCGTTACTGGACGACGAATTCGGTGAACAGCACGTCGTCGACCTTCGCGCGCTGGTTGCCCGGCTGCGTCGGCTGTTCGATCAGCTCGCGCAGCTCCTTCGCGAGCGAACGCTTGCCGTCCGGCGTCGCGAGATCCTCGGGATGCTTGTTCGACAGCGCGAGCAGGATCCGGCTGCGGGTCTCCGGCATGCGCGCGGTCAGCTGCTCCTGTGCCTTCGGGTCGGTGAGCTTCAGCGACAGGCCGACGCGCAGGTAGTGCTGCACGCCGTCGTCCGACTGCAGGTTGACGGTCAGCGGGTCGAGCGGGAAGAACACCGGAGCGGCCAGCGGCGCCGGTTCGGCGGGCGCGCTCGCATGGCCGACGCCGGTCTTGCTCAGGAACACGTACATGCCGCCCGCGGCGGCGGCCGCTGCGCCCAGCGCGATGACGGCGATGAGCGCGATGCGCTTGAACTTGCCGGACGAGGCCGGCTTGTCGGCAGTCGGGTTTGCGGTCGTGGAGGCCATGTGAATGCGTGCGTGATGTCTCGTAGCATGCATTGTTCGGCATCCGGGCCGAGCCCGATGGGCGGAAAAGAGGGGGGAATTGCGGCTATCTCAGCCGATTGTCGGCCGGGTGTCGGCTCGATGCAGGGTACGAGCGGCGGGAAAACGGCGTCTGCGAGCGGTGAGGCGGGCGACCGGCGGGCATCCGGGCCTTCAGGCGGGAAGGGCGGGCGGCGGCACCCGCCCGCGCATCGTCAGATCGGCAGCAGCGACAGCAGCGGCGCGATCAGCACCATCGCCACGCCCGCGATCATCATCGTGAGGCTCGACACGACGCCTTCCTCGCTGCCGATCTCGCGCGCCTTCGCCGTGCCCACGCCGTGGGCGGCCGCGCCGAACAGCGCGCCGCGCGCGAGCCGCGTGCGCATCGGCACCAGCGCGAGCACGATCTCGCCGAGCAGCATCCCGCAGATGCCGGTCGCGATCACGAAGAGCGCGGTGAGGTCCTTCGGCGCATGGATCTTGTCGGAAACGGCGAGCGCGAACGGGGTCGAAACCGAGCGCGTCATGAGCGAGCGCTGCAGCTCGGGCGACAGGTGCAGCAGCTTCGCGAGCAGCAGCGATCCGCACACGCCGGCACCGATCCCGACCGCGACGCCGACCGACAGCGACAGCCAGTGGCGGCGGATCAGGTCGCGATACTCGTAGATCGGCACCGCGAACGCGATCGTCGCCGGGCCGAGCAGCCACATCAGCCAGCGCGTGTCGCGGAAGTAGACCGAATACGGGATGCCGGTCAGCACGACGAGCAGCGCCAGCACGCCCGGCACGAACACGAGCGGCGAGAACAGCAGCGTCTTCCTGTATGCGTAGAGCCGCTTCGACACGAAATACAGGACGACCGTCAGCACGAAGCAGCCGACGGAGATCGCGGTATTCACGCGGTCGGCGGACAGGTTCGACAGCAGCGCAAGCATCGCAGGCTCCGGCTCAGTGGGCCGACGCGGTCGCGAGGCGCGCACGGCGGCGCTCGGCGAACACGCGCTGCGCGGCGAGCCGGCGCTCGAGCTTCGCGGCGAGGTCGACCGCCACCGCCACCGCGACCATCACGAACGCGGTGCCGGCGAGCATGACCAGCGCGATGCGCCAGCCGTCCTCGCGGAACAGCCCGCCGTACTGGACGGCCGCGACGGCGGCCGGCACGAAGAACAGCAGCATGTCGGACAGGAGCCAGTTCGCGCCGTCCTTCACCCACGCGGGCGCGACCCGGCCCGAGAACAGCAGCGCGAGCAGCACCGCGAGGCCGACGACGCCGGACGGCACCGGCAGCCCGACCGCGCGCACGGCCCAGTCGACCGCCATCCACAGCACGCCGAGCGCGGTGGCCTGCAGCACGATCCGGCCCGTACGCGCAACGTTGCCCGCAGCGGCGGGGCGGGCGGCGGCAGTGGCGGTCGGCTTGGTCATGGCGGGCTCCATACAGATGTTGCGTTGATGGTGTGAGTATAGGGTTTCCCCTAACCATAAATAAAATGACTTGTCTCTATCCTTGTCATTCCAATTCGGAATTCAGCTTGGTTCGTTGCACCAACTTGGGGAGTGATCGATGGAATTGCGCGCGCTGCGGTACTTCGTCGAGGTGGTCCGTCAGCAGAGCTTCACGGCGGCCGCCGACCGGTTGTTCGTCACGCAGCCGACCATCAGCAAGATGGTGAAGGCGCTCGAGGACGAGATCGGCTCGCCGCTGTTGCTGCGCGACGGCCGGCAGATGGTGCTGACCGACGCGGGGCGGATCGTGTTCCAGCGCGGCCAGGACGTGCTCGCCGCGCAGGCGCAGCTGCAGTCGGAGCTGAAGGATCTGGGCACGCTCGGGCGCGGCGAGCTGACGATCGGCATTCCGCCGCTCGGCGGGTCGCTGTTCACGCCGATCATCGCCGCGTACAAGCAGCGTTATCCGAACATCGAGCTGAAGCTGTTCGAGCAGGGCGCGCGGATGATCGAGGCCGCGCTGATGTCGGGCGAGCTCGAGCTCGGCGGGCTGCTGGAGCCGGTCGATCCGGCCACGTTCGAGCGACTGCCGATGGTGCGCGCGCCGCTGTGGCTGGTCGCGCCGCGCGAGTCGCGCTGGGAGGATCACACGGCCGTGCCGCTCGCCGATCTGGCGCGCGAGTCGTTCGTGTTCTACGCGGAAAGCCTCGCGCTGCACGACGCGGTGCTCGACGCGTGCCGGCAGGCCGGCTTCACGCCGTCGATCGTGAGCCGCAGCGGTCATTGGGATTTCATGGCCGCGCTGGTGCACGCGGGGGTCGGCATCGCGCTGTTGCCGGAGCCGTACTGCCGGCGGCTCGATGCGCGGCAGTTCACGTGCCGACCGATCGTCGAGCCGGAGATCACCTGGGCGATCGCGCTCGGCTGGCTGAAGAAGGGTTACCTGTCGCACGCGGCGCGGGCGTGGCTCGACGTCGCGCGGGCGACGCTGCCGATCGCGTCGGGCGACGATCTGGCCTTCGGCGGGTTGCGGGCGCGGGAGTGAGGCGCGCGGCGCGGGCGGCGCAGCGATACGACGAACGGGCGAAGGCCGGCGCGGCCCGCCGCGCGTTCAATGCCCCATCGCCGGCCCCGCGCCTTTCCTCGGCTTCGTGATCCACACAAGCGCCGCGAGTGCGATGAACACGCCCGCCGACAGATGGAAGAAGTCGTTGGTCGCCATCATGAAGCCCTGCTGCGTGACGAGCTGGTTGAGCTGCGCGTTGGCCGTCTGCCCGACGATCCCGAGCTGCGCGAGCGCGCCCTGGTAGTCGGTCGTGCTCTGCGCGTAGATGCTCACCGATTCCGACAGCCGCGCGTGGTGATAGATCGCATCGTTCTCCCAGAACGTCGAGCTGGCCGCGGTGCCGATCGCGCCCGACAGCGTGCGCAGGAAGTTCGACAGCCCGGACGCGCTCGCGAGCCGCTCGTCGGAGATGCTCGACAGCGTGATCGTCGTCATCGGCACGAAGAAGCAGGCGACGCCGATCCCCTGCACGAGCCGCGGCAGGATCACGTGGTTGAACGGCACGTCGAGCGTGAACGTCGAATTCCAGACCGATACACCCGCGAACACGATGAACGCGAAGCTCGCGACCATCCGCAGGTCGAGCCGGTGCATGTTGCGCCCGATCAGCGGCGACAGCACCAGCGCGAGCAGCCCGACCGGCGCGGTCGCGAGGCCGGCCTTGCCGGCCGTGTAGCCCATCACCGTCTGCAGCCACAGCGGGAAGATCACGACCGAGCCGAAGAACGCCATGAAGCCGAACGAGATGATCAGCGCGCCGAGCGCGAAGTTGCGGTCCTTGAACAGCGACAGGTCGACCACCGGTTCCTTCTCGGTCGCCTCCCACACGAGCATGAACGCGAGCGACACGACCGCGATCAGCGCGAGCGCGACGATGAAGCTCGAGTTGAACCAGTCGCGGTCCTTGCCGAGGTCCAGCATCATCTGCAGGCACGACACGCCGATCACGAGCAGCGCGAGGCCGATCGCATCGATCCGCTGCTTCGTCGTCTTCGTCTCGCGGCCGCGCAGCAGGAAGTACGCGCAGGCCGCCGAGAAGATGCCGATCGGCAGGTTGATGTAGAAGATCCACGGCCACGTGTAGTTGTCGCTGATCCAGCCGCCCAGCAACGGGCCGAAGATCGGCGCGACGATCACCGTCATCGCCCATAGCCCGAGCGCGAGCCCGCGCTTCGCGGGCGGATAGCTGCGCATCAGGATCGTCTGCGACAGCGGCACCATCGGCCCGGACACGAGGCCCTGCAGCAGCCGGAACGCGATCAGCGTCTCGAAGTTCTCCGCGAGGCCGCACAGCGCCGACGCGATCGTGAACGCGAGCACCGACAGCGTGAACAGGCGCACCTCGCCGACCCGCCGTGCGAGCCAGCCGGTCAGCGGCACCGCGATCGCGGACGCGACCGAATACGACGAGATCACCCACGTGCCTTCGCTCGTCGCGACGCCGAGGCTGCCCGAGATGGTCGGCACCGCGACGTTCGCGATCGACGTGTCGAGCACTTCCATGAAGGTGCCGAGCGCGAGCCCGACGGTGAGGAGCGCGAGCGCGCCGCCGGTGAGCGGCGCGGGTTGGGCGGCAGGTGGCGCGGCGGATGCCGTGGTGGCGGACATCGGAATCTCCTAGACGCGGCGCGCGAAGCGCGCCGGCACAACACACGGGCGCACCCTATCGCGCGGCCCGGACGGGTAGAACGGGTGAGGGGAGAGGTGGAGCACGTGCCTCGTCATCTTCTGCCCAGACAGAGAAATAAGCGAATGCTTAACCTAGACATCGGGCCTCCCGCGCTCAGCAATCCGGTTCGTCGGGCTTCGGGCAGCCGGCGTCGCCGGGCCCGTTGGCGATGAACCGCTGCAGCAGGCCGGTGAGCAGCGCGAGTTCGTCGGCCGAGAAACCGGCGAGCTGCGCGTTCAACGCGGTCGCGATCAGCGACGGCAGCGCGCGGGCCGCGTCGGCGCCGCGCTCGGTCAGCGTCAGTTCGATCACGCGGCGGTCCTGTTCGCTGCGCGAGCGCGCGACCAGGCCCTTGCGCTCGAGGCGGTCGAGCATCCGGGTCATCGAACCGCTGTCGTACGACATCTTGCGCGACAGCTCGAACGGCGTGCGCGCGTACCCGCGCGACAGCAGCAGGATCACGCCGATCTGCTGCGCGGTTAGGTCGTACGGCTCGAGTGCGCGGTCCATTCGCTCGACGAGCGCCTGCCGGGCCTTGGTCAGGTAATAACCGAGGCTCGTTTCCAGTGCGATGGTGTCGGGATCGTAGAGGCCGCCGTTCATGCGAATTGCGCGCGCAGCAACAGTGCGTTTCAGGTCAAAACGCGCCCAGTATCTTGAAAAATGATTGCTTAGTCAATATTATTTCAGGCAACCAGTTACGACGTGCATGCCGCACTGCCGGAGACGATGTTCTGACCGCTCAGCCCGCGCTGCCGGGCACCCGAGGATGTTCGCAATGCTGTTCCTGAAAAATGCCGCCGGCGCGCTGCGCCGCAACCTGACCGATACCGCTCATCATGTGTTCTCCGGGCCGCACCGCGGCTGGAAGATCGCGCTGTACGTGACGATGCTGGTGGTGCCGGGCGGGTCGCTCGCGGCGCTCGGGTTTGCCTGGTTCGATCACCGCCGGCAGCGCAACGCGAAGGGCGCCGCCCGCCGCACGAGCCGGCCGGCGGCCACGGAGCCGTCGACATGGCGGTCCGCCGCCGATCCCGTCCCGGTGCCCGCGCGCTGTCACTGACACCGCCGGCTCCCGTCATCCCGACCGAATGCCGGCCGCACCCCGCGGCCCGGCTTCGTCTGCGCCGCATTCGTCGCCTGCCTCGAGCGCAAGCGATCCGTAATGACCGGTAAACCGGCCGGCCGCGCCGGTAACACATTCGTGCCGCCGCGCACCGTACCCTTAGGGCTGCGCGGCTTTCCCGCCGTCAGTTACCATTTGTCCGCCAGCGGCACGACGACCGCATCGCGCGACGCCGCTCGCCGGCCGCAGCATCCCGACAGGAAAACCACCATGCCGTACGCTCCCCTCCCGCGCGCCCTTCGCCCGCTGAGCGCCGCCGTCGCCGTCGCGACGGCCGTGCTGCTCGCCGGCTGCGCCGTCGGGCCCGACTATCACCGGCCCGACACGTCGATCCCCGCCGCCTTCAAGGAAGCGCCGGCCGGCTGGAAAGTCGCGCAGCCCGCCGACCGCGCCGACCGCGGTCCGTGGTGGAGCGTCTACAACGACCCGCAGCTCGACGCGCTGGTCGGCAAGCTCAACGCATCGAACCAGACCATCGCGCAATCGGCCGCCGCGTACCGGCAGGCCCGCGCGCTCGTCGCCGAAGCGCGTGCCGCGTACTTCCCGACCGTCGGGCTGACCGCCTCGGGCTCGCGCTCCCGGACGGGGCGTACGTCGTCTTCGTCGAGCTTCGGCAGCAGTTCGTCGATCGGCAACAGCTACAGCGTCGGCCTCGACGCGAGCTGGGAACCCGACCTGTGGGGCAAGGTGAGCCGCACCGTCAGCGCGCAGCGCGCCGGCGAAGCGGCCGCCGCGGCCGATCTCGCGAACGCGCGGCTCTCGCAGCAGGCGCTGCTCGCGCAGACCTACTTCCAGCTGCGCACGTCCGATGCACTGCAGAAGCTGCTCGACGACACCGTGAAGTCGTACGGCGAATCGCTGAAGCTCACGCAGAACCAGTACGCGCAGGGCGTCGCCGCGCGCGCGGACGTGATCCAGGCGCAGACGCAGCTGCAGAGCGCGCAGGCCGCGTCGATCGACAACGGCGTCGCGCGCGCGCAGTACGAGCATGCGATCGCGACACTGATCGGCGAACCGGCATCGACGTTCTCGCTGGCGCCGAACCCGCTCGCGGCGGAGCCGCCGATCACGCCGGTCGACGTGCCGTCCGCGCTGCTCGAGCGCCGGCCCGACATCGCGGCGGCCGAGCGCCGCGCGGCGGCCGCGAACGAGCAGATCGGCGTCGCGATCGCCGCGTTCTTCCCGACGCTCACCCTGTCGGCCACCGGCGGCTTCCAGAGCTCGGTGTGGTCGCAACTGTTCACGCTGCCCGCGCGGTTCTGGACGGTCGGCCCGCAGCTCGCGGCGACGCTGTTCGACGCCGGCCTGCGCGCCGCGCAAACGGATGCCGCGCGCGCGACCTACGACCAGGACGTCGCCGCGTACCGCCTCGCGGTGCTCACGGCGTTCCAGGACGTCGAGGACAACCTCGCGTCGCAGCGCATCCTCGCTCAGGAAGTCGACGTGCAGCGGCAGGCCGTCGACAGCGCCCAGCACGCGCTCGCGATCGTCACGAACCAGTACAAGGCCGGCACGGTCGCCTACCTGAACGTGCTGACCGCGCAGACCACCGCGTTCACCGCGCAGCAGAAGCTCGCGACGATCGCAGGCCAGCGGATGGTGTCGTCGGTCGGGCTCGTGAAGGCGCTCGGCGGCGGCTGGGATGCGTCGGACATCGCACGCGAAACGGGCGACATGGCGGCGCCGGCGCCGGCATCCGGTGCGGCGGCGCCGGCCGCGACCGCACCGTCGGCCGCCGTGCCGCTCGCGCAGAAGTAAGACGGAAAGGAGAGGGTGGCGCGCGCGTCAGCGCGTCGCGTCGCCGAAGATCAGCGACACTTCGTTGTTGCCGATCGGATGGCCGAGCAGGTTCAGCAGCCCCGCGAGGTTCGCCTGCTGCTCGGGCGCCGCATGCGCGGTGCCGCGAAACGAACCCTGGCCGGGGCCGAAGCTGCCGTGTCCGTCGAGGAACAGCGGGCCCTGCGTCGTCGACAGGTCGAGATCGGCGCCCGAGCCCTTCGCCTGCAGCACTGCGCGATACGACCCGAGCGGCTTCACGCGCGACACGCGCGAACTCATCGAATCGATCGTCACCGTCAGCTGGCCGAACGCGCTGTTGCCGATCATCCGCCAGTCGGTCCAGCCGAGCCGCACGTCGCCCTGCAGGTCGAGCGTGTTGAACGGCGTGCCGAGCCCGGCAAGCAGCGACGCGGGCACGGCCATCGTGCCCGCCGACAGCACGGCGCCGCGCCACGTCGCGTCGAGCGTGACGGCGTCGGGCATCGCCTCGGTCTGCCGCATGCGCATCCGCACGCGCCCGCTCAGGAGCGGCCAGAAGCCCGTGGTCCATTCGACCCGCCCCGGCAGCAGCGTTGCCGCGCTCTGGTCCGCGCCCGGTCCGAGCATCAGCGTGCCCGACCCGTGCCACAGCGATCCGTCCGGATCGACGAGGTTCACGTGGCCGCCGCTCGCGCGCGCGAACTGCGGCGCGATCCACGCGGCCGGCGCGAGCGCGACGAGCGTCAGCGCCGTCGCGAACCCGCCCGCCACCACCCACGGCAATGCGGCGACGAGCCGCCTGATCCCTGGCCTCATCGGCCGACCGTCGCTGGTTTCATCCACTGCGTCATTTCTGCGTCGAGGGTTGCATCACGGCCGTCAGGTCGACCTGGCCGTCTTCCTTCAGTCCGGTCACGTGCGCTTCGCCGACCTGCACCTTGAACTGCCGGCGCGCGTCGTCGAGCCACTGCGTCCACACCGGAAACGAGGCGTTCTTCATCTGGATCTGCACACCGTTGCCGACGACCTGCACCTGCGCGCCCTGCAGCCCGTGATCGGACAACGACGCGGTGAGCGCGTCCTTCAGCGCAAGACCGGTCGGCGCGACGCCTTGCGCGGCGGCCGTCAACGACTTCGCCTCGTTGGCCTGCGCGGTCATCTGCGCGAGTTCCTGGCGCATCGTCGGGAGCTCGCGCCGGATCCGCGCGCGGCCTTCCTCCGCGGGCGACCACAGCACCGAATACGCGATCGCGACGGCCAGCACGGCGCCGCCCCAGCCGAGCAGCGTCCGCTCGCGCGGCGTGCGCTCGCCCCAGAACTGGGCCAGCGTCTGGGTCAGTTGTTCCGTCTTCATGAGCGGCTCCGGATCGTCCATTTGCCGGTGCTGCTGTCGACTTCGCCGGCCAGCCCGTTGCGCGCGAGACGCTGCGGGAAATCGGGGTCGACCTTGACCTCCGGCTTGAAGCCGACGTCGAGCCGCCGGTCGTGATAATCGAGCGACGCGATACCGTTCAGCGGCAGCGCGCCCATCGAACGCGACAGCCCGCTCGACAGCGCGAGGAAATCGTTCGGCGACAGCTCGCCCGCCGCGAGGCGCAGCTGGTCGAGCTGGCGCTGCATCTGCGCGGGCGGATCGAGCACCGTCGTCGTCTTGGGGAAGGCAGACAGCAGCGTCTCGGTGATCTGCGCGGACAGCGCGTCGCGCTCGCGCGACAGCTTCCACCAGTGCAGGTTCATCCCGATCACCGCGACGCCGAGCGTGGCCGCGGCGAGTGCGATCGGCACGCGCAGGCGCTTCAGCGTCGCGCGGTCGAAGCGCCACGGCTGCGATTCGAATTCGAACTGGCACAGATCGAAGCGCTCGGTCAGCGCACGCCGCGCGAACGCATCGAACGGCAGCGGTTGCGCGCCCGGCAGCAGCGGGCCGTCGGCGCGTCCGACCGACGCGAGGCGCGGCTCCGCGCCCGGTTCGCCGAGTTCGTACAGTTCGACGTCGCCGCCGCCCGCGAGCGCGGCGAGCGTGCCGGCCGCGCGCGACGCAGGCGCCGCGAACCCTTCGCCGAGCGCGCCGCGCGCGACCGCGAACTCGAGACGCGGCGCACCGGCCGCGGCCGGCTGCGCGCCGGCTTCCACGAGCACCGGCTCGATCGCCGTCGTGAGGCCGAGCACCGCGGCGACCGCGGTCGGGCGCGCAGGCGGCTCGACCGCATCCGTGAGCGCGTCGGCTTGGGTGGCCTCACCGTCGGCATGCGCATCCGGTGCAGCTTCCGCCGCCGGCGCGCGCGGTGCGGGCAGGCAGCGCGTCGCGGGCACCGCGCTCAGGTGCCGGTGGCCGGCCGCGGTGAAGGCATCACAGATCGCGCGGAACCACGCGCGGTCGACGACGGCCAGCACGCGGCGGCCGTCGGGCAGCGCGACCGGATCGAGCGCGACATGGCAGCCGAGCGGATCCTGGATCAGCTGATCCTCGACGATGTTCGGCAGCGCCTGGCGCAGCTTCGGCCCCTTGAGCGGCGGCACGGTCGCGGCCAGCAGCAGCACGTCGCGCGCGGCGACGATCAGCACCGTCGCGTTCGCGCGCGGCAGCAGCGCGAGCGCGGCGCGGCCCGCGCGCTGCACCTGGCCGGCCTTGTCCACGAGCGTGAACGGCAGCTCGGGCCACTGCCATTCCTGCAACGGCACGGCCGGCTCGCGCGGCGGCAAAGAAACAATCAGCGTGCTCAAGAGCTCCTCTCCCGGATGGCGTCGTTATAGCTGGTCGCGGATGCGCACGACCCGCGTCGAGTGCGTGGTCGGATCACGATACACGAGCGAGGTGCGATCGACCTCCGCGCGATCGTGCTGAATCCGGCCATGCACGATGAAGTAACTCGAATTGACGTCGACGAGGCTCGAGTCGATCGTCACGTTCGGCGCGCCGGCACCGCGCAGCGCGAGCTGCACGTCGCCGACGTTGCGGAAAAACACGGTCTCGCGCCGCGCTACGAGCGCCTGCGCGGACGACACGCTCATCCCCGGCATCAGCGCCGCGATCACCTCGGCCGGCGCGGTGTTCATGTTCACCGGCGTCGTGGTCGGCAGCACGGTGACGAACGGGCGCAGCCGCGCGACCATTTCGGGCGTGACGCCGTCGACGTCGAGCAGGCTGTCGACGCCGGTCATCACGAGCGGCGCGGGCCCGCGGTCGCCGTCGGACATCCCCGGCTCGTCGGTGAAGTTGCCGGCCGTGTCGCCGCCGGGCACCGGCGCGGTCGCGGCCGTTCCGGCGCCGGGCAGCGTCGGCGTCTGGAAACGCGTCGCCGAGTGCATCAGGCCCGCGCGCATCTGCAGCGCGATGCGCTTCGCGAGCGCGCCGTCGTAGCCGAGGGTCGTCAACAGCCGCTGGAACGCCTTGAGCTGCATCGCGTTGAGCTGCAGCACGCCGGGCGCCGGCGACGACACGAGGTTGCGCAGGTTGTACTTCGCCTGCGCGTCCTCGATCGATCCGGAGATGTAGGTGTCTTCGCCGCCGTTGTCGTTCGGCGCGCCGATCCGGCCGAGGAAATCCGACAGCTTCGTCTTCGCGATCGGCACGGCCCAGATCCCGCCGAGATAGGTGATGCCGGGCGCCGTGTCGCCCTCGGAGCGCAGGATCATGCGCGTCCAGTCGAGCGCGCCGCGCGCGACCCACTGCGCCTGCGCGATCACGCGCTGGTTCTCGATGCGGCGAATCTGCACCTGCTGGCGCCACAGCATCCCCGACACGAGGATCGCCGACAGCGCGACGACGAGCAGCGCGGTGATGATCGCCGCGCCGCGCTCGCGGCGGCCGCGTGCGGCGCGACGCTCGGCGAACCGGGAACGATGAGGGCGCGCGCGCATCGTCATTCCCCGACGAGGAAGATGCGCGTGACGGGCACGCGCAGCGAGGTCGCGCCGATGCTGACCTGCAGCCCCGTCACCGCGCGCGCCGGCGGCGCGTTGCCGATCTGCGGCACCTTCAGCGCATCGTTGTTCTGCGCGAGCGCGTCGTTGGCCGTCTGCAGGTTGGTGGTCCAGCCGACGCGCGGCACGTACAGCTTCGCGTCGATCGCACCGACGCCGCCCATCAGCGCGACCCAGCTCCAGCCGTCGACGCTGCTGTCCTTCAGCACGTCGCGCAGGCGGTTCGCGTCGTCGAGCGGCGGCGATGCATAGCGCACGACGCGCCCGCCGGCGATCCGGTAGCGGACCACCTGCAGCCGCGGCGCGGCGCCCGGCACGTCGAGCTCGCGGACGATCTGCAGCGTGTTGCCGGCGACGCCGATCGCCGGCTGGCCGGCTTCGTCGTCGGTCGCGGCGAGCCGCGCGTCGATGCGCATCTGGTCGAACATCTGCGCGAACACGCGCTCGTCTTCCATCGCGGCCGCGACCTTGTCGCGGCCGCGCATGATCTGGTCGAGCCCGCGCCACGACAGGATCGCGACCACCGCGAGGATCGCGATCGCGATCATCAGTTCGATCAGCGTGAAGCCGCGTACGCGGCGCGAGCCGGCGGCGCGCAGCGGCCGGCGCGGCATCGGCGCGTCAGAGCGGACGGCTGGTTTCATTCGCGACCACCGTCACCATTTGCGCGAGCACGCCGGCGCGCCCCGGCATGCTCACCGACATCTGCACGCGCCGGAACACCGGGTTCGGCGTCGTGCTCACGCGCTGCGTGCAGACCAGCTGCAGGTTGCCCTGCGAACAGTCGAAGCTCTGTTCGCCGACCTCCGGCCACGCATGCGTGAGGCGCAGTTGCGCGAGCGCGTTGTCGGCACTCCAGCCGGCGAGCAGCCGGCGGTGGAGATCGGATGCATTGGTCGCCATCGTGCCGACCGCGCGGATCGACGCGGCGAGCGCGACCGCGATGATCGCGAGCGCGACCAGCACCTCGATCATCGTGAAGCCGCGCGCCCCGACGAGGCCGGCCGCAGGCCGGTCTCCGGAGGAAGTACGCCTGGGGTGCCCCGAAGGGAGTCCCCTTGGGGGGCGGGAAGCGGCCGGAAAGGGCAGGCGACGACGCATCGTCATTGCACCTCGTAGCGGCCGTTGCCGGTGCCGACGATCGTCGCGCTGCCGACCGCCGAATGCAGCGTCACGCGCACCGGCGTGTCGATGCTTTCCGTGCCGAACACGACGCGGCTCGCGCGCGTGTCCGAACCGGGATAGTCGATATCGGCGCCCGTGACGCCGCCGTCCCAGTCGCGCGGGCGCAGCACGTCGTCGCGCAGCGTGTGCCAGCCGTCGGGCGAGCTCACGTCGAAGCGGAAACCGTGCGCGGTCGGCTGCCACGCGATCGGGCGCGCGCGCACCTGTGCTTCGTCGCCGGCCGTCTCGAACAGCAGCGCGATGCGCTGCGCTTCCTCGCGCAGGTCGGTGCGCGGATTGCGCGTCAGCGACAGCGACGCGAGCGACACCAGCAGGCCCGCGATCACGAGCACGACCAGCATCTCGAGCAGCGTGAAGCCGCGTGCGCGTGCCACGGTCACGGCCGCGCCGCGCCGCACGCGGCCGTCGCGGCGAGCGCGAGCGGAGCGCAAGGGCGTGCGAGGGGCGGGCATGGAGTGAAGAACGGGGAGAACGTCGGGACGGTCAGCGCAGGCTTACTGCCACGAACCGATGTCGGAATCGTTGCTCTCGCCGCCTTCCTTGCCGTCGGCGCCGTAGCTGAACACGTCGATCTCGCCGTGCACGCCCGGGTTCAGGTACTTGTACCCGTTGCCCCACGGATCGTTCGGCAGGCGCTCGAGATAGCCGCCGTCCTTCCAGTTGTTCGGGATCGGATCGGTGGTCGGCTTCTGGATCAGCGCGTTCAGGCCCTGTTCCTGGGTCGGATAGCGGCCGTTGTCGAGCCGGTACAGCTTGAGCGCCTGCATGATCGTGCCGATGTCCTGCTTCGCGGCGATACGGCGCGCCTCGTCGGGACGGCTCATGATCTTCGGCACGATCAGTGCCGCCAGGATCCCGAGGATCGCGACCACCACCATGATCTCGATCAGCGTGAAACCGCGCTGACGGCGCACGGCCGCATTACGGCGAGTGATCCACGTTTGCATGACTGACTACCTCTTCCAAAAAATGTCGTCGATTAAGTGACGCACCCGGCGCATTCCGGACGTTTGCCTGACGGCCAGCTTCCGTTTCCCCCGGGCGCGGAGCACGCATTGTAAGGCGCGCACTGCCGAGGGCTTTCACCCAACGCAAATTTCATATACATCCGTACAATAGCGCGCATGAACGCGCTCTCGATCCGGATCCTCTCCCTAGCCCTCTTCGCGGGTTTGTGCGCGACGGCCACCTACTGGGTCGTCACGCTGTCGGCCCGCGAAGCGCCGCTGCCCGCCGCCGCCGCGCGGTTGCCGATCCGCACCGAGGACGCCGCCGCGCTCTTCGGCGGACAGCTCGACAAGAATCCCGTGCAGGACATCCACCTGTTCGGCATTCTCGCGCTCGATCATGGCGGCGCCGCGATCGTCGGCATCGGCGGCGAACCGCCGCGCGCCGTGTCGCTCGGCGCGGAGCTCGCGCCCGGCGCGAAGCTCGCCGAAGTGCGCAGCCGCTCGATCATCGTCGACCGCAACGGCGCGCGCGCCGAAGTCCAGCTCCCCGCGAACACGCCGTCACCCGCGATCTACATGCGTTGAACGGCGGTGGCCCGACCGGCGGTCAGGCCGTCACTGCACCATGTTGTTCAGCTCGATGATCGGCAGCATCACGGCCAGCACGATCACGAGCACGATCCCGCCCATCGCCAGGATCAAGAGCGGCTCGAGCAGGCTCGTCAGGAACATCGTGCGGCGTTCGAGCTCGCGCGCTTCACCTTCCGCCGCGCGATCCAGCATCGTCGTCACGTCGCCCGTCGCCTCGCCGGAGCGGATCAGGTGCACGAGCACCGGCGGAAACGTCTTCACGTTGTTCAGCGCGCGCGACAGCGCGGAGCCTTCGCGCACGCGCACGATCGCGTCGTCGATGTTCGCGCGCATCGCGCGGTTCGACAGCGTCTCGCCGGCCGCCTGCAGCGCGCGCAGGATCGGCACGCCGGCCGCGGTCAGGATGCCGAGCGTGCTCGCGAAGCGCACCGTGTTGTAGCCGCGCACGAGCTTGCCCGCGAGCGGCGCGGTCAGCACCCAGCGGTCGAACGCGAGCCTGGGCCCGTCGCGCGACAGCGTCGCCTTCACGACCCACACGACGAGCGCGGCCGCGATCAGGATCGCCCACCACCAGTGCCGCACGAAATCCGACAGCGCCATCATCACGACCGTGAGGATCGGCAACTGCTGCTTCGTGCTCGCGAACACGTTGACGACCTGCGGCACGACGTAGCTCAGCAGGAACGTGACGATGCCGAAAGCGATCAGCGTGACGATCCCCGGATACGTGAACGCGAGCAGGATCTTCTGCTTCAGCGCGTTGCTCTGTTCGATGTAGTCGGCCAGGCGCGACAGCACGATGCCGAGCTTGCCGGTGTGCTCGCCCGCCGCGACGAGCGCGCGATAGATTTCCGGGAAGTCGCGCGGATGCTGGCCCAGCGCATTCGCGAGCGAGTGGCCGCCGAGCACCTCCGCGCGGATCGAGGCCATCAGTTCGCGGATGTAGTCGCGCTCGGCCTGCTCGGTGAGCACGCCGAGCGCCTCGTCGAGCGGCAGCCCCGCGATCAGCAGGCTCGCGAGCTGGCGCGTGAGGATCGCCTGTTCGCGCTGCGACAGCTTGCGGCCGAACGCGAGGCGCTGCGAGCGCGCGCCGCGGCTCGCGCTGGCGGCCGGCTCGACCACCAGCGGCGTGAGCCCCTGCGTGCGCAGCTGGCCGCGCGCGGCGCGCGCGCTGTCGGCATCGATCACGCCCTTCTGCGCGCGCCCGGCCGAATCGATTGCTTCGAAACGGAATGCCGACATCGCGCTATGCGCCTCCCGTCACGCGCAGCACTTCCTCGAGCGACGTCGCACCGGCCGCGAGCCAGCGCTCGGCGTCGTCGCGCAGCGTGCGCATCCCTTCCGCGCGGCCCGCGGCGAGAATCTCCGCATCGGCCGCGTTGCGGTGGATCAGCGTACGGATCGAATCGTCGACCACCAGCAGTTCGTATACGCCGCGCCGGCCCGTGTAGCCCGAATGCCCGCACTTGTCGCAGCCGACCGGATGCCACACGGTGCGGCCTTCCTCCTGCCGCTCTTCCTTGCAGACCGGGCAGAGCTGCCGCACCAGGCGCTGCGCGAGCACGCCGAGCAGCGACGACGCGAGCAGGTACGGCTCCACGCCCATGTCGGTCAGGCGCGTGACGGCCGATGCCGCGTCGTTGGTGTGTAGCGTCGCGAGCACCAGGTGGCCCGTGAGCGACGCCTGCACCGCGATCTGCGCGGTTTCGAGGTCGCGGATTTCGCCGATCATGATCACGTCCGGATCCTGGCGCAGGATCGAACGCAGTGCGCGGGCAAAGGTCATCCCGATCCGCTCGTTCACCTGCGTCTGGCCGATGCCGGACAGGTCGTATTCGATCGGATCCTCGACGGTCATGATGTTGGTCGTCGCCGTTTCGAGCCGCGACATCGACGCATACAGCGTCGTCGTCTTGCCCGAGCCCGTCGGGCCCGTGACGAGCACGATGCCGTGCGGTCGCGCGATCAGCTTGTCGAACTGGACGAGCGTGTCGCGGCCCATCCCGAGCGCTTCGAGGTTCAGGCGCTGCGCATCCTTTTCCAGCAGACGCAGCACCGCGCGCTCGCCGTGCCCGGTCGGCAGCGTCGACACGCGCACGTCGACCGGCCGGCCGCCGACGCGCAGCGTGATGCGGCCGTCCTGCGGCAGGCGTTTCTCGGCGATGTCGAGCTGCGCCATGATCTTGATCCGCGAGATCAGCGCGCCGTGCAGCGCCTTCTTCGGGCGCACGACGTCGCGCAGCGTGCCGTCGACGCGAAAGCGCACGACCGATGCATTCTCGAACGGCTCGATGTGGATGTCCGATGCCTGTTCGCGCGCCGCTTGCGTGAGCAGCGCGTTGATCATCCGGATGATCGGCGCGTCGTCCTCCGATTCGAGCAGATCCTCGACTTCGGGGATGTCCTGCATCAGCCGCGACAGGTCGACTTCGCCTTCGACCTCGCCGACGATCTGCGCCGCGCTGCCGTCCTGGCGCGCGTAGGCCTGGTTGATCGCCTGCGCAAGTTCGTCGGCCGGCACGCGATGCACGGAGATCGAGCCGAAGTTGCGCGCGATTTCGGCGAGCGCCGCATCGTTCGTGCGTTCGCTGATCCACACCTCGAGCGTGTCGTCGAGCTGGTGCGCGATCAGCACCTGGCCGCTCTTCGCAAAGCCGTACGGCAACAGGCGCGCGGCGAGCGGCGACGGCGGCTGCCGTTCGCCCGGCGCGCCGTCGTGGGCGGAGGACGCGAGCACGTCGGTCACTGCGAGGCTCCCGACGGCACCGTCAGCGGCTGTTGCTGCATCTGCTGCTGCGGCACGGCTTGCGGCTGGACGGCCGGTTGCGCCTGCTGCGCCGGCTGCGGGCCCTGCTGCTGGCGGCGAATCTTCGTCAGGTCGAACAGGTTCAGTGCCGAGCCGCCTTCGCTCGGGCCGAGCGGCATCGGCGGAACGGTCGGATCGTCCTTGTCACGCATGACGTTGTTGTCAGACTTATACGAGCCCGTGACGCCCTGGATATAGTCGTAGCGGTTCGCCGACACCGCCTGCGCGGTCTGCCGGTCGGTGATGATCACCGGGCGCAGGAACACCATCAGGTTGGTCTTCTGTCGGTTCTTCGATTCCGAGCGGAACAGCTGGCCGATCCACGGGATGTCGCCCAGCAGCGGCACCTTGCTGTTCGACACGTTGTAGTTGTCCTGCATCAGGCCGCCGAGCACGATGATTTCGCCGTTGTCCGCCAGGATCGTCGACTGGATCGAGCGCTTGGTGAAGGTCGGGCCGGTCGTGGCGGTCAACGTGCTGGTGACGACCGCCGAATCCTCGGTGTAGAGCTGCAGCTTCAGGATGCCGCCGTCGGTGATCTGCGGCTTCACGTGCAGCGTGAGGCCGACATCGCGGCGATCGTAGGTATTGAATGCGTTGTTCGTGTTGCCGCTCGTCAGGTTCGAATACGACCCCGTCGGAATCGGCACGTTCTGGCCGACGACGATCTTCGCCTCTTCGTTGTCGAGCGTGATGAGGTTCGGCGTCGACAGCACGTTCGCGTCGCTCACGCCCGCGAAATAATTCAGCAGCGCGCCAAGGCCCTGCACGCCGAACATGTTGTGCAGCCAGCCGACGTTCAGGCCCGGCAGGAGCGTCTGCCCCAGCGCGCCGAGCCCCGCCGTACCACCGGCGGCAACCGCGCCCGACACCCCGAGGATGTTGCCGCTGGGCGTACCGGGGGCGCTGAAGTTCGTGCCGCCGAGAAACTGGCCCTGGGCGATCTGCCACTGGATGCCGAGGTTGCCGGACGTATTCGAGTTCAGCTCGACGATCAGCGCTTCGATATAGACCTGCGCACGCCGTGCGTCGAGCTGGTCGATCACCGAGCGCAGGTTGCGGTAAACGGGATCGGACGCGGTGATGATCAGCGAGTTGGTGGCCGCGTCGGCCTGGATCATCCCGCCCGGCTGGTTGTCGTCGCCGCTCTTGTCCTTGTCGCCGCCGAGCAGGCCGCCCGTGCCGAGACCGCCGCCGCTGGACGAACCACCGCCGTACGACGACGAAGACGAACCGCCGAGGCCGCCCGACGGCAGCGGCGGGGTGCCCGACGTGCCGGTCGAGAAGTTGCCGCTCTGCGACGAGCCGCCGCCCTGGTTGAAGCTGTTCGCGTCGTTGGACGACGCCGACGAACCGCTGTCGCTGCTGCTCTTGCCGAGCATCCCGCGCAGCGTCTTCGCGAGCTTCACCGCGTCGGCGTTGCGCAGCGGCACGACGTGCATGTTGCCGGGCACCGCGCTCGGCGCGTCGAGCTGCTGCACGAGGCGCTTCGCGGCCGCAAGGCGCGACGCGCTCGACGCGCGCAGCATCAGCGAGTTGGTGCGCGGGTCGGCGGTGACCGACACCTTCAGCGTCGCGTCGCTGTTGCCGATCGCGCCCGGGTCGAGCATCTTCTGCAGCTGCGCGGCGAGGTCGATCGCGTTCGCATTGCGCAGCGGCACGACCTGGACCTGCGCGCCCGCGGCGCTATCGACGCCCGAGATGATCTGCGCGATGCGGCGCACGTTGTCCGCGTAGTCGGTGACGACGATCGTGTTGTTCGCCGGGTAGGCGGTGACCGTGTTGTTCGGCGAGATCAGCGGCCGCAGCACCGGCAGCAGGTTGTTCGCCGATTCGTTGCGCAGCTCGAACACCTGCGTGATGACCTGGTCACCGCGCGCCTGCGGCGCATTGCCGACATAGGTCGGCACGCCCTGCAGCTTCGCGTCGGCTTCCGGCACGACCTTCAGCACCCCGTGATCCTGCACGAGCGCGAAGCCCTGCATGCGCAGCGCCGACTGCAGCGTCTTCAGCGCCTGGTCTTCCGGCACCGGCCGTTCGGCCACTAGATTGAGCTGCCCCTTCACGCGGGGGTCGACGATGATGGTCTTGCCGGTTGCGGCACCGATCGCCTTGGCGACCTGGTCGATGTCCGCATTCACGAAATTGAGCGTGACCTGAGCGTAGGCGGCCTGCGAGACGATGATGCCGGCGACGATCAGGGTCGTCGCGATGCGCCGCATAACGAAGCGATTTCTTGTCATGGATGAATGGGTCGATGCCGGCTCAGGCCACTTCCGGCGGTAGTGCTGGGATCCAGGTCCGAAAGAGGCGACATTAGCAGCTTTTCATGTCCGAAATATCACATTGAGCCGAGGACTGTCTCACATACGACATGTATCCGGCGCGCCGTATGCAATATGTAAGATTTCGGCGCCGCCCCGGCATGCCGTCCGTCGCCGTCGTTTTTGCGATGAATCGACACGAAAATGCGGTATAAACGGGCAGCCGTCGTTCGCATGTCGCCACGTGACGGACTCTCGGTATGATACGGGCGGCACGTTTCCAGTCGCACGAATAACGGACACGGGTTTTCCCGATCCTTGCGCCCATTCCTTTCGTTTTCCGCACCATGAACAGACGGTTCGCTTCGATCGCGTTGATCGCCGCCGGCGTGTGGTTCGCCTGCGGAAGCGCACGCGCGGATTGTTTCGACGAGGCCGCCCGCTACCAGAAGGTCAATCCGCTGATCCTGCGCGCGATCGCGTGGCAGGAGTCGCACAACCGGCCCGACGCGCTGAACAAGAATACGAACGGCTCGGTCGACTATGGCCTGATGCAGATCAATTCGATCCACCTGCCGGCGCTGTCGCGCTACGGCATCGGCCGCGACACGCTGATGCAGCCGTGCAAGAACGTCTACATCGCCGCGTGGCACCTGCGCCAGAAGATGAATCGCTACGGCAACACATGGCAGGCCGTCGGCGCCTATCATTCGGAAACGCCGTCGCTGCGCGACAAGTATGCGCGGCAGATCGCCGGGATCCTGACGCAGTGGAAGCTGATGCCGCCCGAGCAGTGACGCCGCGCCGCGGCGCTTGCCGACGCCGTGCCGCTCGGCCGGCGCGCGTTTGATGCACAATGCGGATCTCACGCTGCGGTTTCGACCGGCCCGGGCGACCGGCTCCGGGCCGATCGCGCCCCGTCAGGGCGCCGCGGCCGCTTTTCCCTTTTTTCCGTTGGTGCAAATCGTTATGAATCCGGCAATGAACCAGCCGTTGCCCGTCACCGTGCTGTCCGGTTTCCTCGGCGCCGGCAAGACCACGCTGCTCAATCACATCCTCGCGAACCGCGCAGGCATGAAAGTCGCCGTGATCGTCAACGATCTCGCGGCGGTCAACATCGACGCGTCGCTCGTACGCGATGCGCAGGCGCTGTCGCATGTCGAGGAACGCCTGGTCGAGATGTCGAACGGCTGCATCTGCTGCACGCTGCGCGACGACCTGCTCGTCGAGATCCGCAATCTCGCGGCGGATGGCCGCTTCGACGCGATCGTGATCGAATCGACCGGCATCGCGGAGCCGATGCCGATCGCCGAAACCTTCACGTTCGTCGACGACGACGGCGCATCGCTGTCGAACGTCGCGCGGCTCGACACGCTCGTCACCGTGGTCGACGCCTACAATTTCCTGCGCGACTACGGTTCCGACGACGCGCTCGCGACGCGCGGCATCGCCGCATCGGACGAAGACGATCGCACGCTCGTCGAGCTGCTGATCGAGCAGATCGAGTTCTGCGACGTGCTCGTGATCAACAAGACCGACCTCGTCGGCTCGGAAGAACTCGCGCGCCTGCAGCACATCCTCGCGCGGCTCAACCCGCGCGCGCACCAGGTCGTGTCGACGTTCGGCAACGTGCCGCTCGAGGAAGTGCTGAACACCGGCCGCTTCGATTTCGACGAGGCCGCGAACGCGCCGGGCTGGCTCGCGTCGCTCGATCACGATCACACGCATTGCGACGATCCCGAGTGCCACGATCCGCATCATGCGCACGTGCATGGCGAAGCCGACGAATTCGGCATCGGCAATTTTGTTTACCGCGCGCGCCGGCCGTTTCATCCGGCACGGCTCTGGGCGCTGCTGCATCAGGAGTGGCCGGGCGTGCTGCGCAGCAAGGGCTTCTTCTGGCTCGCGACGCGCAACGACATCGCGGGCTCGCTGTCGCAGGCGGGCGGCGTATGCCGGCATGGCCCGGCGGGCCTCTGGTGGGCCGCGCAGGATCGCGCGGAATGGCCGGACGACGACGAGTTGCTCGCCGAAATTCGCACGGAGTGGCAGGGCGACCTCGACGACCGCTCGGTCGGCGATCGCCGTCAGGAACTGGTGCTGATCGGCATCGGGCTCGATGCCGACACATGGCGCGCAAAACTCGACGCATGCCTGCTCACCGATGCGGAATTCGCGCTCGGTGCGGCGCAATGGAGCACGTTCGACGATCCGTTTCCGGTGTGGGATGTCGATGCGCACGACGACGACGATCCCGGCGACACGCAGATCGTGCACGCGTAATACGCGGTAAAAACGGCCTGCGACAGGCAACCGTTAAATCTTGCAAGAGGGGCGCGAACTGTGGCAAAAATGCCGCGCGCGCCCAACAAAAAACCCGCCGAAAGGCGGGTTTTTTTCCTGGAACAGGCGCTGGATTAACGCTTGTTGACGGCGTCCTTGAACGCCTTGCCAGCCGTGAACTTGACCGTCTTGGCTGCCGGGATCTTGATGGTTTCGCCGGTCTTCGGGTTGCGGCCCGTACGTGCTGCGCGCTTGCCCGAACCGAAGCTGCCGAAGCCGATCAGCTGAACCGCATCACCCTTCGACACGGCCTTCTTGATGACTTCGAGCAGCGTGTCCAGCGTTTCGCCGGTTTGAGCCTTGCTGGCGCCCGTTTGGGCGGCGACGGCGTCGATCAGTTCCTGTTTGTTCATTAAGGTTCCTTTTTCAGGTTAGGTTTGACACGAACAGCGCGAACGCGCCGATTATACGTGCGCGAACCGTGCCGTCGAGAGTCAGACTTCGACGGCACAGCGCCGAATCCTGGCCCGCGCGACGTGCCGTCCGGTTTGCCGGAAGGCCACCCCGCGGTACGGCGTTGCTATGATAGCGCAGCGCAAACCCAATAACGACAAGGGTTTCAAAGATTTTCATCGGTATTTCGCCGAATGAATCGTCGATTGCCCGTTTTTTGACCTGCGCCAACCGGACGGGATACGCAGCCGGGTCCGCCGCCGCGCAACGCCGTTGGTTTTTGCCAACGACCCGCCGGACGCCTCCGCGCAATCCCTTGCCAGGCTTGGCTGCCACGTTTTTTGTTTCGCATGCCCGACCGACTCGTTCCCGCCACGCTCGCGTTCCGCGACGACGGCACCCTCATCTCGCCCGCGTACGGCGACATCTATCACAACGTCGCGGGCGCGCTCGCGCAGGCGAACTACGTGTTCATCGCGGGCAACGCGCTGCCCGGGCGCTGGCAAGGCCGGCGCACGTTCACGATCGTCGAGACGGGGTTCGGCGCGGGCGTCAACTTCCTCGCGACCTGGGCCGCCTGGCGCGACGATCCCGCGCGCTGCGAACGGCTGCATTTCGTGTCGTTCGAGAAGCATCCGTTTTCGCGCGATGACCTGCGCCTGGCACTGTCCCATATGGTTGCGAACACAACTATATCGACGGAAGCAGAAATGCTCGCCGATGCGTGGCCGATGCTCGTTCCCGGTTTTCATCGCCTCGAATTCGACGCTGGCCGGGTCGTGCTCACGCTCGCGCTGGGCGACGCGTGCGAGATGCTGCCGAAACTGGTCGCCCGCGCCGATGCGTTCTATCTGGACGGTTTCGCGCCCGCGAAAAACCCGGATCTCTGGTCGGCCGATGTGTTCCGCGCGCTCGCACGTATCGCCGCCGAGAAGGCGACCTTTGCGACTTATTCGAGCGCGGGCGTGGTGAAACAAGCGCTCCTCGAAGCGGGTTTCACGTATCGCAAGATGGCCGGGCTGGCCGGCAAGTTCGCGATGCTCGCGGGCGAATACGCACCGCGCTGGCGGATGCGCCGGCACGAACCGCCGCGCGCCTTGCCGGTTGCCGCGCGCGACGCGATCGTGATCGGCGCGGGCCTGGCCGGCTGCGCGGTCGTCGAACGTCTCGCCGCGCGCGGCTGGAACGTCACACTGATCGAGCGGCACGCGCGGATCGCGAGCGACGCATCGGGCAATCCGGCCGGCGTATTCCATCCACTGATGACGCGCGACGACAACGTCGCGAGCCGCCTCACGCGCAGCGGTTTCCTGCATGCACTGACACGCTGGCGCGCGCTCGAGCATGCGGGTCATGCGTTCGCGCGCAGCGCGCGCGGGATGATCCATCTCGCGGAATCGGCCGACGATTTCGTGCGGATGCGCGACGCGTTCGACGCGCTCGGCGCACCGTCCGACTACGTGTCGCTGCTCGACACGGACGCCGCGCGCGCGCATCTGAACCTGCCGGTCGCACATGGCGGCCTGCTGTTTCCGCACGGCGGCGCCGTCTGGCCGGCCGGGGTCTGCGCCGCACAAGTCGCGGCGGCCGGTGAACGCGTGACACTGCTCGCCGGCACCGAAGTCGCGCGAATCGAGCGCGATGGCGACACGTGGCGCGCCGTCGACGCGGCAGGCGCGACGCTCGCCGAGGCGCCGGTCGTCGTGCTCGCGAACGCCGGCGACGCCGTGCGTCTCGCGGGCCTGCGGCACGTCGCGCTGCAGCCGGTGCGCGGCCAGCTCACGCTGCTGCCGCCCGGCAGCACGGCACCGCTGCCGTGCCCCGCGATCGGCGACGGCTATGCGGTACCCCTCGACGACGGCACGCTGCTGATCGGCGCGACGTTCGAACCCGACGACCTCGATCCGGCGATGCGCGGCGCCGGGCATATCGAAAATATCGAGCGCGTCCGGCATCTGCTGCCCGGCCTGATCGGCGAGTTGCCGGACGTCGATACGCTGCGCGGGCGCGTCGCGTTTCGCTGGGTCGTCGCCGATCGCGTGCCGGTGATCGGCCCGCTCGCCGACGAAGCGCAGGCCGTCGCGAACGCACGCGCGCTGAGCGGTGCGAGGGCGCGCGACCTGCCGCGCACCGCGGGCCTGTACGGCGCATTCGGCTACGGTTCCCGCGGCCTCGTGTGGGCCGCGCTCGGCGCCGAACTGATCGCGTCGCAACTGGAAGGCGAGCCGCTGCCGCTCGAGCGCGAACTCGCCGATGCCGTCGACCCGGCCCGGTTCCTGATCCGCGCGCTGCGCGGCCGCCAGATCGGCTGATCTCGTCAGCCGAATCCTCACAGTCCTTCGATTTTTTCGCGCAAGGTTATCCACGCGACGCTGTGGATAACCGCGCGAAATCCGCACGCACTTCGTGTGCAATCACAGTGGACGTAAACTGGGCAACTCGGCACAGCTGTGAAACGGCCCGAAAGTTGCCCAACTCAAACCTCTGTGAGCAAACAGCCTGTGCAACGACTTATGGCCGCGCCAACGCCTTGATCTTGTTGCGTAAACCGAAGTTATCCACAGAACTGTGAGCGCCTTGTTAACTTCTACTACGTATATATACAAGTAAACCATTGAAACCAAAGACCTGTGGCGCCTCACAGCGCCGCGAGTCGATTCAATCGGTTCCGGAGCGAAAAAGCTGTGGCACAATCGGTTTCCTTCGCGTTCGTTCGGCCAAGCGCCGGACATGCTTCAATGGAACGGTCGGCTCGATTTCGAATCTGAATCATCGAGACTGCGCAGTCCGTTCACACACCAGGCCGACAATCCAGATCGGCAGCCTGAACGACAGTTCCGCCGGATGGCGGAAAGAGGCGGATCCCATGTCCCGCCGTCGTCGACCACAACATTCACACTCGGGGCGATACCCAGCCGGCGCGCATCTCATTTCTGACGCTTGACCCCGCGCCGCTGGCGATTGCTTCCAAAGGAGAAGTCACCACGATGAAGTCGGCGTTTTCATTCCTGCCCAATTGGCCGCTCGCGCCGGATGCCGTGTTCTGGGCCGGGCTCGCGTTGTTCGCGGCCGGTCTGTGTGGCGAGCTGTGCTATCGCGCATGGCGGCTGCCGCGCATCACCGGGTATGCGGTGATCGGTCTCATCGCCGGTTCGTTCGGATTCGGCGTGATCGACGCGAGCACCGACGAAACCTCGCGGCTGCTGATCGACGTCGCGCTCGGCCTGCTGCTGTTCGAGCTCGGCAGCCGCCTGGACCTGAAATGGATCCGCCGCAATCCGTGGCTCATTGCGTCGAGCCTGGCCGAGGCGACGCTGACGTTCGTGCTCGTGCTGTTCGTGATGCTCGCGCTCGGCGTGTCGGGCATGGTCGCGCTCGTGTTGTCGGCGATCGCAATCGCGACGTCGCCGTCGATGGTGATCCAGCTCAAGACCGAGCTGCGCGCGGAAGGGCAGGTGTCGCAGCGCCTCATCACGCTGACCGCGCTGAACAGCGTGTACGCGATCGTGCTGACCAAGCTCGTCACGAGCTGGCTCCACCAGGAAGCGTACGGGAACGTTTTCGCGACGATCCTGCAACCCGCCTACCTGATCGCCGGTTCGTTCATCGTCGCGTACCTGGTCGCGCGGGCGTGCAATTACCTGTTCCGTCACATGACCGCGACGATGCGCGACGAGCATTCGTTCGTCGCGCTGTTCGGGCTCGTGATGCTCGCGATCGCGGTCGCGCAGGCGCTGAAGCTGTCGACACTGCTCACGCTGCTGCTCGCCGGCATCATCGTGAAGAACCTCGAAGCGCGGCCGCAGCTGTGGCCCGAGCATTTCGGCACGGCCGGCTGGCTGCTGACGGTGATCCTGTTCGTGCTGACGCTCACGTCGTTCACGTGGGGCGACATCGCGCTCGGCGGCCTGCTCGCGATCGCGCTGATCGTCACGCGGCTCGCCGCCAAGCTCGCCGGCGTCGTCGCGTTCGCGAAGCCGAGCGGGCTCGGGATGAAGCAGGGCGTCGCGCTCGGCATCGCGCTGACACCGATGTCCGCGCTGTCGTACCTGCTCGTCGACGACACCTACCAGCTCTATCCGAATTTCGACCCGCACCTGCGCGCGATCGTGATGTGCACGATCGTGATCCTGCAGCTCGTCAGCCCGTTCGTCGTCTACCGCTGCCTGTCGGCGGTCAGCGAACGCAGCGACAGAAACTGATTCCGGAACCTGCCATGGCACTCGAAACCTTCGTCAATTCCGAACCGTTCACGTTCGGCGTCGAACTGGAGATCCAGGTCGTCAACACGCACAACTACGACCTCACCAAGGCTGCATCCGACCTGATGCGCCTGATCCAGGGCGAGACCTTCCCCGGCAACATCACGCCTGAAATCACCGAGAGCATGATCGAGCTGTCGACCGGCATCTGCCATTCGCACGAGCAGGCGGTCTCCGAGCTGCACGCGATCCGCGACGTGCTGGTGAAGGCGGCCGACCAGCTCAACGTCGGGCTCGCCGGCGGCGGCACGCACGCGTTCCAGCAATGGAGCGACCGGCAGATCTACGACGCGCCGCGCTTCCAGTACATCTCCGAGCTGTACGGCTATCTCGCGAAGCAGTTCACCGTGTTCGGCCAGCACGTGCACATCGGCTGTCCCGATCCGGACAGCGCGCTGTTCCTGCTGCACTCGATGTCGCGCTTCATTCCGCACTTCATCGCGCTGTCCGCGTCGTCGCCGTTCGTGCAGAACGTCGACACCGGCTTCCATTCGGCGCGCCTGAATTCGGTGTTCGCGTTCCCGCTGTCGGGCCGCGCGCCGTTCGTGCTGACCTGGGACAGCTTCGAGGAGTACTTCACGAAGATGGTCAACACGGGCGTCGTCAACTCGATGAAGGACTTTTACTGGGACATCCGGCCGAAGCCCGGCTACGGGACGATCGAGGTGCGCGTGATGGACACGCCGCTGTCGGTCGACCGCGCGGCCGCGATCGCGTGCTACATCCAGACGCTCGCGCGCTACCTGCTGACCGACCGGCCGCTGAAGCTGTCGGAGGACGACTATCTCGTCTACACATTCAACCGTTTCGAAGCCTGCCGCTTCGGGCTCGAGGGCACCTGCGTCAATCCTCAGACAGGTGAGCGTCGCACGATCGCGGAAGACATCCTCGACACGCTCGACCGGATCGCGCCGCATGCGGCCGCGCTCGGCTCGCGCGCGGCACTCGACGAGATCGGTGCGCTCGCGAAGGCGCGCGTGAATGACGCATCGTGGTTGAGAACCGTTTTCAAACAGGAAAAATCGCTGAACGAGACGGTCCGCCAGCAGTGCCTGCGCTGGCGTGAATGAAAAAATGTTTTGCAGATTACAGGCTCGACCGCGCGGCGATTCGCTGAATGCCGGTCGACGCCGATTCGGGCGTTCCGCGTCGCCAGTCCTCCTGAAAATCTGTGGATAACTGGATATTCCGCTGCAAAGTCAACGCACTGCGGTATGGATAACCCGGTGGATCGCCACCAGCCGCACGATGGCCGATTCGAACAGGAAAATGTTTGCGCGTTGCGCCGTGAGGCCGGCAGGGATTGCCGGCACAACGAAAAAATCCGGTTATCCAGCGATTTTCCACAGAATGAAGGGGATAACTTAGCTGTGCGATTTTCCGCTCTCGCTTAGAATGTCGGCTTTGCGGACACCGGAATGACCTGTGTCTCACCGGTCGCCGCGAACGCGACCGCCGCGTGTGCCTCGCGACGGCCGTGTCGACGCTCCTCGATGAGCGTCTGTTTTGAGATAGACATTCGATCTCCACACTACGGCTGCTCGGCAATCCGGGCGGCGGCAAAGCGAAAAGACTATGAGCGAAGGCGTTTACGGGAATCAGGCTTCGGGACGTGTGACCCACAGCTTGCTGCGGTTGAGTACGGCCATGCGAAGCCAGGCATGGGATTGGGCGGAAGGCGCGGGCCTCACGCCGACGCAGGGCGAGATCCTCGTGCTGCTGCTGCAACGCAAGGGCCCGATGCGGCTCGGCGAGATCGCGCGCGAGACACAGCTCACGGCTGCGACCACCAGCGATGCGGTCAGCACGCTCGAGACGAAGGGGCTCGTCGAGAAGCGCCGCGCGCTGGACGACGGCCGCGCGCTTGCCGTGCGCCTGTCGGCCCGCGGCCGTACCGCGGCGAAGAAGGCGCTGCAATGGCCGGAATTCCTGACGAAGGCGGTCGGCAAGCTCGGCGCGGACGAGCAGGGCGCGCTGTACCGCGCGCTGCTGAAGACGCTGCGCGAACTGCAGGTGGCCGGCGCGACGCCGCCGCAGCGCATGTGCCTGACGTGCACGCATTTCCAGCCGGGCAAGCAGTCGAAGAAGACCGTGCATCACTGCGCGGCGCTCGACCTGTCGATGGCCGACAGCGATCTGCGTCTCGACTGTTCGGTGCACGAAGAAGCCGACGCGGCAACGCAAAAGAAGACCTGGAAGGTGTTCGCCGGCTGACGTCCGTCGATCGACCGGGAGGCCGATGATGAACGCTGAAGTGGTGGCGATCCGCCACGTGCATTTCGAGGACCTCGGCAGCTTCGAGCAGGTGCTCGGGGCGCGCGGGCGGCGGGTGCGCTACGTCGACGTCGGCGCGTCGCGCGTCGAGGTGCTCGACGCGCTCAAGCCGGCGCTGCTCGTGATGCTCGGCGGGCCACTCAGCGTGTACGAAGACGCGCAGTATCCGTCGATCGCGCCGCTCACGGCGCTCGTGCGCCAGCGCATCGACGCCGGGCTGCCGATCCTCGGCATCTGCCTTGGCGCGCAGTTCATCGCCCGCGCGCTCGGTGCGCGCGTCTATCCGGCTGCGCAGAAGGAACTCGGCTGGGCGCCGCTGACGCTCACCGACGCGGGCCGCGCGTCGCCTCTGCGCCATCTCGACGGCGCGGCGACCTCGATGCTGCACTGGCACGGCGATACGTTCGACCTGCCGGGCGGCGCGATCCATCTGGCCTCGACACCGGCCTGCCGCCACCAGGCGTTCGCGTGGGGGCAGCACGTGCTGGCGCTGCAATGCCATCCCGAAATCCGTGCCGACCGCTTCGAACCCTGGCTGATCGGCAACGCCGGCGAAATCGCGTCGACGCCCGGCATCGACGCGCGCCAGCTGCGCGCCGACACCGTGCGGCACGGTCCGGCGCTGGAGGCGGCCGCGCGACGCATGTTCGCGGAGTGGCTCGACAGCGTCGGGCTTTGATCCCGAGCGAGCCGGCGCCGCGTGTGACCGGCCCGCAGGTCTTGCCGGCCGGCGCACCGCTGCATGCCGTGTGCGCGCGGCATCGCTGCCGGCGGCGCGGCGGCGCTACCTGACCATCCGCTTACTGCCGAACCGGCCGCCAGCAGGCTTCGAGCCCGCATGCTACGCTCGTCCGCTGTTTCCCTTTCCTGGCGAGCGGCCTCCATGACTGCGCTGTTTTCCCCGTTCACGCTGCGCGGCGTGACCCTTCCGAACCGGATCGTGATCTCCCCGATGTGCCAGTACTCGGCCGAGCGCGGCGAGGCGACCGACTGGCACATGATTCACCTCGGCCATCTCGCGCTGTCCGGCGCGGGCCTGCTGTGCATCGAAGCGACCGCGGTCGAACCCGACGGGCGCATCACGGCCGGCGACCTCGGTTTGTGGGACGACGCGACCGAAGCAGCGCTCAAGCCCGTGCTGGCGGCGATCCGCAAGCATTCGCCGGTCCGCGTCGCGATGCAGCTGTCGCACGCGGGGCGCAAGGCGTCGAGCGAGGTGCCGTGGAAGGGCGGCCAGCTCGTGTCCGTCGCCGATGGCGGCTGGCTGCCGCATGCACCGTCGGCCCTGCCGCACAAGGACGGCGAGACGCCGCCGCTCGCGCTCGACGCGGCCGGTCTGAACCGGATCCGCGACGCGTTCGCCGCCGCCGCGAAGCGTGCCGCGCGCCTCGGCATCGATGCGATCGAGGTGCACGCGGCGCACGGCTACCTGCTGCATCAGTTCCTGTCGCCGCTTGCGAACCAGCGTACCGACGAATACGGCGGCTCGCGCGAAAACCGGATGCGCTTTCCGCTCGAGATCTTCGAGATCGTGCGCGCGGCGTTTCCGGCGGACCGGCCGGTCGGCGTGCGCGTGTCGGCGACCGACTGGGTCGAGGGCGGCTGGGAACTCGAGGACACGATCGCTTTTGCGCACGAGCTGAAGCAGCGCGGCTGCGACTGGATCGACGTGTCGTCCGGCGGCGTGTCGCCGCTACAGAAGATTCCGCTGTCGCCCGGTTACCAGGTGCCGTTCGCGCAGGCGGTGAAGCGCGCGGTCGGGATGCCGACGATCGCGGTCGGCCTCATCAACGATCCCGCGCATGCGAACCGGCTGATCGAGTCGGGCGACGCCGATTTCGTCGCGATGGCGCGCGCGATGCTGTACGACCCGCGCTGGCCGTGGCATGCGGCTGCCGAGCTCGGCGCGCAGGTGTCGGCGCCGCCGCAGTACTGGCGTTCGCAGCCGCGCGAGCACAAGGCGTTGTTCGGCGACATCGCATTCGGCCAGCGCTGAGCGTCAAGCGCGCGATATTGCGCGCGATGTTGAACGAAGCAATCTTGAACGTGTAGGATGCGGGTGATTCGCCGCATGTCCCGACGCGGCACCGACCGGTGCCGCGTTTTCGTTTTGCGCGACGCAGGGCCGTGCAAAACGACAGCGCGGCCGTCTTCCATTCAAGTCGTCTTCAAAGGATTCGTTCGATGAGTTCACGCAGGATCGCGGTACGCCGCTCGGGAGTTCACGGCAAGGGCGTGTTCGCGGTGGAGCCGATCAAGGCCGGCGAACGCGTAGTGGAATACAAGGGCGAGCGAATTTCGTGGAAGGAAGCGCTGCGCCGCCATCCGCACGACCCGAACGAGCCGAACCATACGTTCTACTTCGCACTGGAAGAGGGCGGGGTGATCGACGGCAAGATCGACGGCAACAGCGCGCGCTGGATCAACCATTCGTGCGCGCCGAACTGCGAGGCCGAGGAGATCAAGGGCCGCGTGTTCATCCACGCACTGCGCGACATCGGGCCGGAAGAAGAGCTGTTCTACGACTACGGCCTCGTGATCGACGAGAAGCTGACGAAGAAACTCAAGCGGGAATACGCGTGCCATTGCGGCGCGACCGCATGCCGCGGCACGCTGCTCGCCACGCCGGACGACGACGGCAAGAAGAAAAAGAAGAAGGACAGGAAGGACGGCAAGTCCGAGTCCGGCGCGAAGGACAAGAAAAAGAAGAAGTGACCGGTGAGGCCGCGCATCGCGCGCGGCTGTTTCACCGCCGGATGGCCGCCGCGCGGCCGTCCATCCAGCCTGATGAGGGTTCGCCGCGCGCGCCTCAGTGCGTCGGCGCGGCGGCCGGCGTCTCGCTCGCCGGCTTCCCGGTGCGCCTGGCGAGCGGCACCCGCACCACGAAGCGCGAACCGCCTTCCGATGCATCCTCGTACGACACCGTGCCGCCGTGCATCGCGATGATGTCGTGCACGATCGCGAGCCCGAGCCCGGCGCCCGTCTCGACGCCGTTGCCGCTTTGCGCGTCACCACGGAAGAAGCGCTTGAACAGGTCGGCCTGCTGATTGGCCGGCACGCCCGGGCCGTTGTCCTCGACGACGATCTCGGCGGCCGGTTCGCCGGTCTCGAGCGCGCCGCGGGCGACGTTCACCGTGATCCGCGCCCCGTGCGGCCGGGCGAGCGGCACGTATTTCAACGCATTGTCGAGCAGGTTCGCGATCACCTCGCGCAGCAGCACGGGGTTGCCGCGCACGTTCAGCGTTTCGTCTTCGCCGGGATCGTCGCTGCGCTGGAAGCCGAGGTCGACATGCGACGCGAGCGCGCGCGGCACCCATTCGGCACCCGTCTCGAACGCCATCGCGGCCAGGTCGACGTCGACGAAACGCGCGGCCTGTTCGCCCGGCTCCGCGCGCGCGAGCGACAGCAGCTGGTTCGACAGCCGCACCGCGCGGTCGGCGGCCGCGCGCAGTTCGCGCACCGCGGCATAGGTCTGCTGCGGGTCGCGCGCGACGGCGGCCTGCTCGGCATGCAGCTTCACGGCCGTGAGCGGCGTGCGCAGCTGGTGCGCGGCATCGGCGATGAACTTGCGCTGCGCGTCGAGCGCGGTCTTCAGGCGGCCGAGCAGCGCGTTCATCGCGCTCGTCAGCGGCCGGATCTCGAGCGGCACGTCGGTTTCGTCGACCGGCTCCAGCGACGTGTGGGTCTGCCGGTTCAGCGAATCGGCGAGATGCGTGAGCGGGCCGAGCTGCTGGTTGACGACGCGCCACACGATGCCCCAGCCCGCGAGCAGCAGCAGCAGCAGCGGCATCATGATCGCGACGAGGAATTCGGCCGCGATCCGGTAACGGTGCCGCACCGGCTGCGCGACCTCGACCACCATCGGCCGGCCGCCGTCGACTTCCTCGACGCGCACCTGCGCGACCCGCACCGCGCGGTTGTCGTACTCGGCCTCGAACACGTACGCGTGATGCATGCGGCGCACGTTGATGCCCCGCAGCGGCAGTTTCGGATCGCCGGCGAGTTCCTGCTCGCCGTCGCTGATCCGGTAGATCAGCGCCTCGGCCGGATCGGAGAACATCGCCTGCGCGAGCGGCGGCACCGTGAAGGGCGCGTCGGGGCCGGCGATCTGGATCTGTTTGGAGATGGCGGTCGCGAGATCGGCGAGCGAGCGGTCGATCACGTGTTGCGTGTATTGCCACGCGAGCCAGTAGGCGATCAGGCCGCTCATCAGCGCGAGCATCGACAGCGGCGCGGCGAGGCGCCGGAGCAGCGAGCGGCGCAGGCTGGTGGTCACAGCCGGATCAGAAGACATTTCGACGGGCAAATGGATAAGCGCCGCTCACGGGGAGCGGCGCGGACGTGCGCCGGACGGCGACGCGGGCAGGGCGGCTCGCCGGCGGCACGCGGCCGGCCGGCGTGCGGCGCCGCTCAGACGCTCGCGGTCTGGCGGATTTCCTGCAGCAGATAGCCGAAGCCGCGCACCGTGACGATTTCGACGCGGCACTGCTCGAGTTTCTTGCGCACGCGATGCACGTAGACTTCGATTGCGGTGTCGCCGAGATCGCCGCCGAAGTGCGTGAGGTGATCCTGCAGCTGGGCCTTGCTGACGACGCGGCCGTGACGCAGCAGCAGCATTTCCAGCACCGCGAATTCGCGCGGCGACAGTTCGAGCGGCTTGTCGTCGTTGAAGATGCGGCGATCGACGCCCGACAGGCGGACGCCGCCGAGCGACACTTCCGGACGCGGCATGTCGCTGTGCGGGCCGCTGCGGCGCATCACCGCGCGGATGCGCGCTTCGAGCTCGGCCGGCTCGAACGGCTTGAGCATGTAGTCGTCGGCGCCGGAGTTCAGGCCCTGGATCCGGTCGTTCAGTTCGTCGCGCGCGGTCAGCACGATGACCGGCGTGTGGCGGTTGGTCTGGCGGAAACGCGTGAGCAGCGTCATCCCGTCGATGCCCGGCAGGCCGAGGTCGAGGATCACGAGTTCGTGGCGGTTCTGTGCCAGCGCCTGTTCGGCAAAGATGCCGTCATGCACCATGTCGACGGTGAAGCCAGCCTGCTCGAGGCTGCTCTGGATACCGCGTGCGATGGGGCGGTCGTCTTCGATCAGAAGGAGTCGCATGAAGTTCGCTCAAGTACAATGGGTTGGCGGTTCAGGCACGCGGACAGCACGACGCCGTTTCCACAGGGGCGCCGCATCGCCTGACATCAAGCATGGCGGCCAGCGAACGATTAAATCCAATCATGTCCGATATTTCGATCCACGACCTCGAAGCCGCGATCAATTTCTGGCGCGCCCGCTCGCCGTCGAGCGGCGACGAACTCAAACTCTGCGAAGAGGCCAGCGCGCTCTCCAAGCCGTATGCGCTGCTGATTGTACAGCGCGCAAGCGCGCTGCAACTGGAAGGTTTGGACCCCAGGGCGCGGAAAGCGTACGAGACTTACGTGCGCCTTAAGGATGGCTTGGAAAGTTGAAGGCTTTCGCTGAGTACATCCTAGAAAACGTTCATCGAAATGAAAAGTTGACGCGCCGCGCGTCGAAAGACGCGCGGCGGTAGAGGACGACCTCAGGCGGCCGGTTGGGTATGTGCGCACACCTGGTCGATGAACGTCGCGAGCGCGATGTCGCGCTCGGTCAGGCCGTCCGCATCGTGGGTCGACAGCGTCACGTCGACGCGGTTGTATACGTTGAACCATTCCGGATGGTGGTTCATTTCCTGCGCCTTGATCGCGACGCGCGTCATGAAGCCGAAGGCCTCGTTGAAATCGGCGAAGCGCAGGCTGCGCTGGATCGCGTCGCGGCCCGGCACGGCCGTCCAGTGCGGCAGGCCTTCGAGCCGGGTCTTGCGTTCTTCTGATGTGAGCTTGTGGATCATGTTGCACCTCGTTCGGTAACGGCGCCCGCACGCGGGCAAGGGCCACGCGGCAAAGCCGGTACCGGTCATTGTTTCATAGTTGGGCGACGGGCATCCGGCGACGGCCATCTGGCGACGGCCATCTGGCGACGGGCATCGGAAGGCGGGCGCCGGTGCACGAATCACGCCGGCGTGGCCCGCGGCCTTACGCGTCCGCGTCGTCCGGCCAGCCTTCTCCCGTGCCGCGATGCAGCACGAGATCGCCATCGCATACCGCGCCGGCCGCGAATTCGGGCTGCGCGGCCAGCCGGTCGGCCAGCGCGCGGCCGTCGACGTCGGCCAGCGCGAACAGCTGCGCGAAATCGTCGATTACGAAGTAGGTCTTCTGGAACGTGTCGATCCGGTACCGCGTGCGCATCACGCGCTCGAGGTCGAAACCGAGCCGGTTCGGCGCCGCGCTTTCGAGACTGTAGAGGCTCTCGCCCTTGCTCGACACGATCCCGGCGCCGTAGATCGACAGCCCGTTCGTGCCCTGCGGGTCTCGGATCAGGCCGAATTCCACCGTATACCAGTAGAGGCGCGCCAGCCGCGCGAGCGCCGCTTCGTCGTCCGCGACCGCGAGCGCGGTGCGGCCGTAGGCCTGCATGTAGTCGGCGAACACCGGCTCGATCAGCAACGGCACGTGGCCGAACAGGTCGTGGAAGCAGTCGGGTTCCTGCAGGTAGTCGAGCTGGTCCTGGCGGCGCATCCACCAGGTGACCGGAAACCGCCGGTTCGCGAGGTGCTCGAAGAACACGCGATCGGGCACGAGGCCCGGCACCGCGACGATTTCCCAGCCGGTGACCGGTTTCAGCTGGCGGTTCACGTCGGCGAACGACGGCACGCGATCGGCCGGCAGGTCGATCTTCCCGAGCCCGGCGACGAACGCGTCGCACGCGCGACCGCGCAGCAGCGCCGACTGGCGCGCATAGAGCTGCTGCCACACCGCGTGGTCGACCTGGCCGTAACGTTCGAGCGGCTGGTCGATGGTGAAATCGGCGCGGGTTTCGAGGCCCGCATCGAACTGCTCCTGCAGTTTCGCGGTGACGACGGTGGACATGGTGAGGCTCTGCACGCTGTGATGGGAACCATGCAAGTGTAGAGCGGGGGACATGCGGAATGGGCGCAAAGATGGCGTTGATTCGCCTGATGATGCGATAATCGCGCATCAAAATCGGAATCAATGCGGAGAATACTCATGCTGGAACTCGATCACTTCGATCTCGCGCTTCTCGACGTGCTGCAGCGCTTCGGCCGCGCGACGCACCAGCAGCTCGGCGAGGAGGTGCCGCTGTCGCCGTCGCAGATCGGCCGGCGGCTGCAGCGGCTCGAGGCGGCCGGCGTGATCGAAGGCTATCGCGTGATGTTGCGCCCCGAAAAGCTCGGGCTCGGCGTCACCGCGTTCACGAGCCTGAAGCTCAAGCACCACGGCGATTCGATCATCGAGCAGTTCCAGCAACAGATCGACGTGCTGCCTGAGGTGCTCGAATGCCATGCCGTGGTGGGCGATGCCGACTATCTGCTGCGGATCGTCGCGCCGGATCTCAACGCGCTGTCGCAGTTCGTGATGAAGAAGCTGATGCGCGTGCCGGGCGTCGACAGCGTGCGCTCGAACATCGTGCTGACGACGTTCAAACGCAATGGCGCGCTGCCGCTCGCGCACCTGGCGCCCGGCGCCGCGTGACGCGGCGGCAGGGCTGGCGGCGGGGCGCAAGGCGCCGCCCCGCGGATAGGGCTCGATTAGGCCGCTGCGGATTGCGCGTCGGCGTTCAACAGGTCGACGTACGCGACCGCGACGAGATCCTCGTGCGCCACGCCGAGCTTCGCGAACACGTCATGCGCCTCGGCTTCGCCGCCGGCTTCGTCGTCGTCGGGGCCGAGCACCACTTCCAGTTCGATGAAGTCGCCGAGGCCGTCGACGCGGTCGAGGTGGATCCGCGTGCGGCCGACGAGGTACACGTGCCGTTCCTTCGTCACGATGCCGCGCGTGGTCAGCGCAGTCGCGAGCAGCGAGTGCATCGCGTCCGGGTTCGTGACCGGGCTGCGCGTGTAGTACGACGCTTTCGGACCGTCGCGATCGTCGCGCTGGTAGAAGATCAGTTCGGCCGGCGTGCCGTCTTCGAAGCGGCGCAGCTTCAGCCGGCCGCGCGGCACGTCGTAGAAGAAATCCTGCTGGCGGTAGAAGAGCGGTGCTTCGGTTGCGAGCGTCGCGGCGCGTTCGCGCAGCTGGTCGAATTCGCGGGCGCGGGCTTTGATCTCGATGTTGCGGGCCATGCGGGTCTCCTTCAATCAGGGGTCTCGCGGTGTGCGAACGGACAATCTAGCAAAAAGCCTGCGATGGTGGCGTGACGAGCGACTGGCGCGCGGCAACGCGACGCGGAGCGGGCGATTGGGGCTCGTATGTGATTTTCGCCGGTCATGCGCGGGCGAGTTGGCGATTTGAAAGATCCGCAAGATCCGCAAGTCAGCCGCAAAAGTCCACTGCACGACCCGTCACACCGACATCAGCCACGCTCATATCGCCCACTGCGTCTCGATCAGTCGCAGCGCGGCCGCGATTGCCGGTTCGTCGCGCCGTTCGACGAGTGCCACGAAAGTCAGCTCGGTCGGCACCGTCACGCGTTCGACGATCGTCAGCGCGTGCGCGTGCGCTTCGGCCAGCGCGGTCGAGTCCCGCGCGAGCGTCAACCCGATCCCCGATTTCACGAGATCGAGCATCGACTGCTCCTGGTCGACCTCGGCGACCTTCACCGGCTGCGCGCCGGCCGCCGCGAACAGCCGCGACAGCAGCCGGTGATGGGCGGACGCCGGCGGCGTCCAGATCCACGGCAGCGCGGCGAGCGCGCGCCAGTCGTGCGCGCGCTGCACGCGCTCCTTCCAGCCGGCCGGCGCGAGCACGCGGTACTGGAAACGCGTGAGCGTGACCGTGTGGAACAGCGTGTCGTCGCGCGGCTCGTCCTCGCCGGGACGGCCGATGTAGTAGCCGACGTCGAGCGCCCGCGCGCGCACCTGCTCGAGCACCCAGCCGGACATCCCGTGCCGCAGCGCGGTTTCTATCTGCGGATGGGTTTCGACCAGCGCGCGCAGGAAGCCGCCGAGCCGCAGGAAACCGGGGTCGAGAATCGTGCCGATCCGCAACCGGCCGCGCACCTCGTGCCGCAGCGCGGCAGCGGCGCGCTGCACGTCGGCGGCTGCGGCCAGCGCGCGCTCCGCGTGCGGCAGCAGCGTCTGGCCGTCGCGTGTGAGCGCGAGCCCGCGCGACGTGCGCGTGAACAGCGTGACGCCGAGCGTTTCCTGCAGATGCTTGATCTGCAGGCTGACGGCCGGCTGCGTCAGGTGCAACTGCACGGCGGCGCGCGTCAGGTTGCCTTCGCGGGCGACCGTCGCGAACGCACGGAGCAGGGTGAGATCCATCGTCGTGATATGAGTGCAGCTTATAACGCAGTTCAGCATAACTCATTGGATCGGTGGACAGCAGGCGGAGTACGCTTCATCGATCGCGTCGCCCGCGACGCACTATGCTGAAAACGACGCGCGGGATTGCGCCGCGCGGGACACAACAATGCGCTTTGCATGGGGCACGAGTAAGCGATGAAGTGCTAACTCGGGTCGACCGCAAAGCACGGGGCACGAGTAAGCGCTAAAGCGCCAACTCGGGTCGACCGCCGTGGGGATGGAGTAAGCGCTGAAGCGCCAACTCCATCCAACCACGCCATGGGACCCGAGTAAGCGCTGAAGCGCCAACTCGGGTCGACCGCCGTGGGGATGGAGTAAGCGCTGAAGCGCCAACTCCATCCAGCCACGCCATGGGACCCGAGTAAGCGCTAAAGCGCTAACTCGGGTCGACAGGAGACAAGTCGTGACGACTCAACGCACGCTCGAGGGCGAATTCGATTACGTGATCGTCGGCGCGGGCACCGCAGGCTGCGTGCTCGCGAACCGCCTGACCGAGGATCCCGAGATCCGCGTGCTGCTGCTCGAAGCGGGCGGCAAGGACGACTATCACTGGATCCACATCCCGGTCGGCTATCTGTACTGCATCGGCAATCCACGCACGGACTGGCTGTACAAGACACAGCCAGAGGCGGCGCTCAACGGCCGCGCACTGTCGTATCCGCGCGGTCGCGTGCTCGGCGGCTGCTCGTCGATCAACGGGATGATCTACATGCGCGGCCAGCGCGAGGATTACGACAGCTGGGCGCAGGAAACCGGCGACGCGGGCTGGTCGTGGGACAGCGTGCTGCCGATCTTCAAGCGCAGCGAGGACCACCACGCGGGTGCGAGCGACGCACACGGCGCAGGCGGCTACTGGCGCGTCGAGAAGCAGCGGCTGCGCTGGGAGATCCTCGAATCGTTCGCGCAGGCCGCGCAGCAGACGGGCATCCCGGCGACCGACGATTTCAACCGCGGCGACAACAGCGGGGTCGGCTATTTCGAGGTGAACCAGAAGCGCGGCGTGCGCTGGAATACGTCGAAAGCGTTCCTGCGCCCCGCGATGACGCGCCCGAACCTGACCGTGATAACCGGCGCGCATGCGCAGCGCGTGATCTTCGACGGGCGGCGCGCGGTCGGCGTCGAGTATCGCGGCGGCGGCACCGACTACGTCGCGCACGCACGCGCCGAAGTGCTGCTGACCGCCGGCGCGGTGAATTCGCCGCAGCTGCTCGAACTGTCGGGCATCGGTGCGGGCGCACGGCTGCAGGCGCTCGGCATCGACGTCGTGCAGGACCTGCCGGGCGTCGGCGAGAACCTGCAGGATCACCTGCAGCTGCGGATGGCATTTCGCGTCGAAGGCGTCCGCACGTTGAACACGCTGTCCGCGCACTGGTGGGGCAAGCTGATGATCGGTGCCGAATACGCGCTGCTGCAACGCGGGCCGATGTCGATGGCGCCGTCGCAGCTCGGCGCGTTCGCAAAATCCGATCCCGACGATCCCTCGCTCACGCGCCCCGATCTCGAATATCACGTGCAGCCGCTGTCGCTCGAGCGCTTCGGCGAGCCGCTGCACAGCTTCAACGCCTTTACGGCGTCCGTCTGCCATCTGCGGCCGAGTTCGCGCGGCAGCGTGCATATCGCGAGCCCCGATGCCGGCGTGGCACCGTCGATCGCACCGAACTATCTGTCGACCGACCACGATCGCCAGGTCGCCGCGAACGCGCTGCGCCTCACGCGCCGCATCGCATCCGCGCCGGCGCTCGCGCGCTACCGTCCGGAGGAGATCCTGCCGGGCGAGCGATACCGGACCGAAGCCGAACTGATCGAAGCGGCGGGCGCGGTCGGCACGACGATCTTCCATCCGGTCGGTACGTGCCGGATGGGGCGCGCGGACGACGCGCGTGCCGTCGTCGACAGCCGGCTGCGCGTGCGCGGCATCGCCGGGCTGCGGATCGTCGACGCATCGGTGATGCCGTTCATCACGTCGGGCAACACGAATTCGCCGACGCTGATGATCGCCGAGCGCGCAAGCGACATGATTCGCGCCGATCGACGCGCGGCGCACGACGCGACGCAGGTGCGAACGGACGCGACGATGACGGCTGCGTGACGCCACGCTGACACGCGCGACAGCGGGCTGTCATCCGAGCGCCCGCTGTTTCGCTATGCGAAGCAAAGGTGACGCGCGAGCATCACAATGACACGGGCCAGCGATGCGCACGGCAATTGCTTCGCGCACCCGCTTATCGCTTATGTCACGCGGCTTTTTTTGCGCGACGACATGACGCGCAGCGTCACATGCATGCGTTCAATCAGGCACGTCCGATGCGAGCATGCGCACCTTGATGATGCGCGCGTCAAAAAAGCGCGTCGAAAATTCTCGCTCAGCCGCGCCCGATATGGCAGCCCGCCCTATAAGTGCAAATCCCGATGATTGCACTGCACCAACGGCGCGACAATGTTGCGCAGTGTGCATACGCGTCGGCGCGGGAGACCACCCTCGAGGCGTAATACGGCGCCCCGGGGGCAGCCCGCTGATCCGCGGACTTGTTCGCGGTCGCTTGCGCGAATCCTCCCGGTGCTTCGCCTGACTTCGTACGGAAGGGAACATGATTCTCGGCGACACGATTCTCGAAACACGCGGACTGACGAAGGAATTCAGGGGCTTCACCGCCGTGAACGGTGTCAACCTGCGTGTGCGGCGCGGCGCGATCCATGCGTTGATCGGACCGAACGGCGCGGGCAAGACCACCTGCTTCAACCTGCTGACCAAGTTCCTGACACCGACGGCCGGCCAGATCGTCTTCAACGGCATCGACATCACCGACGAGCGGCCCGCGCAGGTCGCGCGGCGCGGCATCATCCGTTCCTTCCAGATCTCGGCGGTATTCCCGCACCTGACCGCGTTGCAGAACGTGCGCATCGGCCTGCAGCGCGCGCTCGGGACCGAATTCCATTTCTGGCGCAGCGAGCGCACGTTGCGGCGCCTCGACGATCGCGCGATGGATCTCCTCACGCAGGTCGGCCTCACCGATTTCGCACACGTGCCGACGGTCGAACTCGCATACGGCCGCAAGCGCGCGCTCGAGATCGCGACGACGCTCGCGATGGAACCCGAACTGATGCTGCTCGACGAGCCCACGCAAGGGATGGGCCACGAGGACGTCGATCGCGTGACCGCGCTGATCAAGAAGGTGGCGAGCGGCCGCACGATCCTGATGGTCGAGCACAACATGAACGTGATCGCGGGCATCTCCGACACGATCACCGTCCTGCAACGCGGCGAAGTGCTGGCCGAGGGCTCGTATGCGGAAGTGTCGAAGAATCCGCTGGTGATCGAGGCCTACATGGGCAGCGCCGATGCGGCGCTCGCGGGGGCGCACGCATGAAGCACAGCGAACGGGAGGAACGCGAATTGAGCGGCGTCGAGAGCGGCACGCCCGCGCTGGAGATCACGGGCCTCGAGGCCTGGTACGGGGAATCCCACATATTGCACGGTGTCGACCTGAGCGTTCATCGCGGCGAGGTCGTCACGCTGCTCGGCCGCAACGGCGCGGGCCGCACCACGACGCTGCGCGCGATCATGGGCCTCACCGGCCGGCGCAGCGGCTCGATCAAGGTTTCAGGCAACGAGACGATCGGCCTCGCGACGCACCGCATCGCGCATTTCGGCGTCGGCTATTGCCCGGAGGAGCGCGGAATCTTCTCGAGCCTGTCGTGCGAGGAGAACCTGATGCTGCCGCCGCCGATCGGCCCGCGCGAGCACGCGATGTCGCTCGACGAGATCTACACGATGTTCCCGAACCTCGCGTCGCGCCGGCAGAGCCAGGGCACGCGGCTGTCCGGCGGCGAGCAGCAGATGCTCGCGGTGGCGCGGATCCTGCGCACCGGCGCGAACCTGCTGCTGCTCGATGAAATTTCCGAAGGCCTCGCGCCGGTGATCGTGCAGGCGCTCGCGCGCATGATCGTCGCGCTGAAGGCGCGCGGCTACACGGTCGTGATGGTCGAACAGAATTTCCGCTTCGCCGCGCCGCTCGCCGATCGCTTCTACGTGATGGAACATGGCCGCATCGTCGAGCATTTCCGCTCATCCGAACTGGAAGGCAAGATGCCGATCCTTCACGACCTGCTCGGGGTGTGACGCCGCCCCGTTTCCCTTGCCGCTAGCCGTGGCGGCCTACGAACAACCACAACGCATCAGAACAACAGGAGACGTCAATGAAAATGAAGACCCTCGCACACGCGTGCCTGGCGGTCGCGACCGCAGCGTTCACCGCCGGCGCCGCACACGCCGCGGATAGCGTGAAGATCGGCTTCATCACCGACATGTCGGGGCTGTACGCGGACATCGACGGGCAGGGCGGCCTCGAGGCGATCCGGATGGCGGTCGCCGACTTCGGCGGCAAGGTGCTCGGCAAGCCGATCGAGGTCGTCTATGCCGATCACCAGAACAAGGCGGACATCGCCGCGTCGAAGGCGCGCGAATGGATGGACCGCGGCGGGCTCGACCTGCTGGTCGGCGGCACGAACTCCGCGACCGCGCTGTCGATGAACCAGGTCGCGGCCGAGAAGAAGAAGGTCTACATCAACATCGGCGCGGGCGCCGATACGCTGACCAACGAGCAGTGCACGCCGTACACGGTCCACTACGCATACGACACGATGGCGCTCGCGAAGGGCACCGGCTCGGCGGTGGTGAAGCAGGGCGGCAAGAGCTGGTTCTTCCTGACCGCCGACTACGCGTTCGGCAAGGCGCTCGAGAAGAACACGTCGGACGTCGTGAAGGCGAGTGGCGGCCAGGTGCTCGGCACGGTGCGGCACCCGCTGTCGGCGTCGGACTTCTCGTCGTTCCTGCTGCAGGCGCAGTCGTCCAAGGCGCAGATCCTCGGCCTCGCGAACGCGGGCGGCGACACGATCAACTCGATCAAGGCCGCGAAGGAGTTCGGCATCACGAAGACGATGAAGATCGCCGCGCTGCTGATGTTCATCAACGACGTGCACAGCCTCGGCCTCGAGACGACGCAGGGCCTCGTGCTGACCGACAGCTGGTACTGGAACCGCGACGCGACGGCGCGCCAGTGGGCGCAGCGCTACTTCGGCAAGATGAAGAAGATGCCGTCGAGCCTGCAGGCGGCCGACTACTCGTCGGTGACGACCTACCTGAAGGCGGTCCAGGCGGCCGGCACGACCGACTCCGACAAGGTGATGGCCGAGCTGAAGAAGGCGAAGATCAACGACTTCTACGCGAAGGGCTACATCCGCCAGGACGGCAGCATGATTCACGACATGTACCTGATGGAAGTGAAGAAGCCGTCGGAATCGAAGGAGCCGTGGGACTACTACAAGGTGCTCGCGACGATTCCGGGCGAGCAGGCATTCACGACCAAGCAGGAGACGCGCTGCGCGGCATGGAAGTAAGCGCGGGCGCGGCCGCAGCGATGTGGCCGCTGCACCGCCCGCATGCGCGACGGCATGACGGTTGCGCACGCAACGAAACTCATTCGGACGGCTAAGTCGATGGAAATCTTTGGCATTCCGTTGCCGGCGATGCTGAGCCAGTTGCTGCTCGGGCTCGTCAACGGCTCGTTCTACGCGATCCTGAGCCTCGGGCTGGCGGTGATCTTCGGGCTGCTCAACGTGATCAACTTCGCGCACGGCGCGCTGTTCATGCTGGGTGCGATGCTCGCGTGGATGGGGCTGTCGTATTTCGGGTTACCGTACTGGGCGATGCTCGCGCTCGCACCGCTGATCGTCGGCGCGTTCGGGATCCTGGTCGAGCGCTCGATGCTGCGCTGGCTGTACAAGCTCGATCACCTGTACGGGCTGCTGCTCACGTTCGGCCTCACGCTCGTCGTCGAAGGCGTGTTCCGCTCGGTCTACGGGTCGTCCGGCCAGCCGTACGACGTGCCTTCGCAGCTGTCCGGCGCGACCAATCTCGGCTTCATGTTCCTGCCGAACTACCGCGCGTGGGTGGTCGTCGCGTCGCTCGCGGTGTGTCTCGCGACCTGGTTCGTGATCGAGAAGACGCGCCTGGGCGCCTATCTGCGCGCGGGCACCGAGAACCCGAAGCTCGTCGAGGCGTTCGGCGTGAACGTGCCGATGATGATCACGCTCACCTACGGCTTCGGCGTCGCGCTCGCGGCATTCGCGGGCGTGCTCGCGGCGCCGGTGATCCAGGTGTCGCCGCTGATGGGCCAGCCGATGATCATCACCGTGTTCGCGGTGGTCGTGATCGGCGGGATGGGCTCGATTCTCGGCTCGATCATCACCGGGCTGATGCTCGGCGTGATCGAGGGCTTCACGCGCGTGTTCTATCCGGAAGCGTCGGCCACGGTGGTGTTCGTGATCATGGCGATCGTGCTGCTGATCCGCCCGGCTGGCCTGTTCGGCAAGGAAAAATGATGCAGAGAAAAGTGCTCTACGGCGTGCTGCTCGCCGCACTGCTCGCAGCCCCCTTCATCGGCGCGTATCCGGTGTTCGTGATGAAGGTGCTCACGTTCGCGCTGTTCGCGGCCGCGTTCAACCTGCTGATCGGCTATACGGGGCTGCTGTCGTTCGGCCATGCGATGTTCCTCGCGACCGCCGGCTACGCGACCGGCTATACGATCCAGACGCTCGGCTTCACGCCGGAGCTCGGCGTGCTCGTCGGCACCTTCGCCGCGACGCTGCTCGGGCTCGTCGTCGGCCTGTTCGCGATCCGCCGGCAGGGCATCTACTTCGCGATGATCACGCTCGCGTTTGCGCAGATGGTCTATTTCATCTACCTGCAGGCGCCGTTCACGCACGGCGAGGACGGCCTGCAGGGCGTGCCGCGCGGGCATCTGTTCGGGGTCGTCGACCTGTCCAACGACGTCGCGCTGTACTACGTCGTGCTCGCGGTGATCGTGGCGGCGTGCGCGTTCATCGTGCGCATCGTGCACTCGCCGTTCGGCCAGGTGCTCGTCGCGATCAAGGAAAACGAGGCGCGCGCGATCTCGCTCGGCTACGACACCGACCGCTTCAAGCTGCTCGCGTTCATCCTGTCGGCCGGGCTCGCGGGGCTGGCCGGTTCGCTGAAGGTGCTGGTGCTCGGCTTCGAGACGCTGTCCGACGCGTACTGGACGATGTCGGGCCTCGTCGTGCTGATGACGCTCGTCGGCGGGATGGGCACGCTGTTCGGGCCGCTGCTCGGCGCGGCGCTGATCGTCGCGCTGGAGGACCGGCTCGGCGACATCGGCGAATGGCTCGCGTCGATGACGGGCATCGGCTGGTTCCACTCGCTCGGCGAATCGGCGACGATCGTCACCGGGCTGATCTTCATCGCATGCGTGCTTGCGTTCCGGCGCGGGATCGTCGGCGAGATGGTCGCACGGGTCAAGACGCTCAGGCCGTCCTGATTGCAGCGCGCCGCGGCGTGGCGACGCGTTGATGCGAAGCACCATCCGGCGCGGCCGGGAAGGGCGTCGCGGCGGCCTCGGGACGGTGCCGCGCGGCAAGGCTGGTGCCCCATTTTCGTGCGGCGATGCACCATAGGGGTAAATGCTAAGTTGTCGCAGGGTGAAAGGTCCTTTAATCTTCGTTTCAGTTCTGATGCACCGCGAAACGAATTTGCAGGTGGAGAACGAGGAGACAATCGAGGCACAAAGTGCCCGGACCCCAAAGCGCTGTTGGACGGAATCCAACAGCGCTTTTTCATTTGTGTGCGCGAATTTCCATTGATGGTGCAGGCGAGTGGCGCCGCGTTTCCCGCCCGTTTCTGCCTCACCTCATCTTGCATCGCTCGCGTTTCATCCCGTCCCCCCGTTTTCGTCCACCCCTGCCGGTCGATCGCCGCTGGCGCGCAGCCACGCGCATGCCGTCCGGGCTTACCCGGTTGGCGTGCGCAAAAAGCGTCCGTTACACTCAGCTTTCGCCGACCGTGCGGTCGGGAAAATAGTCGGCAGTTCTCCTACAAGCAAAATGCAGAAGAGGGAGTGCGGTTGGATGAGAAGCGCGGGACGATGGATCGGGGTGCGAGGGGCGGCTGGCGCCGCTCGTTCGGGTGCGGCGGTGCATCGGTATGCCCGGGCTTTCACGAGCCGTCCTGCGGACGGTATGCGCGTTCTGGAGCGATTGCCCGGCACGGCGGCTTCTCCGGTCGTTGCGTTCGCATCCGACGCGTCGTTCGGATGCGCATGAACCGCCGGTTTCCGATCGTGTGCCGCGCGCTTGCGGAGCCGAACCAGGCTCGGCCGGCCGACCTTCCCGCGATCGTTGCATTCGCATCGATCGCGTCTCGCGCAACGCTGCGTTTCCCCGTTCCCTTCATCCTGGCGACATTGCTGCCGCCATCGTGGCGGTCGAACGACCGTTTCGGAACGCGCCGCGGCGCGTGCGTGCGTGCGATCGCCGGGGCTCGATTGCGACGCCGGCGTTTCACGGGAAAACGAGCGTAGACGCGGTACGGCGAGATAGTTAATTTATTAACTTGTTTGAGGACCGGGAGCCGCCCGAGCGACCCACGGATTTTTCGAGCAGCGTTTGGAGACAACGTAAATGAAGATGAATCGATGGATGGAGGTTCTGCTTGCCGCGGGCCTCGTGGGTGCGGCGGCCACGGCGTCGGCGCAGGTGAAGATCGGCGTGACGCTGTCGGCCACCGGGCCGGCCGCCTCGCTCGGGATTCCGGAAAAGAACACGATCGCGCTGCTGCCGAAGGAAATCGCGGGCAAGAGCGTCCAGTACATCGTGCTCGACGATGCGTCCGACACGAGCCGCGCGGTGCAGAACGCGCGCAAGCTGATCGACGAGGATCACGTCGACGCGATCATCGGCTCGTCCGTCACGCCGAACTCGCTCGCGATGCTCGATCCGGTGTCGCAGGGCAAGACGCCGACGATCTCGCTCGCGGCGAGCGCGCAGATCATCTCGCCGATGGACGCGAAGCGCGCATGGATGTTCAAGGTGCCGCAGAACGACCAGCTGATGGCCGACGCGATCGCCGGCTACATGGCGAAGCACGGCGTGAAGACGGTCGGCTTCATCGGCTTCGCCGATGCGTACGGCGACAGCTGGTACAAGACGTTCAGCGCGGCGGCCGAGAAGAACGGCCTGAAGCTCGTGTCGAACGAGCGCTTCAACCGCACCGACGCGTCGGTGATGGGGCAGGTGCTGAAGCTGTTGGGCTCGAATCCCGACGCGGTGCTGATCGCCGGTTCGGGCACGCCGGCCGCGCTGCCGGCCAAGACGCTGAAGGAGCGCGGCTACAAGGGCAAGGTGTACCAGACGCACGGCGTCGCGAACAACGACTTCCTGCGCGTGTGCGGCAAGGATTGCGAAGGCGAGATCCTGCCGGCCGGCCCGGTGCTCGTGACCGACCAGCTGCCCGATTCGAATCCGGTGAAGAAGCCGGCGCTCGGCTACAAGGCCGCATACGAAAAGGCGTACGGGGCCGGTTCGCTGGCGACCTTCGGCGGCCATGCATGGGATGCGGGCCTGCTGCTGCAGCGTGCGATTCCCGATGCGCTGAAGAAGGGCCAGCCGGGCACCGAGGCGTTCCGCGAGGCGCTGCGCGCATCGCTCGAGAGCGTGAAGGATCTGCCCGTGTCGCACGGCGTGATCAACACGACGGCGACCGATCACAACGGCTTCGACACGCGGGCACGCGTGATGGTGCAGATCGTCGACGGCAAGTGGAAGCTGCAGGCCGAGTAAGCACCACGTGAAACCGGCGGGCGCGGCGCGAACGGTGCCGTGCGCGCCGTCGGCGGCGCGGCGATCCGTGCTCGCGCCGCATGGAATGCCGGGAAGCCCGCAACGCGACGCCTGACCCCCGGTCTTGCCGTCCGCGCGCGGGCCGCTCCCGTCGCCGTTTCTCCGCAGCATTCTCGATACACGAAACGTATGGATCTCTCGATTGCGGCGATCCTCGCGCAAGACGGCATCACGACCGGCGCCATTTATGCATTGCTGTCGCTGGCGCTCGTGCTGGTGTTTTCCGTCACGCGGGTGATCTTCATTCCCCAGGGCGAATTCGTCGCCTACGGTGCGCTCACGCTTGCGGCGTTGCAGGCGCAGAAATTTCCCGCCACCTGCTGGCTGCTGTTCGTGATGGGCATCGCGTGCTTCCTGCTGGAAGTCGGCGGCCTGGTCCGCCATCGCGAACGCCGCCATCAACTCGGCCGCACGCTTGCGACGCTCGGCAGCCGCTACGTGCTGCTGCCGCTCGCGGTGTTCGCGATCACGCGCAGCTTTGCCGCGCAGCCGCTGCCTATGCTTGCGCAGATCGCGTTGACGCTCGCGATCGTCGTGCCGATGGGGCCGTTCGTCTACCGGCTCGTCTACCAGCCGATCGCCGAAGGCACGACGCTGCTGTTGCTGATCGTGTCGGTCGCCGTCCATTTCGCGATGGTCGGCCTCGGGCTCGTGATGTTCGGCGCTGAAGGCTCGCGCACCAACGGCTTCGCGGATGCGTCGCTGTCGGTCGGCAGCATGACGGTGTCGGTGCAGAGCATCCTCGTGGTCGTGACCGCGCTGGTGCTGATCGGCGCGCTCTACGTGTACTTCGGCCGCACGATCGCCGGCAAGGCGCTGCGCGCGACGTCGGTGAACCGGCTCGGCGCGCGGCTGGTCGGCATCGGCACGACCGAAGCAGGGCGGCTCGCATTCACGCTGGCGGCCGGGCTCGGTGTGCTGTCCGGCATCCTCGTCGGTCCGTTGACGACGATCTATTACGACTCCGGCTTCCTGATCGGCCTGAAGGGTTTCGTGGGCGCGATCATCGGCGGGCTGGTCAGTTATCCGCTCGCGGCCGCCGGCTCGCTGCTGGTCGGCATGCTCGAATCGTATTCGTCGTTCTGGGCGAGCGCGTACAAGGAAGTGATCGTGTTCACGCTGATCATCCCGGTGCTGCTGTGGCGCAGTTTCGCGGCGCCGCATGCGGAAGAGGAAGAGGAGTGACGCGATGAAGACGATGGTACGCAACAAGACCTTCTGGGTGTTTCTCGTGGTGCTGTTCGCGCTGCCGGTGCTGCCCGGCGCGCTGCAGGTGCCCGAATACTGGATCACGCTGCTGAACTACATCGGCCTCTACGCGATCGTCGCGATCGGGCTCGTGCTGCTGACGGGCGTCGGCGGGATGACGAGCTTCGGGCAGGCCGCGTTCGTCGGCATCGGCGCGTATGCGACCGCATTCCTGACCACGCGATACGGCGTGTCGCCGTGGCTCGCGCTGATCGTCGGCGTCGTGCTGACGGCGCTCGTCGCGCTGGTACTGGGCGCGGTCACGATGCGCCTGTCCGGGCATTTCCTGCCGCTCGGCACGATCGCTTGGGGGCTCGCGCTGTTCTATCTGTTCGGCAACCTCGAGCTGCTCGGCAAGTACGACGGGATCAACGGGATTCCGGCACTGAACCTGTTCGGCATCGAGCTCGGCAGCGGCCGCAGCCTGTACTTCCTGATCTGGGCCGTCGTGCTGGCCGCGATCGTGTCGGTGCAGAACCTGCTCAACAGCCGGCCCGGCCGCGCGATCCGCGCGCTGCGCGGCGGCGGCGTGATGGCCGAAGCGATGGGCGTGAACACCGCGTGGATGCGCGTCGTGATCTTCACCTACGCGGCCGTGCTCGCCGCGGTATCGGGCTTCCTGTACGCGCACCTGCAGCGCGCGGTGAACCCGACCCCGTTCGGCCTGAACCACGGGATCGAATTCCTGTTCATGGCCGTGGTCGGGGGCGTGTCGCACGTATGGGGCGCGGTGCTCGGTGCGGCGATCCTCACCGTGCTGCAGGACTACCTGCAGACGCTGTTGCCGAAGCTGCTCGGCTCGGAAGGCAACTTCGAGATCATCGTGTTCGGCGTGCTGATGGTGCTGTTGCTGCAGTACGCGCGCCAGGGCGTATGGCCGTTCGTCGCGAAGCTGTTTCCACGCGGGCCGCGCGCACATGTGCCCGACCATGCCGACCCGCTGCCGCAGCGCGCGAAGCCGGTGGCGGGCGAGCCGCTGCTCGTGGTCGACAACGCGCGCAAGCAGTTCGGCGGGCTGGTGGCCGTCAACGACGTCAGTTTCGATGTGAAAGCGGGGCAGATCGTCGGCCTGATCGGCCCGAACGGCGCGGGCAAGTCGACCACGTTCAACCTCGTGACCGGCGTGCTGCAGCCGACCGGCGGCACGATCACGTTCCGCGGCGAGCGGATCAACGGGCTCACGTCGCGCCAGATCGTCCGCCGCGGGATCGGCCGGACGTTCCAGCACGTGAAGCTACTGCCGACGATGACGGTGCTCGAGAACGTCGCGATCGGCGCGCATTTGCGCGGCCATACGGGCGTCTGGCGCAGCATCGCGCGGCTCAATGCACATGAGGAAGCGCAGCTGCTGGCTGAAGCGGCACGACAGATCCGCCGCGTCGGGCTGGAGAAGCACATGTACGACGAAGCGGGCAGCCTCGCGCTTGGCCAGCAGCGGATTCTCGAAATCGCGCGCGCGCTGTGCTGCGATCCGACGCTGCTGTTGCTCGACGAGCCGGCGGCCGGGCTGCGCTACCAGGAGAAGCAGCAGCTCGCGGACCTGCTGCGGCGCCTGAAGGCCGAAGGGATGAGCGTGTTGCTCGTGGAACATGACATGGATTTCGTGATGAACCTCACCGACCGGCTGGTGGTGATGGAATTCGGCACGCGGATCGCGGAAGGGCTGCCGCAGGACGTGCAGCAGGATCCGGCGGTGCTCGAAGCGTATCTGGGCGGGGTGGAGTGATGACGGACACGACGATGCCGATTCTCGAGGTACGCGGGCTGGCGGTGCGGTACGGAAAGGTCGAGGCGCTGCACGGTGCGGCGATCAAGGTCGGCGCAGGGCAGATCGTCAGCGTGATCGGCCCGAACGGAGCCGGCAAGTCGACGCTGCTGAACGCGATCATGGGCGCGTTGCCGGTGACCGGGCACGCGTCGGGCGCGATCGTTTACCGCGGTAACGACGTAGGCGCATTGCCCGTCGAGCAGCGCGTCGCGCGCGGGATGTGCCTTGTGCCGGAAAAGCGCGAGCTGTTCAGCACGATGACCGTCGAGGACAACCTCGTGCTGGGCGCGTATCGCCGCAAGGTCGCGGGTGAGTCGAACTTCCTCGACCAGCTCGATCATGTGTTCGCGCTGTTTCCGCGGCTCAAGGAGCGGCGCAAGCAGGCGGCCGGCACGCTGTCGGGCGGCGAACGGCAGATGCTTGCGGTGGGCCGCGCGCTGATGGGTAAGCCCGACCTGCTGATGCTGGACGAGCCGAGCCTCGGGCTGGCGCCGCTGATCGTGAAAGAGATTTTTCATATCATCAGCGCGTTGCGTGGCACGGGCGTCGCGACGCTGCTGATCGAGCAGAACGCGCGGGCCGCGCTACAGATCTCGGACTACGGCTATGTGCTGGAGACCGGCGAGTTTGCGCTGGAAGGGCCGGCTGCCGAGTTGGCGCAGAATCCGCAGGTAATCGAAACGTATCTGGGGCTTGCGAAGAAAACGGCTTGATGTGTGAGGCGGTGGGCGGGAAACGGGCGGCGTGTTTCACGTGAAACACGCCGTTTTTGTTTCGGGGGAGGGCGACGTGACGGTGAATCGAGTGTGGGGATAAGTGCCGGAGCAACCAGCGGAAGCACTGTGACGAGAGTGCGGGCTCATCGCGTCGGGTTGCACAGGGAATGAGCGTTGACGGTGGTCGGTCGCCACAGGGGATAAGTGCCGGGCGATTGACCGGAAATACTGTGATGTCACGGTGATGTCGGTTCACGAGCCGCTACCGGGTCCTCGGTTTTGCACAGCTTGGCGATGTGCGGTGAGGTCGCGCCAGCGCCGCCAAGGCCGGCTAGGCGGCACAGCTCGGCCGATCGGCCGAAAAAAAACCGGCTAAATGAACGGTCCCTACCATTCGGACGGCCTTCGGGTGAAAAGCGAACCCGCTATAATTCGGCCCATACATTTCTCAGATAGGTTCGTGCGCAGTCCTGCGCGCGGAATCCACCATGCTTTTTCCCACAGAATTTGACGTCATCGTCGTCGGCGGCGGGCACGCCGGCACGGAGGCCGCGTTGGCATCGGCCCGTATGGGTGCGAAGACGCTGCTGCTGACCCATAACATCGAAACGCTCGGGCAGATGAGCTGCAATCCGTCGATCGGCGGTATTGGCAAGGGCCATCTGGTCAAGGAAGTCGATGCGCTCGGCGGCGCGATGGCCGCTGCGACGGACGAGAGCGGTATTCAGTTCCGGATCCTGAATTCGTCGAAAGGCCCGGCCGTGCGCGCGACGCGTGCGCAGGCCGACCGTATCCTGTACAAGGCTGCGATCCGCCATCGGCTCGAGAACCAGCCGAACCTGTGGCTGTTCCAGCAGGCCGTCGACGATCTGATGGTCGAAGGCGACCGCGTGGTGGGCGCCGTCACGCAGATCGGCATCCGATTCCGCGCACGTGCGGTGGTGCTGACGGCGGGTACCTTCCTCGACGGCAAGATCCACGTCGGCCTGAACAATTACACGGGCGGTCGCGCGGGCGATCCGGCGGCCGTGTCGCTGTCGGCGCGTCTGAAGGAACTGAAGCTGCCGCAGGGCCGCCTGAAGACCGGTACGCCGCCGCGTATCGACGGCCGCTCGATCGACTTTTCGAAGCTGGACGAGCAGCCGGGCGACCTCGATCCGATCCCGGTGTTCTCGTTCCTGGGCCGTGCGGAGCAACATCCGCAGCAGTTGCCGTGCTGGGTCACGCATACGAACGAGCGCACGCACGACATCATTCGCGGCGGCCTCGACCGGTCGCCCATGTATACAGGCGTGATCGAAGGTGTCGGCCCGCGTTACTGCCCGTCGATCGAGGACAAGATCCACCGGTTCGCGTCGAAGGAATCGCACCAGATCTTCCTCGAGCCGGAAGGGCTGACGACCAACGAGTTCTATCCGAACGGGATTTCGACGAGCCTGCCGTTCGATGTGCAGCTCGAACTCGTGCACTCGATGCGCGGCCTCGAGAATGCGCACATCCTGCGCCCCGGCTATGCGATCGAATACGACTACTTCGACCCGCGCGCGCTGAAGGCATCGCTCGAGACGAAGGCGATCAACGGGCTGTTCTTTGCGGGCCAGATCAACGGCACGACGGGCTATGAAGAAGCGGCCGCTCAAGGCCTGCTGGCCGGTCTGAACGCAGGCCGTTACGTGCAGGAGAAGGACGCATGGTGCCCGCGTCGCGACCAGGCGTACCTTGGGGTTCTGGTCGACGACCTCGTTACGCGTGGTGTGGCCGAGCCGTACCGGATGTTCACGAGCCGTGCGGAGTATCGTCTGAGCCTGCGTGAAGACAATGCGGACATGCGCCTGACCGAGATCGGCCGCGAGCTGGGCCTGGTCGACGACGTGCGCTGGGATGCGTTCAGCCGGAAGCGCGACGCTGTTTCACGTGAAACCGAACGACTGAAGTCGACATGGGTCACGCCGAAGACGCTGCCGCCGGAAGAGGCGACCGCGCTGCTCGGCAAGGCGATCGATCACGAGTACAGCCTCGCGGAGCTGCTGCGTCGCCCGGGTATCAGCTACGATGGCGTGTGTGGCCTGAAGGGCGGCGAATGCGGTCCGGCGGAGCCGTTGGCCGACGATCCGGTGCTGCTCGAGCAGATCAAGGAGCAGGTCGAGATCGGTATCAAATATCAGGGCTATATCGAACGCCAGGCGAGCGAGATCGAGCGCAACGATGCGAACGAGAACACGCGCCTGCCGGACGGTATCGACTATCGCGAGGTGCGCGGCCTGTCGTTCGAAGTGAGCCAGAAGCTCAACGAGTTCCGGCCGGAAACGATCGGCCAGGCATCGCGGATCTCGGGCGTCACGCCGGCTGCGATCTCGCTGCTGATGGTGCACCTGAAGCGCCGTGGCCTCGGCCGTCGTAATGGCACTGCCGCAGAGGCGACCGAGCAGGGGGACGGCACCGTCCCGACGCAACAATGACGGCGCGTCGCGCGCCGGCGGTTAATCGGGACGTACTTGAACAAATGCTCGTCGACGGCACGGCCGCGCTCGACATCGCATTGACGGATACACAACGCAACCAGCTGCTCGATTACGTCGCGCTGCTCGGCAAGTGGAACGCGGTCTACAACCTGACCGCGATCCGCGACCCGAAGCAGATGCTGATCCAGCACATTCTTGATTCACTCTCCATCGTTCCGCATCTGCGCGACCGTGCATCGGCGCGCGTGCTCGACGTGGGTTCGGGCGGCGGGTTGCCCGGTATCGTGCTGGCGATCGTCCGGCCGGACTGGCAAGTGACGCTGAACGATATCGTGCAGAAGAAGTCTGCATTTCAGACTCAGATGCGTGCGGAGCTGAAGCTCGCGAACCTGTCGGTCGTCACCGGGCGGGTCGAATCGCTGCAGCCGGGTGTCGAAGTGCCGGAAAAATTCGACATGATCGTATCCCGCGCCTTCGCGGATCTATCCGACTTCGTTAAACTTGCTCGACATCTCGTCGCGCCCGGCGGATCGATCTGGGCGATGAAGGGTGTCCACCCGGACGACGAAATTGCACGGCTGCCGGAAGGCAGTCGCGTAAAGCAGACGATGCGGCTGGCGGTACCGATGCTCGATGCCGAACGGCATCTGATCGAGGTCACCGTCGACGAGGCGAATTGAAGGCGCGCGGTAGCGCGCTGTTTGTTTGAAGGTAAAGGGAACACACCAACGATGGCAAAGATCTTCTGCGTTGCGAACCAGAAGGGGGGCGTCGGCAAGACGACGACATCGGTCAATCTCGCCGCAAGCCTTGCAGCGCAGGAGCAACGAGTCCTGCTGATCGATCTCGACCCGCAGGGCAACGCGACGATGGGTAGCGGGATCGACAAGGCCGCCTGCGAGTCGACTGTGTACGAAGTGCTGGTTGACGGCGTCTCGGTGACGGACGCACGCGTGCGTCCGGAGGGTGTCACGTACGACGTGCTGCCGGCCAACCGCGAGCTGTCGGGTGCCGAGATCGAACTGATCAGCATCGACAACCGCGAGCGTCGGTTGAAGGCCGCGCTCGAGCATGTGGCCGACGACTACGACTTCGTGCTGATCGATTGCCCGCCGACGCTGTCGCTGCTGACGCTGAACGGGCTGTGCGCGGCGCATGGCGTCGTGATCCCGATGCAGTGCGAGTACTTCGCGCTGGAAGGGTTGTCGGATCTCGTCAACACGATCAAGCAGGTTCACGCGAACATGAACCGCGACCTGAAGATCATCGGCTTGTTGCGCGTGATGTTCGATCCGCGCATCACGCTGCAGCAGCAAGTCTCCGATCAACTGAAAGCGCACTTCGGCGACAAGGTGTTCGACGCGGTGATTCCGCGCAACGTGCGCCTCGCGGAAGCGCCGAGTTACGGGTTGCCGGGCGTCGTGTTCGACCGCAATTCGCGCGGTGCGCAGGCGTATCTCCAGTTCGGTGCCGAGATGATCGATCGCGTGCGCGCGTTCGAGGTGTCGTGATCCGGACATGAGCGAAGCGAGGAAGAAAGACATGAACGCGGTACCAAAGAAGAAGGGCTTGGGACGTGGCCTCGAAGCGCTGCTCGGCGGCAGTGCGGACATCACCGAAGCGGTGAAGATCGAAGGGGCACCGAACACGCTCGCGCTCGGCAAGCTGCAGGCCGGCAAGTACCAGCCGCGGACGCGGATGGACGAAGGCAGCCTGCAGGAGCTGGCGGCCAGCATTCGCGCGCAAGGCGTGATGCAGCCGATCCTGGTACGGCCCATTTCGTCTGACAAATACGAGATCATCGCAGGCGAGCGGCGTTTCCGCGCGGCACGCCTGGCTGGCCTCGACGAAGTGCCGGTGCTCGTGAAGGACGTGTCCGATCAGGCAGCCGCGGCGATGGCGCTGATCGAGAACATCCAGCGCGAGGACCTGAACCCGCTGGAAGAGGCGCACGGTATCCAGCGTCTGCTCGACGAGTTCGGTTTCACGCACGAACAGGCGGCCGAATCGGTCGGCCGTTCGCGCAGCGCGGTATCGAACCTGCTGCGCCTGCTGAACCTCGCTTCGCCGGTGCAGACGATGCTGCTGGCCGGCGATCTCGACATGGGGCACGCGCGCGCGCTGCTCGCGGTCGACGCCGCGACGCAGATCACGCTCGCGCATCAGGTCGTGAACAAGCGCATGTCGGTGCGCGAGACCGAGAAGCTGGTCGCGCACACGACGAAGGAAGCGCCGGCGGTGAAGGCGCGTGCGAAGGATGACGGCGGCCGCGACACGCGCCGTCTCGAGGAGGAGTTGTCCGACCTGCTCGCGTCGACGGTGAAGATCAAGCTCGGCCGCCGCGGGCGAGGGCAGGTGCTGATCGACTTCGGCAACCTCGACGCGCTCGAGGGCATTCTCGCGCGCCTTCGCGGCAACGTCGCGACGGAAGAGTAACGAGGTGCGATTGACGGAGAACATGGGCGCGGCAGCGCCGCGCCGATGGCTCGGATGGCTGATGCAGGAGCCGGTGCTGGCGGTACTGGCGCTTGCACTGATTATTCTTCAATGGTTGCGTCCGCAACCAATTGCCACATTGGCCGGTCTCGTCGACTGGCAGACCGTCGCGACGCTCGCGGGTCTGCTGATGCTGACCAAGGCGCTCGAGCTGTCCGGGTGCCTGATGTGGCTCGCGCATCGCATCGTGCATCACGTGCATTCCGAGCGCGGGCTGGCGATGCTGCTCGTCGTGTTCGCGGCGGCGCTCGCGATGTGGCTCACCAACGATGTCGCGCTGTTCGTCGTCGTGCCGCTGATGGTGTCGCTGCGCCTGCTGACGCCGCTGCCTTTCCGGCGGCTCGTGATCGTGGTCGCGCTGGCCGTCAATGCGGGGTCCGTCGCGACACCGCTCGGCAATCCCCAGAACCTGTTCCTGTGGCAATTGAGCGGCGTGTCGTTCGGCCGCTTCGTCGTCACGCTCGGGCCGCTCGCGCTGGCGCTGATGGCGCTGCTGCTCGTGCTGACGGCGTGTGCGTTTCGCGCGAAGCCGCTCGATCTGTCGGGAGACGTTCAGGCCGTCCCCGTCCAGCGCCTGCATGCGTTGCTCGCGGCGGTGCTGTTCGGTGCGTTCGTGCTGCTCGCCGATGCGCACCATCCCGTGCCGGGCCTGATTGCCGTCGTGATCGCGCTGGTGGTGGCGAGACGTGATGCAGTCCTGAAGATCGACTGGCTGCTGCTGCTGATCTTCGTGCTGATGTTCGTCGTGCTGCGCAGCGCGGCCGCGCTGCCCGTCGTGCACGACGCGATCGCGCGGACTCACCTCGATTCGCCGCTGCGCGTGTTCGCGGCAGGCGCGGTGCTGTCACAGGGCATCAGCAACGTGCCGGCGGCGATCCTGCTGTCGGAATTCACGCACGACTGGCGGGCGCTCGCGTTCGGCGTATCGGTCGGCGGTTTCGGTTTCGCGATCGGTTCGCTCGCGAACCTGATCGCGGTGCGTCTCGCGAAGGAGCCGCGCATGTGGCTGCCGTTTCACCTCGTGTCGATCCCGTTCGCGCTCGTGAGCGCGGCATTGGGTGCATGGTTGCTCGTGCGCGGTTAAGCGATGCGGCCGCCTGCGGTGCAGGCGCGCTGCAAGCTTGGCGGGGTGGGGCACAGCATTCGCAGTGGGTGAGAAGCCGGGGCTGTTGATAAGTGCGGCGATCCACAGTCGATCGACTGTGGCGGCACAACAACTGATTGCAGGCATCGACGCGCTCGCGTGCGAGCGTATTTCGCGCATCGCGCTCGTCGCGGTGGTCACAGTATTTCCTCTCCTTCGCATCGCTGCGCCCGATCATTTTCCGTGATCGCGTCACAGCGGAATTCCTGTTGCAAACGCGTCGCGCCGGTGTCGCCCGCACCAGGCGTCGATGCCACGTCATTGCCTCGTCGCCGGACTTTTTCGGGCAAGAAATACCCGTGCAAAAAAGCGACCTTACAACTGTCATCGTACGTCGTGGATTCGCGCGTTTTTCACATGATGAGGCGTCGTTTTACGCAGGTTTTTGTCGCGTCTAAAGCCTTGAATCACTTGCAACTATCGCTTACAATCGCCCGGATTTGTTAGCTAGGCACCCCTGAAAGCTTTCGGAAAGCAGGGGCCGGGTTCAAGGATTTTGCGGAAGATTGCGATGGCGGGTCAGGCGCCGAACGACGGGCACGATGATCACCGAGCGCAACGCACCGCTTCAGCGGCCGGCGAGCGGCGCGAGTCCGACGACGACTGGGATGCCGAGCAGCAAGATAACAACATCGTTCCGCTCACGCGGACGGAAGCCGAGAGGTTGTTCGGTCCGGACGTGAGCAAGCCGTCGCGCGTGACCCCCTACAAGGTGGTGATCGCGCAGGTGGTCTTGTCCCTGGTTGCAACGCTGGCGTGGTGGCTGTTTTCAAAGTCGCCGGGTGCCGCTGCGCAATCCGCGTTTCTGGGCGGGGCGATCGGCTGGGTGCCAAGCGCGTTGTTCGTGGCACGACTGAAGGCAGGTGGCTCGGCCACCGTGATGAGCTGGGTGATGGGCGAAGCCCTGAAGCTCGGTGTGACGATCGGGATGTTCGCCGCAGTGGCGTACGGCTACGCCGGCGTGCACTGGCCGGCACTCCTCGTCACCTACCTCGTCGTGCTGAAGACGTACTGGATCGCGCTGGCCTGGCGGTAAGCAACAAGCAGCGTGCGGTTTCGACAACGAATCGCACCGGCCCGTTCCCGCAATCGCGGCAATAGCGTATTGCGGAACGGGGCAAAACGATTTTCGACAATTTGGGTGGCATTAACGATATGGCAGCTAGCGAAGGCACGCGCGGTCCGGATCCGTCCGAGTACATTGCGCACCACTTGCAGAATTTCTCCACCTCGCATCAGACGTCGATTTTCGACATCCACGTCTGGAACCTCGACACGCTGTTCTGGTCGATCGTGTGCGGCATCGTGACGATCCTCCTGCTGCGTCTGGCCGCCCGCAAGGCGACGTCGGGCGTGCCGGGCCGTTTCCAGTGCGCGATCGAGATGCTCGTCGAAATGGTCGAGGATCAATCGAAGGCCATCGTCCACGGCAACCGCACCTTCATCGCTCCGCTCGCCCTCACGGTGTTCGTGTGGGTCGCGCTGATGAACTCCCTCGACTTCCTCCCCGTCGACCTGCCGGGCCGCGTGATCGGCCTGCTCGGTCTGTCGGACGTGATTTCCCACCATCGCATCGTCCCGACGGCCGACCTGAACGGCACGCTCGGCATCGCGCTCGGCGTGTTCGTCCTGATGATCTACTACAGCATCAAGATCAAGGGCGCGGGCGGCTTTGTGCATGAGCTGCTGTCGGCCCCGTTCGGTGCCCACCCGCTGCTGTGGATCCCTAACCTCGCGCTCAACATCGTCGAATATCTCGCGAAGACCGTCTCCCTCGGCATGCGGCTGTTCGGCAACATGTACGCGGGTGAGCTGTTGTTCCTGTTGATCGCCCTGCTCGGCAGCATGTGGAGCTTCGGTGGCGACGCAACGTTCCTCGGCTTCGTTGGTCACGTGATCGCGGGTAGCGTCTGGGCAATCTTCCACATCCTGATTGTTCTGTTGCAGGCATTCATCTTCATGATGCTGACGCTGGTGTATCTCGGCCAAGCGCACGACAAGCACTAAGCGCGGCGTGCAAAAAAGAGTTTCCGTTTTAGTTTTTTAAATCTCAGTTCCAAGTCTTTTCACAAAGGAGTGATCATGCAAGCTTACATCGCCAACATCCAGGGTCTGACCGCCATCGGTATCGGCATCATCATCGGCCTGGGTGCAATCGGCGCCTGTATCGGTATCGCGCTGATGGGTGGCAAGTACATCGAAGCCTGCGCACGTCAGCCGGAACTCATCAACCCGCTGCAAACGAAGATGTTCCTGCTGGCCGGCCTGATCGACGCTGCATTCCTGATCGGCGTTGGTGTCGCAATGCTGTTCGCGTTCGCGAACCCGCTCCTGTCGAAGCTCGTCGCAGGCTAAGGTTCCTCGGAAATATGCGACCGGCGTGAGCCGGCGCAGGGCGGAACGGAGACTTGGGGCGCTGATCGAATGCAACTCGATGAGCGCCTTACCGTTTCATTTTTCCGGAATAGCAGATAAGGAAACACCGTGAATCTCAACGCAACTCTGTTTGCGCAAATGGTCGTGTTCCTGGTCCTCGCGTGGTTCACGATGAAGTTCGTGTGGCCGCCGTTGATCAACGCCCTCGACGAACGTTCGAAGAAGATCGCCGACGGCCTCGCAGCCGCGGAGAAGGGCAAGGCGGAACTCGACGCAGCGCACAAGCGCGTGGACCAGGAACTCGCGCAGGCCCGCAACGACGGCCAGCAGCGCATCGCCGACGCTGAAAAGCGTGCCCAGGCGGTCGCCGAGGAAATCAAGGCCAACGCCCAGGCTGAAGCCGCCCGCATCGTCGCCCAGGCGAAAGCGGAAGCAGAACAGCAAATCGTGAAGGCGCGCGAAGCGCTGCGTGGCGAAGTCGCCGCGCTGGCCGTGAAGGGCGCCGAGCAGATCCTGAAGCGCGAAGTCGATCAAACGGCCCACGCCCAACTGCTGAATCAACTGAAAGCCGAGCTCTGATCATGGCCGAACTTGCAACCATCGCCCGCCCTTACGCAGAAGCGCTGTTCCGCGTGGCCGAGGGAGGTGACATCGCCGCCTGGTCCACGCTCGTGCAAGAGCTGGCCCAGGTTGCGCGTCTGCCGGAAGTGCTGTCGGTCGCGTCGAGCCCGAAGGTGACGCGCACGCAAGTAGCCGAGTTGCTGCTTGCTGCGGTGAAGTCGCCGGTCGCGGCCGGCGCCGAAGCGAAGAACTTCGTGCAGATGCTGGTCGACAATCATCGCATCGCGCTGCTGCCGGAAATCGCCGAGCAGTTCGAGGCGCTCAAGAACGAACGTGAAGGTGCAGCCGACGCCGAGATCGTGAGCGCGTTCCCGCTGAACGGCGCGGATCTCGAAAGCCTCGTCTCTGGCCTCGAACGCAAGTTCAAGCGCAAGCTGAAGCCGACGGTCGAAGTCGATTCGTCGCTGATCGGCGGCGTGCGCGTGACGGTCGGCGACGAAGTGCTCGACACCTCGGTTCGCGCGCGCCTCGCATCGATGCAGGCTGCCTTGACCGCCTGAGCGCCACGCCGGCACGCAACAGAATTGACTATCAGGAGCGAATAATGCAACTCAATCCCTCTGAGATCAGCGAGCTGATCAAGAGCCGGATCCAGGGCCTTGAAGCGAGCGCAGACGTTCGCAACCAGGGCACCGTGATCTCCGTGACCGACGGTATCGTGCGTATCCACGGCCTGTCGGACGTGATGCAGGGCGAAATGCTCGAGTTTCCGGGCAACACGTTCGGCCTCGCGCTGAACCTCGAGCGCGACTCGGTCGGCGCGGTGATTCTCGGCGAATACGAACACATCTCGGAAGGCGACATCGTCAAGACGACGGGCCGCATTCTCGAAGTCCCGGTTGGTCCGGAACTCGTCGGCCGCGTGGTCGATGCGCTCGGCAACCCGATCGACGGCAAGGGCCCGGTCAACGCGAAGCTGACCGACGCGATCGAAAAGATCGCCCCGGGCGTGATCTGGCGTAAGTCGGTGTCGCAGCCGGTGCAGACGGGCATCAAGTCGATCGACGCGATGGTGCCGATCGGCCGTGGCCAGCGTGAGCTGATCATCGGCGACCGTCAGTGCGGCAAGACCGCGGTGGCGCTCGACGCGATCATCAACCAGAAGGGCAAGGACCTGATCTGTATCTACGTCGCGATCGGCCAGAAGGCTTCGTCGATCATGAACGTGGTTCGCAAGCTCGAAGAAACGGGCGCGATGGAATACACGATCGTCGTCGCCGCTTCGGCTTCGGATTCGGCAGCGATGCAGTACCTCGCGCCGTACGCCGGCTGCACGATGGGCGAATACTTCCGCGACCGCGGCCAAGACGCGCTGATCATCTATGACGACTTGACCAAGCAGGCTTGGGCATACCGTCAGATCTCGCTGCTGCTGCGCCGCCCGCCGGGCCGTGAAGCATACCCGGGCGACGTGTTCTATCTGCACTCGCGTCTGCTCGAGCGTGCTGCTCGCGTGTCGGAAGAGTACGTCGAGAAGTTCACGAACGGCGAAGTGAAGGGCAAGAGCGGCTCGCTGACGGCACTGCCGGTCATCGAAACGCAGGCTGGCGACGTGACCGCGTTCGTTCCGACGAACGTGATCTCGATTACCGACGGCCAGATCTTCCTGGAAACCGACCTGTTCAACGCAGGCATCCGCCCGGCAATCAACGCTGGCGTGTCGGTGTCGCGAGTCGGCGGCGCCGCTCAGACGAAGGTCGTGAAGAAGCTGTCGGGCGGTATCCGTACCGACCTCGCGCAGTACCGTGAACTGGCCGCATTCGCGCAGTTCGCATCGGACCTCGACGAAGCGACCCGCAAGCAGCTCGAGCGCGGCCGCCGCGTGACGGAACTGCTGAAGCAGCCGCAGTACCAGCCGCTGCAGGTCTGGGAACTGGCCGTGTCGCTGTACGCCGCGAACAACGGCTACCTCGACGATCTCGACGTCAAGCAAGTGCTGTCGTTCGAGAAGGGCCTGCGCGACAACCTGAAGACCAGCCACGCTGACCTCATCAAGCGCATCGAAGACACCAAGGATCTCTCGAAGGACGACGAAGGCGCACTGCGCTCGGCGATCGAATCCTTCAAGAAGTCCGGTGCCTATTGATCCGCGAGTGACACACTGAGGCCGCGCGGGTGCTGATGCGCCCGCGCCGCTTCGGTCAAGGAGCAAGCTATGGCTGGAATGAAGGAAATTCGCGGCAAGATCAAGAGCGTGCAGAACACGCGCAAGATCACGAAGGCGATGGAGATGGTGGCTGCATCGAAGATGCGTCGCGCGCAGGAACGCATGCGCGCCGCTCGTCCGTATGCAGACAAGGTCCGTGCCATCGCCGCGCACATGAGCCGTGCGAACCCGGAGTACCGCCACCCGTTCATGGTGGCAAACGACGGCGCGCAGACGGCCGGCATCATCCTCGTCACGACGGACAAGGGTCTTTGCGGCGGTCTGAACACCAACGTGCTGCGTGCGACGGTGCAGAAGTTCAAGGAGCTGGAAGAGAAGGGCCAGAAGGTCGAAGCCACCGCGATCGGCGGCAAGGGCCTCGGGTTCCTGAACCGCTTCGGCGCGAAGGTGATGTCGCAGGTCGTGCACCTCGGCGACACCCCGCATCTGGACAAGCTGATCGGCGCCGTGAAGACGCAGCTCGATCTGTACTCGGAAGGCAAGCTGTCGGCGGTCTATATCGCTTACACGCGCTTCGTCAACACGATGAAGCAGGAAGCCGTGATCGAGCAGCTGCTGCCGCTGTCGTCGGAACACTTCGAAGCCGATGACGGTACGCCGGCCACGTCGTGGGACTACATCTACGAGCCGGACGCGCAGGCAGTCGTCGACGAACTGCTCGTGCGTTACGTCGAGGCGCTGGTGTACCAGGCCGTCGCGGAGAACATGGCGTCCGAGCAATCGGCGCGGATGGTCGCGATGAAGGCCGCGTCCGACAACGCGAAGACGGTGATCAGCGAACTGCAGCTCGTGTACAACAAGAGCCGCCAGGCCGCGATTACGAAAGAACTGTCGGAGATCGTCGGCGGCGCAGCCGCTGTTTAAGCGCGCGCCACGGACGACAACTGCGCCCTTGCGCGAGTAAAGAATCAGGTATTTAAAGGAAAAGCGATGAGTACTGCTGCTTTGGTAGAAGGCAAGATCGTACAGTGCATCGGCGCCGTTATCGACGTGGAATTCCCGCGCGACAGCATGCCGAAGATCTACGACGCGCTCATTCTCGATGGCTCGGAACTGACGCTCGAAGTCCAGCAGCAGCTGGGCGACGGCGTGGTCCGTACCATCTGTCTGGGTGCATCCGACGGCCTGCGCCGCGGCCTGACCGTGAAGAACACGAGCAAGCCGATTTCGGTTCCGGTCGGCAAGCCGACCCTCGGTCGTATCATGGACGTCCTCGGCCGTCCGATCGACGAAGCCGGCCCGATCGAAAGCGAAACGACGCGTTCGATCCACCAGAAGGCTCCGGCGTTCGACGAACTGTCGCCGTCGACCGAACTGCTCGAAACGGGTATCAAGGTCATCGACCTGATCTGCCCGTTCGCGAAGGGCGGCAAGGTTGGCCTGTTCGGCGGTGCTGGCGTGGGCAAGACCGTCAACATGATGGAGCTCATCAACAACATCGCGAAGGAACACGGCGGTTACTCCGTGTTCGCGGGCGTGGGCGAGCGTACCCGTGAAGGGAACGACTTCTACCACGAAATGAAGGACTCGAACGTTCTCGACAAGGTCGCGCTGGTGTACGGCCAGATGAACGAGCCGCCGGGCAACCGTCTGCGCGTCGCGCTGACCGGCCTGACGATGGCCGAGCACTTCCGTGACGAAGGCCTCGACGTGCTGTTCTTCGTCGACAACATCTACCGTTTCACGCTGGCCGGTACCGAAGTGTCGGCACTGCTCGGCCGTATGCCGTCGGCAGTGGGCTATCAGCCGACGCTCGCTGAAGAAATGGGCAAGCTGCAAGAGCGCATCACGTCGACCAAGAAGGGCTCGATTACGTCGGTCCAGGCCGTGTACGTCCCTGCGGACGACTTGACCGACCCGTCGCCGGCAACCACCTTCGGCCACCTGGACGCAACCGTCGTTCTGTCGCGTGACATCGCTTCGCTGGGTATCTACCCGGCGGTCGACCCGCTCGACTCGACGTCGCGCCAGATCGACCCGAACGTGATCGGTGAAGAGCACTACTCGATCACCCGTCGCGTTCAGCAGACGCTGCAGCGCTACAAGGAACTGCGCGACATCATCGCGATTCTGGGCATGGACGAACTGTCGCCGGAAGACAAGCTGTCGGTCGCACGTGCGCGTAAGATCCAGCGTTTCCTGTCGCAGCCGTTCCACGTCGCAGAAGTGTTCACGGGCTCGCCGGGCAAGTACGTGCCGCTGAAGGAAACGATCCGTGGCTTCAAGATGATCGTCGACGGCGAGTGCGACCACCTGCCGGAACAGGCGTTCTACATGGTCGGCACGATCGACGAAGCCTTCGAAAAGGCCAAGAAGATCCAGTAACGGCTTGAGTGAGTCGCAAGCCGGCGTGTGCCGGCCGGAGCAATCAGTCAGCGATGACTTTGTTCCGGCTGCTCGCGCCGGCCGCAATACGCTCAACCCGTGGATGAGATTGGAGTCGATATGGCAACCATCAAAGTAGACGTCGTCAGCGCGGAAGAGCAGATCTTCTCGGGCGAGGCGAAATTCGTCGCGCTGCCGGGCGAAACGGGTGAGCTGGGCATTCTGCCGGGCCACACGCCGCTCATCACCCGGATTCGTCCGGGTGCGGTGCGCATCGAAGTCGAGGGCGGCAACGACGAATTCGTGTTCGTCGCAGGCGGCATTCTCGAAGTGCAGCCGGGCGCCGTGACGGTGCTCGCCGATACCGCGATCCGCGGCAAGGACCTCGACGCGGCGAAAGCCGAGGAAGCGCGCAAGCGTGCCGAGGAAACGCTGCAGAACGCGAAGTCGGACCTCGACCTCGCAAAGGCGCAATCCGAGCTCGCGACCGCGATGGCGCAGCTCGAAGCGATCCAGCGTCTGGCGAAGATCCGCAGCCGGCACTGAGCCGCGCGCGCGTATCCCGCGAAAGAAAGCAGCCTTCGGGCTGCTTTTTTTTCGCCCGTCGTTTTCGTCTGTTTTTTGCGGGCCGGATCGTATCGTCCGGTCGTGCTATTTCATCCGTCCGCCGCGATTTGATGTCAGAGTGTCGTCAGCAGAGCGCGGCATCATCCGGCAGAGGCAGTCCGCCGCGATCGTGGCGGAGCAGGCAGGCGCGCGAGCCGCGCGCCGGGCCGATCAGACAAAAACGGACGGAGACATCGATGGCAGCAGACCTTGGCAAGGGGGCGCTGATCGCGCCCGAAAACGGACTGTCGTACGTGCGCGGCGCGACCGACGTGCCGCTATCCGAAGCGACGATCAGCCGGTTCCTGCTCGACACGGCCGGCCGCTTTCCCGATCGTCCGGCCGTCGTATTTCGCGAACAGCAGGTGCGCTGGACCTGGCGCGAATTCGCACACGAGGTCGACGTGCTCGCGGCGGGCCTCGCCGCGCTCGGGATCGTGAAGGGCGACTGCGTCGGCATCTGGTCGCCGAACCGCAGCGAATGGCTGCTCACGCAGTTCGCGACCGCGCGCATCGGCGCGGTGCTCGTCAACATCAACCCGGCCTACCGGCTCGCGGAACTCGAATACGCGCTGAACAAGGTCGGCTGCAAGGCCGTGATCGCGGCCGAGCGCTTCAAGACGTCCGCGTACGTCGAGATGCTGCAGACCATCGCGCCTGAGCTCGCGAGCGCGACGCCGGGCGACCTGCATGCGGCGCGCGTGCCGAGCCTGCGAACGATCGTTTCGATGGGCGAGGCGGCGCCGGCCGGCATGTTCCGCTTCGCGGACGTGATGGCGCGCGGCCGCGACACGCTCGATGTCGCTCGGCTCGACGCGATCGGCGCGACGCTCGTGGCCACCGAGCCGATCAACATCCAGTTCACGAGCGGCACGACCGGCAGCCCGAAGGGCGCGACGCTCACGCACCGCAACGTCGTCAACAACGCACGCTCGATCGCGGCGGCGATGCGCTTCACCGAACAGGATTCGCTCTGCATCCCGGTGCCGTTGTATCACTGCTTCGGGATGGTGCTGGCCGTGCTCGCGTGCGTGTCGAAGGGCGCGGCGATGGTGTTCCCCGGCGAGGCATTCGATCCGGTCGCGACGCTCGCGGCCGTGGCCGACGAACGCTGTACCGCGCTGCACGGCGTGCCGACGATGTTCATCGCGGAACTCGATCATCCGGACTTCGCGAAGTTCGACCTGTCGACGCTGCGCACCGGCATCATGGCCGGCTCGCCGTGCCCGATCGAGACGATGAAGCGCGTCGTGTCGCAGATGCATTTGCGCGAGATCACGATCGCGTACGGGATGACGGAGACGAGCCCCGTGTCGTTCCAGAGTTCGACCGACGATCCGCTCGAGAAGCGCACGACGACGGTCGGGCGCATCCAGCCGCACCTGGAGGTGAAGATCGTCGATCCGAACGGCGAGATCGTGCCGGTCGGCGCGACGGGCGAGCTGTGCACGAAGGGCTATTCGGTGATGCTCGGCTATTGGGACGACGACGCGAAGACGCGCGAGGTGCTGGTCGACGGCTGGATGCATACGGGCGACCTCGCGACGCTCGACGCGGACGGCTACTGCAATATCGTCGGTCGGCTGAAGGACATGGTGATCCGCGGTGGCGAGAACGTGTATCCGCGCGAGATCGAGGAATTCCTGTTCAGGCATCCGAAGATTCAGAGCGCGCAGGTGTTCGGCGTGCCGGATCCGAAATACGGCGAGGAGCTGTGCGCGTGGATCGTGCTGCGCACGGACGAGCAGATGACCGAGGACGACGTGCGCGCGTTCTGCAGCGGCCAGATCGCGCACTACAAGATTCCGCGCTACATCCGCTTCGTCGACGAGCTGCCGATGACGGCGACGGGCAAGGTGCAGAAGTTCGTGATGCGCGACCGGATGATCGAGGAACTGAAGCTGGACGTGCAGAAGACCGCGTGAGAGGCCGGTTGGCCGGCGGCAGGAAAAAACGCGGCGGCCTGCGGGCCGTTGCGTTTTCGATGGACGAAAAAAAGCGGGCTTATTAGCCCGCTAAAAACCACACGCTACGGGGTTAGCGCGAGGAGACCAAAGATGAAACCGGATCCGGCGGGGGCCGGAAACGACTCCAACAGGGATGCCCCTCGGAAGGGCTTCGGTACGTGACCGACTGGCTCGCAGCGCTTCGCGTCCGCTCACACTTGGCACACGAGACCGCATCCGTGTTGAAACCGTTGAGGCCATTGTGGGCGAATTGCTCACCCCTCGCGGTAACAAAGTGTTTCAGGTTGTAACGCCCGCCAGATAAGGCTTTCCGGGATTTTTTGCTGTTTTCGGGGTCCTGAAAAAGGTCATATTTACCCATCTTTTCCGCAGAGTTGTCAGCGGTTGCACATAATGCGTTTTTCATGCGTATCAGCATCGGTGAATGGCCGATTTACACGCCCGAATGTGCATCGCGCGGCACATATCGCATATGACGATTCATTCGTCAGAAAGATTTTGAAACGTGATCGGCGCGCGCGGTAGTCGGCTATTCGGCCAATTTTCGCGGTTTTACGTCTTCAGCCCCCTGCGCCGTGTGTAACGGGGGGCGGCGGACGGCCATACTGCCGCCCGCGCCCCGTTCGCCTGCTGCGATAGCGGGGTCGTGTCTGCTATCGGCCGCCGTCGCCGCCCGCGATCGTGCTTACTTCAGCCACTTGTCGGCGATCGCCTGGTATTCGCCGGTCGACAGCGCGAGGTGCAGCCACTGGTCGACATACTGCTGGAACACGACGTCGCCGCGCGGCACCATGTACGCCTTTTCGCCGAACTGGAACGGCTTGTCCGGATGCACCGAGCACAGGCCCGGATTCAGCTTTTGCTGCAGCAGCGTCTCGGATGCGTCCGTCACCATGACGTCCGCCTTGCCCGCGATGATCTGCTTGAAGATCGTCACGTTGTCAGGGTAGACGGTCAGGTTCGCGTGCGTGAAGAACTGCTTCGCGAAGCGCTCGTTGGTGCCGCCCGGGTTCACGATCACGCGGGTCTCGGGCCGGTCGATCTGTGCGACGGTCTGGTACTTGTCGGCGTCCGCGCAGCGCACGATCGGCGTCTTGCCGTCGACCACGTACGGCTGCGTGAAGAACACGCGCTTCTGGCGCTCGAGCGTCGTCGATACGCCGCCGACCGCGATATCGCACTTCGCGACGAAGTCGTTGGTGAGGTTCGACCAGCTCGTCTTCACGAAGTCGGCCTTCACGCCGAGCGATTTCGCGAGCGACTCGGCCATGTCGATGTCGATGCCTTCGAAGCGGCTGTCGCTCCGGTAGTACGAATACGGCTTGTAATCGCCCGTCGTGCACACGCGCAGCGTGCCGCGTGCGAGCACGTCGTCGAGCCGCGAGCCGGCCGCGGCCGCGGACGACGGTGCGGTCGTACCCTGCGCGTGCGCGGCGGCGCAGCAAAGCAGGGTGGCGGCGGCGAGTGCGGCGCGCGTGGCAAATGTCTTCATCGGTCTCCTCCGTGGATCGGTTCGATATCAGCGTCCGATCATAACGGAGCCATCGCGCGCGTCATATGGCCGCCATCGCATCGACATACGCAGCCGTGCGGCCCCGCTCCGGTAAAATGCCGCTTTGCCTTCGCATCGTCGCTCCTACCGTGGCCCATACCCTGCTCAACGACACCTTCCTGCGTGCGCTTCTGCGCGAGCCGACCGACTACACGCCGATCTGGCTGATGCGCCAGGCTGGCCGCTACCTGCCCGAGTACAACGCGACGCGCGCGCGCGCCGGCAGCTTCCTCGGCCTTGCGAAGAATCCCGATTACGCGACCGAAGTGACGCTGCAGCCGCTCGAGCGCTTCCCGCTCGACGCCGCGATCCTGTTCTCGGACATCCTGACGATTCCCGACGCGATGGGCCTCGGCCTCGACTTCCAGGTCGGCGAAGGGCCGAAGTTCGCGCATCCGGTGCGCACCGAGGCCGATGTCGCGAAGCTCGCGGTGCCCGACATCGAGGAAACGCTCGGCTACGTGACGGGCGCCGTGCGCGAGATTCGCCGCGCACTGACCGACGGCCAGGGCCGCCAGCGCGTGCCGCTGATCGGCTTCTCGGGCAGCCCGTGGACGCTCGCGTGCTACATGGTCGAAGGCGGCGGGTCGGACGACTTCCGCACGGTGAAGTCGATGGCGTATTCGCGCCCCGACCTGATGCACCGCATCCTCGACGTGAACGCGCAGGCCGTGGCCGCGTACCTGAACGCGCAGATCGAAGCCGGCGCGCAGGCCGTGATGATCTTCGATACGTGGGGCGGCGCGCTGGCGGACGGCGCATACCAGCGCTTCTCGCTCGACTACATCCGCCGGGTGGTCGCGCAACTGAAGCGCGAGCACGACGGCGAGCGCGTGCCGGTGATCACGTTCACCAAGGGCGGCGGGCTGTGGCTCGAGGAAATCGCGGCGACCGGCGTCGACGCGGTCGGGCTCGACTGGACGGTCAACCTCGGCGCCGCACGCGAGCGCGTCGCGGGGCGCGTTGCGCTGCAGGGCAACCTCGACCCGACGATCCTGTTTGCGCCGCCGGCCGCGGTGCGCGAGCAGGCTCGCGCGGTACTCGACAGCTACGGCAATCATCCCGGCCACGTATTCAACCTCGGCCACGGCATCTCGCAGTTCACGTCGCCCGACCACGTCGCCGAACTCGTCGACGAAGTGCACGCGCACAGCCGCAGGATTCGTAGCGGAGCAGCGGGCTGAGCGCAAGCGCTGTCATGCTGCGTTGCGGGATGACGGCGTTTCGCTGTCGGCGCTAAACAGGGCGCAACCCCGCCCCGGTTGCCGATCCGTCGCTTGTCAAGACTTGACTTATGCACATTTTCCACGTTGCAGCGCGGTAGAGCCCTGCATCGGTCGAATTGTCTCGCTATGGTTGGGTAATTTGAATAGCAGCCTTATGGAATAAGGCTCCGCGGGGCGCGGCACACGGCGGCCGGAAACAGCGGAAAGCACGGCCCCGCGCGCTTTGCGGCGATTGGACGGGGAGTTCTCAACAAAGTTATCCACAGGCTGGTCAGGGTATACGGCGATTCCTAATGCGAATCCAAAACTTAGCGCCGAATCTGAAGTTTTACTTTAAGTCCGTCACCGTGATGCGGACTCGGATGCAAGTCGTCCGTGCGCTGTGCGCTGCCGCCGGAGCGCGGTGATGGACGGCACCTACCTGCGGGTCGCCCTCGACCATCCGCTCGCCACCCTGTTCGACTACCGCTGCGACGTCCAGCCGGCGCCCGAGCCAGGCACCCTGGTGCAGGTGCCGTTCGGCAAGCGGCAGGTCGTCGGCCTCGTCTGCGAAGTGACGACTCACACCGACGTGCCGCCGTCCCGCTTGCGGGCAATCGACGCGATCTGTACCGAGCTGCCGCCGCTGGCGCCGGACTGGCTTGCGCTCGTCTCCTTCGCGGCCGACTACTACCAGCGCGGTCGCGGTGAAGTCGCGCTGCCGGCGTTGCCGCAGGCGCTGCGCGACGCGGAGCGCTGGGGGCGGCTGCTGGCGCCCGAAGTGCGTCACCGGCTGACCGAAGCCGGCCGCGCGGCGCTCCCCGACGCACTGCCCGCGCGCGGGGCCGCGCTGCGGCGGCTCGCGCAGGCACTCGCCGACACCGATTCGCTGACGCTGCCCGATGCGCGCGCATTGCACCCGAAGGCGGCGGCCACGCTCGACGACTGGGCGGCGCGCGGCTGGGTCGCGATCGAGGAAATCGGCTGGGCCGACGCGCCTGTGCCCAAAGCTGTGGATAACCTGTCGACAACCGGTGGACGAACTGTGCCGCCGGCGCTCACCGACCAGCAGGTCGAGGCGCTCGACGCGATCCGCGCCGCGCAGGGCTTCGCGCCGTTCCTGCTGCATGGCGTGACCGGCAGCGGCAAGACCGAGGTGTATCTGCATGCGCTCGCCGCGCTGCTCGATGCGCGGCCCGACGCGCAGGCGCTCGTGCTCGTGCCCGAAATCAACCTGACGCCGCAGTTCGAGGCCGCGTTTCGCGCGCGCTTCGCAGGCACGCTCGCCGACGACGCGATCGTCACGCTGCACAGCGGCCTCGCCGAAGGCGAACGCGCGCGCAACTGGCTCGCCGCGCACACGGGCCGCGCGCGGATCGTGCTCGGCACGCGGCTCGCGGTGCTCGCGTCGCTCCCGACGCTCGCGCTGATCGTCGTCGACGAGGAGCACGAGCCCGCGTACAAGCAGCAGGAAGGGCTGCGCTATTCGGCGCGCGATCTCGCGGTGTGGCGCGCGAAGCATCTCGGCATTCCGGTCGTGCTCGGTTCGGCGACGCCGTCGCTCGAGACCTGGTGGCAGGCCGAGCAGGGGCGCTACACGCGGCTCACGCTGTCGCGCCGCGCGGTGGCCGACGCGACGCTGCCGACCGTGCGGCTGATCGATCTCGAAGAGGAGCGGCGGCGCGGGCGCGCGTCGATGGGCGGGCTGTCGGGCCCGCTCGTCGCGGCGCTGAAGGCGCGGCTCGAGCGCGGCGAGCAGAGCCTCGTGTTCCTGAACCGGCGCGGCTACGCACCGCAGCTTGCGTGCGACGCGTGCGGCTGGGTCGCCGGTTGCCCGCGCTGCAGCGCCTATGTCGTGCTGCACAAACCCGAGCACGCGTTGCGCTGCCATCACTGCGGCTGGGAAGCGCGCATTCCGCGTTCGTGCCCGGAATGCGGGAACGTCGACATCGCGCCGCTCGGGCGCGGCACGCAGCGCATCGAGGAGGCGCTCGCCGAGGCCGTGCCGGGCGCACGGATCCTGCGGATCGACGCGGACAGCACGCGGCGCAAGGGCAGTGCGCAGGCGCTGTTCTCGGATGTGCACGCCGGTGAAGTCGACATCCTGGTCGGCACGCAGATGATCGCGAAGGGGCACGACTTCCAGCGCGTGTCGCTCGTCGGCGTGCTCAATGCCGACACCGCGCTGTTCTCGCACGACTTCCGCGCGAGCGAGCGGCTGTTCGCGCAGCTGATGCAGGTGAGCGGCCGCGCGGGGCGCGCGGGGCTGCCGGGCGAGGTGCTGGTGCAGACGCGTTATCCGCGTCACGCGCTGTATCACGCGCTCGGCCGGCAGGATTACGTCGGCTTCGCGAATTCGACGCTCGGCGAGCGCCGCGACGCGCACCTGCCGCCGTTCGTCTACCAGGCGCTGCTGCGCGCCGAGGGGCGCACGCTCGACGCGGCGCTCGCGTTCCTGCTGCAGGCCGCGGCTGCGTTGCCGGGGCTGCCGGGTGCCGATCGCGTGACCGTGTACGACGCGGTGCCGATGACGATCGTGAAGGTCGCGAACGTCCACCGCGCGCAGCTGCTGCTCGAAAGCGCGTCGCGGGCCGCGCTGCAGCACGCGCTGCGCGCATGGCAGCCGGAACTGCGCGCGCTGAAGGGCGTGCTGCGGTGGAGCGTCGAGGTCGATCCGCTCGATATATGAGCGGCGCGGCGGCGGTCGTCGTGCCGCGCGCCGCTTCCTCGGTACCGAGCTGCCGAGCCGCCGAGCCGCCGAGCCGCCGAGCCGCCGAGCCGCCGAGCCGCCGAGCCGCCGAGCCACCGAGCCACCGAGCCACCGACCCGCCGACCCGCCGACCCGCCGACCCGCCGACCCGCCGACCCGCCGAGCCGCCGACCCGCCGACCCGCCGACCCGCCGAC
>NZ_QTQJ01000024.1:0-109091 GCF_003853795.1 Burkholderia sp. Bp8991 | reverse complement strand
CCGCCTCCAGCGAGGACGGCACGATCGGCGTCACGCGTTACGCGTCGTTCCACGACGCGATGATGGTCGCCCGCGGCTGCGGCCGGTCGCGCGGCGGTCGGTTGCGGCCGCACGGGCTCGAACCCGGCCGGCAGCGGGGCCGGACTCGGGCGCGGCACCTGGCTGTTCGCGGCGGCGCGCGCGAGGCTGGCGGTGCTGCCGGTCGTCGGGGGCGGCATGGCGCTCGTCGCGCCCGGTGCGGGCGGCGGCGGCATGCGATTGGCCGACGTCGGCTTCAGCCAGCCCGTCGGCGCGACCGGCTCGGCGAGCGGACGCGGCGCGGGCTTGCTGCGCGGCTTCGGCCGCGCCTGCGGATCGGGCTTCCACAACGTCGGGCGCGAATACCGGCCGTTTTGCCGCGGCGCCATCGAGTTGACGGTATGGGCGGTGGTCGGCTGCACGATGTCGTCGTCGCGATGCAGCGCGCTGCGCGGCAGGTCGGCAACGCCGCGCACGTCGTCGTCGTCGACGTCGCGCGCGAGCTTGACGCCGAACGACGTGTCGACCCACGCGGCGAACTGCCGCCAGCCGATGCCGGTCAGCCACGGCAGGCCCGCGAAGAACAGCACGACCATCGCGACCGGCGTGCCGATCGGGCCGAGCACATGCGCGAAGCCGTTCGAGAACGCGTGGCCGAGCGCATTCGAGTCGGGGCCCGACAGCGGGCTCGTCAGCGCGCAGCTCGCGACGAACACGGCCGCGAAGCCGAGCCACAGGCGAATCGAGCCGCGGCCGGCGAGTCCGCCGCCGCCGGGCAGCATCGCCTGAACGAGACGCCAGATGAGAAGGAGGAACCAGACGGCGGAGATGCCGAACCAGCCGAAGACAACCGTGTGCATGCTTTGATGAAACAGGAAGAGGGCGGGGAGCGCAGTGCGCGACCCGCCGAGTTTAACCGGCCGACGAGCAGGACTCTAAGGCAGTTTGAAGGCGTCGATGCGCTTCCAGGCCGCGGGACGCATGCGTCCGGGATCCGCGCGCGGCGAAGGCGGCCGATCGGCCTTCGCCCGCGCGCTGCATCAGGGGCTCCGGCGCGTGAAGGTCAGCGTCGCGCCGGCTTCGGTCACGATCTGCAACTGCTGCGGCTCGCGCATCTGCACGCCGGTCTTCCCGATGTGCGCGAGCGCATCGAGGTACGCGTGCTCGAGCTGGCCGCCGAGCGTGTTCGTGCATGCCATGCGCGTGCCGGCGAGCGGCCCGAAGCTCAGCAGGCCGTTCTTCAGCGCATAGGTTCCCGTATAGCGGTTGCAGCCCGAAAAGCCGCTGGCGCGCCGGACGCCCGCTTCGGTGGACAGCGCGAGCTTGATCGGCTCGCCGTTGTCGCCGTGCGGAATCGTGCGCGGCGTGCCGTCGGCGTTCACCCAGCTCGTGAGCTCCCAGCTCGTGTCGTCGAGCAGCTGGACGGCGGCGGGGTTGTACGGGTCGGGTGCGGGGGCGGCGGAATCGGGGTGGGTCGGCATCGCGCAGGCGGCGAGAAGCGTGGCAAGCGTCAACGCGCAGAGCGGCGCGCGCAGCGGGCGAAGCAGGCCGGTGCGTGCGCGTGCGGCGGCGGACAGGTGGGACATGAGCCTCGTTCCTCATCGGATTCTGATCAAGGCGTAAGAGTAACGCACCCGCCCCGCGCGAGGCGAGCCGACACTTCGCGCGTGAAAACGTTCGCAATCCGCCCGCGAGCCTCGCGCTGCGGGGGGCGATGCGACGAAACCGGCCGGACCGGCGCGGGTGCGCGTGAGGTGTGCGTCGGGTGTGCGTGTTAACATCGAAGCCGTTTTCGTCCTCCAACAGAACCAGCGGGAAATCACATGCAGATCGGTCAGCGGCTCGGTACGCCGCTCTCACCCTCGGCCACGCGCGTCATGCTGCTCGGCGCGGGCGAACTCGGCAAGGAAGTCATCATCGCGTTGCAGCGGCTCGGCGTCGAAGTCGTCGCGGTCGACCGCTATCCGGACGCACCGGGCCACCAGGTCGCGCATCGCGCGCACGTGATCGACATGACCGACGCCGCCGCGCTGCGCGCGGTCGTCGAGGCCGAGCGTCCGCACCTGATCGTGCCGGAGATCGAGGCGATCGCAACCGATGCGCTCGCGGCGATCGAGGCGGCCGGCCTGGCCGAGGTGATCCCGACCGCACGCGCGACGCAGCTCACGATGAACCGCGAAGGCATCCGCCGTCTCGCGGCCGAGGAACTCGGGCTGGCAACTTCGCCGTACGCGTTCGCCGATTCGTTCGACGCGTTCAGCGCGGCCGTCGCGAAGATCGGCATGCCGTGCGTCGTGAAGCCGGTGATGTCGTCGTCGGGCAAGGGACAGTCGGTCGTGCGGACCGAGGCCGACGTGAAGCCCGCCTGGGACTACGCGATGGCGGGCGGCCGCGTGAACCACGGCCGCGTGATCGTCGAGGGCTTCGTCGATTTCGACTACGAGATCACGCAGCTGACCGTGCGCGCGATCGACCCCGCGACGCTCGAGACGCGCACCTACTTCTGCGAGCCGGTCGGGCACGTGCAGGTGGCGGGCGACTACGTCGAATCGTGGCAGCCGCAGCCGATGAGCGCCGTCGCGCTGGAAAAGTCGCGCGAGATCGCGCACAAGGTGACCGAGGCGCTCGGCGGGCGCGGGCTGTTCGGCGTCGAGCTGTTCGTGCGCGGCGACGAAGTCTGGTTCTCCGAGGTGAGCCCGCGGCCGCACGACACCGGCCTCGTCACGCTCGCGTCGCAGCGCCAGTCGGAGTTCGAACTGCACGCGCGCGCGATTCTCGGGCTGCCGGTCGATCCGGCGCTCGGCTCGCCGGCCGCGTCCGCGGTGATCTACGGCGGGCTCGACGAGCGCGGTATCGCGTTCGAGGGCGTGCGCGACGCGCTGGCCGTGCCGGGCGCCGACCTGCGCCTGTTCGGCAAACCGGAAAGCTTCGCGAAGCGGCGCATGGGCGTCGCGCTCGCGACCGGCGCGACCGTCGACGAAGCCCGCGAACGCGCGAAGCGCGCCGCGGCGGCCGTGCGGCCCGTGTCGGCACGCTGACCGGACCAGGAGAGCGCGATGACGTCGACATGGCAGCGGATCGGACGGCTCGGCAAGCTGGGCGCCGCGCTGGCGCTGGTCGCGAGTCTCGCGGGGTGCGGCCTCGCGGCCGCGCCGTGCCGGGTCGCATCGGCCGGGCTGAAGATCGTGCCGCTCGTCGGCCACGTCGCGGCCGCGCCGACCGACGCGTGCGCCGACGTCATCGATCCCTGACGGGCGAACCCTCGATCCCTAACCAACGACAATCGCGCGTCCCGCGAGGGCGCGCTTCCACCCGTCTCGTGAGAGGAACTGCATGATTCGCCACACCCTTGCCGCGCTCGCGCTGGCCGGCACCGCCGTTTCCGTCGCGCAGGCCGCGCAACTGACCGTCGAGGAGATCGACGCCGATGCGCGCGTGCAGACCCTCTATCAGTGCGCGAACCAGAAGCAGCCCGTACGCGTGTCGTACTGGCGCGCGGGCAACGGCCAGAGCTTCGCGCTGGTGCCGGTCAACGGGCAGCAGCTGCTGTTCGTCGATACCGTTTCGGCGTCGGGCGCGCGTTACCAGGCCGGACGCTATACCTGGTGGACGAAGGGCAAGGAAGGGACGCTGCGCGACGAGATCGCCGACCAGAACGCGGCACCGCTGCTGGGCGACTGCGTGCAGGTCGAGAAGAAGAAAAAGAAGAAGGGTTGAACGCGGCGCGCGATCGGCTACGCCGCGCGGGCGTGCCGGTTGCCGCGATCGATGCGGGCAGCCGGGTTCGACCTCGGACCGGAACGTGGCGCCGGCGGCGCCCGGGCTCGCTGGCCGCCGGCTGATTCCTCGCGGCAGATGCCCCGCGGCAGATGCCCCGCGGCAGATGCCCCGCGGCAGATGCCCGAGATTCGACCCCGTATTTCCACCATCAGCCGATCGAGATAGCCCGATCGCACGACGCATCCGCCCCGCGCCGGCCTGCCGGCGCACGCCGCGAGCCGCCGCCGGGGCCGTTCGCGGCGTTGTCACGGACAGATTGCTGCGCAGTGCTACAATACGGCCCTTTCCGCCGGCATTCGCGCCGAACGGAGTCCGCACGGCCTGTGGCGCCCGATGTTCGAATTGAACCGGTCCCGAGCGCCAGAGCGGCGCCGCGCGGCGCGCCGCGGCTCCGTCTACTTCCGAAATGTGATGAGCGCAGGCCCGGCCGGCCTGACGCACGAAGTCCCCGCCGCGCCTTTTGAGCGAAACGCCACCATGTCCGATTCTGTCGCCAAGCCAGTCGACGCAACCTTCGATCAATTCGGCCTTGCCGCCGATATCCTGAAAGCCATTGCGGAGCAGGGCTATACGACGCCGACGCCGATCCAGGCGCAGGCCATTCCGGTCGTGCTCGCCGGCCGCGACGTCATGGGCGCCGCGCAAACGGGCACCGGCAAGACCGCGAGTTTCTCGCTGCCGATCCTCCAGCGCCTGCTGCCGCAGGCCAACACGAGCGCATCACCCGCGCGCCACCCGGTGCGCGCGCTGATCCTCACGCCGACCCGCGAGCTCGCCGATCAGGTCGCCGCGAACGTGCATGCATACGGCAAGCACACGCCGTTGCGCAGCGCGGTCGTGTTCGGCGGCGTCGACATGAACCCGCAGATGGCCGAGTTGCGCCGCGGCGTCGAGATCCTGATCGCGACGCCGGGCCGCCTGCTCGACCACGTGCAGCAAAAGACAGCGAACCTCGGGCAGGTGCAGATGCTCGTGCTCGACGAGGCCGACCGGATGCTCGACATGGGCTTCCTGCCGGACCTGCAGCGCATCCTGAACCTGCTGCCGAAGGAACGCCAGACGCTGCTGTTCTCGGCCACCTTCTCGCCGGAAATCAAGAAGCTCGCGTCGACCTACCTGCGCAACCCGCAGACGATCGAGGTCGCGCGCAGCAACTCGACCAACGCGAACGTCACGCAGATCGTCTACGACGTCGCCGAAGGCGACAAGCAGGCCGCCGTCGTGCAGCTGCTGCGCGATCGCGGGCTCAAGCAGGTGATCGTGTTCTGCAACAGCAAGATCGGCGCGAGCCGGCTGGCCCGCAACCTCGAGCGCGACGGCGTGGTCGCGTCGGCGATCCACGGCGACAAGACGCAGATCGAGCGGATGCAGGCCCTCGACGCGTTCAAGCGCGGCGAGATCGAGGCGCTGGTCGCGACCGACGTGGCCGCGCGCGGCCTCGACATCGCCGAACTGCCGGCCGTGATCAACTTCGACCTGCCGTTCAACGCGGAAGACTACGTGCACCGGATCGGCCGCACGGGCCGCGCGGGTGCGACGGGCGATGCGCTGTCGCTGTGCAGCCCGAACGAGCGCAAGCAGCTCGCCGATATCGAAAAACTGATCAAGCGTCCGCTCGAGGTGCAGACGCTCGCGCTCGACAAGCCGGCGCGCCATCGTCACGACGATCGTGGCGGCGAGCGCGGGGGCGACCGTAGTGAGCGCGGTGATCGCGGCAGCCGTCGCGATCGCGACGAGCATCGCGGCGCGTCGGGGCGTCGTTCGGGCGGGTCCGAGCGCGGCCATCACCGTCGTCACGAGGCGCCGGTCGACGACTTCTTCCTGAAGCCGTACGAACCGTCGGCGCCGGCGAAGCAGCCGGAAGATACGAAGTCCGCGCAGCAGCCCGAGAAGAAGGGGCCGAAGCGTCAGGTCGCCGCGCTGCTGGGCGGCTTCGGGATGCCGCGCAAGCCGTCGGCGTAAGCAGGCGGTTCAGGCGGTCGGTGCGGCGCGCGAGCGCTGCCGCGGAAACGGGTGCATGCGATGAGCATGTGCCCGTTTTTCATTGGGCGAGACGATTCGTGAAGGAGCGGGCGGGATGGGCGGCGACTTGTCGCGTGGGGCGGGGGCAGCCTGCGGGACTACTCCGATGCCGTGTCGCCGGCGGGCGCTCCGTTCAGGCTGCCATCACGCTTGCATGCGACCGGACTCACCGCTGACGGACGCAGGAACACGGTCGACACGAACGGGTGTCCCGCGAGCGCCTCAACCGGCGCGTGGCCCGAAGCGACGCGCCCACGCGTCGGTCGCGGCCGCGTAGAACGCATCGAGCGTATCGATCGACGGATCGCCGTCGGCCCACAGGCCGAGATGCGCGGCGGCGGCGCGCAGCGCCGGCAGCGGATCGTCGCGCTCGAGCGCGATCGCGCCCGTCTGCTTGCTGAGCTTTTCGCCGTTCGCGTCGACGACGACGGGCACGTGCAGGTACGCCGGCGTCGGCACGCCGAGACAGCGCTGCAGGTAGATCTGGCGCGCGGTCGAGTCGAGCAGGTCGGCGCCGCGCACGACGTGCGTGATGCCCGCGTCGGCATCGTCGACCACGACCGCGAGCTGATACGCCCATTGGCCGTCGGCGCGCTTCAGCACGAAATCGCCGACCTCGGTCGCGAGGTTCTGCGCTTGCGTGTGCTGCCAGCGGTCGTCGAACGTGACGAGCGCCGCGTCGCCGTCCGGCACGCGCAGCCGCCACGCGCGGGCGGGCTTGCCGTGCAGGCCGGTGCGGCAGGTGCCCGGGTAGGCGAGCGTCGTGTGGCGCTCGTGCGCGGCACGCAGCGAATCGGCGATTTCCTTGCGCGTGCAGCCGCACGGATAGACGAGCCCCGCGGCGACGAGCCGTTCGAGCGCGGCCGCATAGTCGGCCTCGCGCGTGCTTTGCCACACGGGCGGCTCGTCGGGCGTCATGCCGAAATGCGCGAGCGTCGCGAGGATGTCGTCGGCGGCGCCGGGCACCGTGCGTGGGCCGTCGATGTCCTCGATGCGCACGAGCCATGCGCCACCGTGCGCGCGCGCGTCGAGCCAGCTCGCGAGCGCGCCGACCAGCGAGCCGAAATGCAGCGGGCCGGTGGGCGACGGCGCGAAGCGGCCGCGGTAGCCGTTCATCGGGACGCGGTGCGACGGGCGCTTACGCGGCGCTGGCTGCCTGCGCGCAGGCCGGGCACGACTTGCCGGGCACGTAGCTCGGCGCTTGCTGGGCTTCCGGCGTGACGACCGCGCGGCACGCGAAGCACGTGACGTTCTCGGTCGGCTGCAGTTGCGGGTTCAGCGCGGTGCGGTAGTCGAACACGAAGCAGTCGCCGTGATAGTGCGCGCCGCCGACTTCCTCGAAATACTTCAGGATCCCGCCCTCGAGCTGGTACACGTTCTCGATGCCGATTTCCTTCATGTGGATCGCCGCCTTCTCGCAGCGGATGCCGCCGGTGCAGAACGACACGACCGTCTTGCCCTCGAGATCGGCGCGGTTCGCGTCGATCACTTCCGGGAACTCGCTGAACTTGTCGATCCGGTAGTCGAGCGCGTCGTCGAACGTGCCGACGTCCACTTCGAACGCGTTGCGCGTGTCGAGCATCACGACCGGGCGGCCGGCGTCGTCGTGGCCGCGGTCGAGCCACGCCTTCAGCGTGTGCGCGTCGACCGACGGAGCGCGGCCGAGCTCCGGCTTGATCGCGGGCTTCTTCATCGTGATGATCTCGCGCTTCAGGCGCACGAGCATCCGGCGGAACGGCTGCGAGTCGGACAGGCTCTCCTTGAACTGCAGCGTCGCGAACTTGCCTTCGAACAGCGGATCGTGGCGGAGGTAGTCGATGAAAGCGTCGGTCGCGTCGCGCGGGCCGGCGATGAACAGGTTGATGCCTTCCGGCGCGAGCAGGATCGTGCCGCGCAGGCCGAGTTCGTTGCAGCGGGCGGTGACGAGCGGGCGCCATTGCTCGGTCGCGTCGAGCGACACGAAGTGGTAGGCGGCGAGGTTGACGATGGTCATGGTGGTCCGACGGGAAAACGGCCGCGGCCGTGCGGCGGGCGCACGGCGGCCCCGCAAAAAAGGGTGCGAAGCCGGGGCGGTGATTCGAAAACCCGTATTATCCCGCAAACTGCACGTCTGCCGGCACCCGGCCGTTCGGCCGGCGTCGCGCGCATCGGCCGAACGGCCGGGCGCGGGGATTTTTTGGGCAGCCTGCGCGGCGACGCGGCTACAATAACGCCCATGTCAGATCCCCGCTTCGTCCATCTTCGCGTTCACTCCGAATTCTCGATTGCCGACGGCATCGTGCGTCTCGACGACATCGTCAAGGCGGCGGCCGCAGACGGCCAGGGCGCGCTCGCCCTCACCGATCTCGGCAACGCGTTCGGCCTCGTCCGTTTCTACCAGGAAGCCCGCGGCAAGGGCATCAAGCCGATCGCCGGCTGCGACGTCTGGATCACCAATCCGGACGATCGCGACAAACCGTCGCGCCTGCTGCTGCTGGTGAAGGACAAGACCGGCTACCTGAACCTGTGCGAACTGCTGTCGAAGGCGTGGCTCACGAACCAGTACCGCGGCCGCGCGGAGCTCGACGCGAGCTGGCTCGACGGCGAGCTGTCGCAAGGGCTGCTCGCGCTTTCGGGCGCGCAGCAGGGCGATATCGGGCTCGCGTTCGCGGCCGGTAACGAGGAGGCCGCGCGCCGGCACGCCGAGCGCTGGGCGAAAGTGTTCCCGGGCGGCTTCTACATCGAGCTGCAGCGTTACGGCCAGCCGGGCGCCGAGGCGTACATCCAGCAGGCCGCGACGCTCGCCGCGTCGCTGAAGCTGCCGGTCGTCGCGACGCATCCGACGCAGTTCATGACCGACGACGATTTCACCGCGCACGAAGCGCGCGTGTGCATCTCGGAAGGCGACATGCTCGCGAATCCGCGGCGCCAGAAGCGCTTCACGACCGATCAGTACTTCCGCACGCAGGACGAGATGGTCGCGCTGTTCGCCGACCTGCCGTCGGCGGTCGCGAACACGGTCGAGATCGCGAAGCGCTGCAACCTGAAGCTCGAACTCGGCAAGCCGAAGCTGCCGCTGTTCCCGACGCCGGACGGCATGTCGCTCGACGACTACCTCGTCCAGCTGTCGAAGGAGGGGCTCGAGAAGCGCCTCGAACAGCTGTATCCGGATGCGACGGAGCGCGACGCGCAGCGCGACACGTACTACAAGCGGCTCGAATTCGAGTGCGGGACCATCACGAAGATGGGCTTCCCGGGCTACTTCCTGATCGTGGCCGACTTCATCAACTGGGCGAAGAACAACGGCGTGCCGGTCGGTCCGGGCCGCGGCTCGGGTGCCGGTTCGCTGGTCGCGTACGCGCTCGGCATTACCGATCTGGACCCGCTGCGCTACAACCTGCTGTTCGAGCGATTCCTGAATCCGGAACGCGTGTCGATGCCCGACTTCGACATCGACTTCTGCCAGCACGGCCGCGATCGCGTGATCCAGTACGTGAAGGAAAAATACGGCGCGGATGCCGTGTCGCAGATCGCCACCTTCGGCACGATGGCCGCGAAGGCGGCCGTGCGCGACATCGGCCGCGTGCTCGATCTCGGCTACATGTTCACCGACGGCGTCGCGAAGCTGATCCCGTTCAAGCCGGGCAAGCACGTGACCATCGCCGACGCGATGAAGGAAGAGCCGCAGCTGCAGGAGCGCTACGACCACGAGGACGAAGTGCACCAGCTGCTCGACCTCGCGCAGCGCGTCGAGGGCCTGACGCGTAACGTCGGGATGCACGCGGGCGGCGTGCTGATCGCGCCCGGCAAGCTGACCGATTTCTGCCCGCTGTACACGCAGGGCGACGACGGCGGCGTCGTCAGCCAGTACGACAAGGACGACGTCGAAGCCGTCGGCCTCGTGAAGTTCGACTTTCTGGGTCTCACGACGCTGACGATCCTCGACTGGGCCGAGCGCTACATTCGCCGCCTCGATGCGTCGAAGGCCGACTGGTCGCTCGCGCAGGTGCCGCTCGACGATCCGGCGTCGTTCCAGATCCTGAAGAAGGCCAACACGGTCGCCGTGTTCCAGCTGGAAAGCCGCGGGATGCAGGGCATGCTGAAGGATGCGCAGCCCGACCGCTTCGAGGACATCATCGCGCTCGTGTCGTTGTACCGTCCGGGCCCGATGGACCTGATCCCGAGCTTCTGCGCACGGAAGCACGGCCGCGAGAAGGTCGACTATCCGGATCCGCGCGTCGAACCCGTCCTGAAAGAGACCTACGGCATCATGGTCTATCAGGAGCAGGTGATGCAGATGGCGCAGATCATCGGCGGCTATTCGCTCGGCGGCGCCGACCTGCTGCGTCGCGCGATGGGCAAGAAGAAGCCCGAGGAAATGGCCAAGCACCGCGAGATCTTCGCCGAGGGTGCGGCGAAGAACGGCCTTACGCGCGAGAAGTCCGACGAGATCTTCGACTTGATGGAGAAGTTCGCGGGCTACGGCTTCAACAAGTCGCACGCGGCCGCCTATGCGCTGCTCGCGTATTACACCGCGTGGCTGAAGGCGCACCATCCGGCCGAATTCATGGCGGCCAACATGACGCTCGCGATGGACGACACCGACAAGGTGAAGATCCTGTACGACGACTGCGTCGTGAACAACCTCGCCGTGCTGCCGCCGGACATCAACGCGTCGCATTACCGGTTCGAGCCGGTCGCCGAAGCCGACGGCAAGCGCTCGCGCACGATCCGCTACGGTCTCGGCGCGGTGAAGGGCAGCGGCCAGAACGCGATCGAGGAGATCCTGCGCGCCCGCGACGAAAAGCCGTTCACCGACCTGTTCGACTTCTGCGAGCGGATCGACCGGCGCGTCGTCAACCGCCGCACGGTCGAGGCGCTGATCCGCGCCGGCGCGTTCGATTCGCTGAACGCGAACCGCGCGCAGCTGATCGCGTCGGTGCCGCTCGCGATGGAAGCGGCCGACCAGGCCGAAGCGAACGCGATGCAGGCCGGGCTGTTCGACATGGGCGCCGAGTCGCCGCACGCGCATGCGCTCGTCGACGAACCCGCGTGGGACGACAAGCGCCGCCTGCAGGAAGAGAAGGGCGCACTCGGCTTCTACCTGTCCGGCCACCTGTTCGACGCGTATCGCGACGAAGTGCGCCGGTTCGTGCGGCAGAAGGTCGGCGACCTGAAGGAAGGGCGCGACAAGCTCGTCGCGGGCATCATCGCATCGCTGCGCACGCAGATGACCCAGCGCGGCAAGATGCTGATCGCGCTGCTCGACGACGGCTCGGGCCAGTGCGAGATCACGATCTTCAACGAGCAGTTCGAGGCGAACAAGGCGCTGTTCAAGGAAGACGAACTGCTGATCGTGCAGGGGCAGGCGCGCAACGATGCGTTCACCGGCGGCATCCGCTTCACGGCCGACACGGTGATGGATCTCGAACGCGCGCGTAGCCGCTACGCGCAGGCGGTGCGGCTCACGATGAACGGCAATGCGGATGCGGCGGCGCTGCGCCGCGTGCTCGAGCCGCACGTGTCGAAGGACGATTCGGCCGCGCCCGCGGTCGAGGTACCCGCGCCGCGCGGCGGCGGGCGCGACGGCGGGCGTCGCCCGCAGGCGCCGCTGCCGAACGGGCTCGCGGTTCAGGTTCACTACAGCAACGCGCGCGCGCAAGGGGAAATGCGTCTCGGTGACGCGTGGCGCGTGAAGCCGAGCGACACGCTGCTCGCGGAGTTGCGCGCGACGTTCGACGGCAGCATCGTCGAAATCACTTACTGACGGTCCCCGCCGGACGGTCGTTGCCTGCGCGGCCCGTCGCATCGCCATCGTGCGGTGCGGCGGGCCGTTTTCATGTCGGCGGATGCTTGGGGCCGTCATCCGGACGCTATACAATCCGTCGCGCGACGCCGATACGGCGCCGGTTGCGGTCTGTCCGCCGGCCGGCGGCGACATCGCGCGCGCGAATCAGACGGGGACGGTTCCGCGCGGCACGCGATGCGTCGCGGTGCCGCGAGCGACCACGCGACGAAGCCGGCACGGTAAAGAACGCCAGGATGCCGGCTGGTGCGCGACGATAAAAAATCGACAGCATCACAACAACGATGGCCAACGGGAAACCGACGGGGCGGATCCTCGTGATCCGGATTGATTTTCTGGGCGACATGCTGTGCACGACCGCTTTTCTCGGCGCGCTGAAACAGCGCTGGCCGGGCAAGGAGCTGCACGTGGTCGCGAACCGCTACAACGCGGCCGCGCTGGCCGGCAACCCGGACGTGCACACGGTCCATACCTACGTGTACAGCCGTCAGTGCGAGCGCAACGACCGCCCCGGACGGATGCGCGCGTTCTTCGACCGGCTGCGGCTCGTGCGCCGGCTGCGCCGCCTGCGGTTCGACCTCGTGGTCGTGCCGAACGGCGGCATGCATCGCAGCAGCATCCGGTTCGCGCGGCAGCTCGGCGTGAAGGATTGCCGCTGGCACGATGCCGATTCCGAATTCGACGACCGCAAGCCCGACCATGTCGCGTCGCGGCCGATTTGCCATGAAGCGCTGTCGGGATTCCGGCTCGTGCCCGAACTCGGCCGCGCCGATCTCGACGGTCTCGTGCTGTCCGTCCACCCGGACCGTGCGCTGCAGGACACGTGGTATCGGCTGCTCGGGCCTCGCACGAAACCGCGCGTCGGGCTGTTCGTGTCGAACAAGGCGGCCGAGCGGCGCTGGCCGGCCGAGCGATGGCGCGACCTCGGCCGGCGGCTCGCACCGTTCGCCGACGTGATCGTGTTCCGCGATTCCGCCGTGTCGGCCGAGGCCGCCGCCGACCGCGACGCGTGGCGGGACGTCAACGCCCGGCATGTCGCGCCGTCGTCGGTCGTCGAACTGGTGGCCGCCGCGAGCCTGCTCGACGCGATCGTGTCGGCCGACAGCGCCCCCGTGCATCTCGCGTCGGCGCTCGGCGTGCCGGTCGCCGCGCTGTTCGAGGACCGCCCCGAGAAATACCGGCGCTGGCATCCGCTCGGCGTGCCGCACATGATCCTGCGGGCCGGCGCGACGGTCGACGCGATCGGCATCGACGCGCTCGAGCGCGCGGTGCTTCATCTGTTGACGCAGGCCGGACAGCTCGACGACGCGATGGGGGGTGCGATGCCGCTCCCGGCCGCGACGCTCGCGGCACCCGCGGTCGGCGCGATCGTTTCGTAGCCCCCGGAAGGCCGGCGGCGCCTGCATTGCCGGCACCGTCATCGGACGCGCAAACGGGGCCAGGCGGCGCGGCGGCGGCAGGCCCCGCCGTGCGTCGTGGCCTGCGGTGTTGCCAACCGCCTGCCACCGGCTGCCGCTCACCGCCCACTGCCCACTGCTCACTGCTCACCGCTCACCGCTCACCGCTCACCGCTCACCGCCAACCGCCAACCGCCAACCGCCAACCGCGGCACTTCGCCGACGCCCGCACCCGACGCCACGCCACCGGCCGCAAAATCCTGTACATTGCGAGCCTTGTCCAGCCAGCTAGACGGAACGATCGCCGTGGCCCTGTTTTCTTCCGCCCGCCCGCCCCGAACCATCCTCGTCGCAGCCCCGCGCCGTATCGGCGACGTGCTGCTGACGACGCCGCTCGTGCGTTCGCTGAAGGCGCGCTGGCCCGATGCGCAGATCGACATGCTGGTGTTTCGCGGCACCGAGGGCGTGCTGGAGCACAACCCCGACGTGCGGCGCGTGATCGTCGTCGCGCAGCGCGCGGGGTTCCGCGAGCGGCTGCGCGATGCGCTGTCGATGTGGCGCCGCTACGATCTCGCATGCGCGGCACTGAGCTCCGACCGGCCGCGCTTCTACAGCTGGTTCGCCGGCCGCAAGCGCGTCGGTCTCGTCGATCCGAACCGCGTCACGTGGCTGACTCGAATGATGCTGAACGGCATCGCGATCAATCATCACGAGTCCGCGCATACGGTCGTCAGCACGCTTGCGCTCGCGCCGGTGATCGGCATCGAGCCCGTATCCGAGGTGGTCGCGCCGGGCATCGGCGACGATCCCGCGCGGCGCGCGCGTTTCGACGCGTGGCTCGCCGAATCGCCGGCGATCCGCGACGGCAAGCCGCTCGTCGTGCTGCATCCGTATCCGATGTTCCGCTACAAGCAATGGCGGCTCGAAGGCTGGGTCGAGATGATCGAATGGCTGCGCGCGCAGGGGTTTGCGATCGCGCTGTCGGGCGGCCCGGCCGATCGCGAGCGCGAGTACGCGGAGCAGGTCGCGGCCGAGGCGGGCGGCGACGTGCTGAACCTGGTCGGCCGCCTCACGTTCGGCGAAAGCGCGGAGCTGGTGCGGCGCGCGCGGCTGTTCATCGGGCCCGATACGGGCGCGACGCACGTTGCGGCCGCGACGGGCACCGACACGATCGCGCTGTTCGGTCCGTCCGATCCGGTGCGCTGGGGGCCGTGGCCGCAGCACTGGCCGGCGACCGAGAACCCGTGGGCGCTGCGCGGCTCCGCGCGGCACGGCAACGTATGGCTGCTGCAGGGCGAGGGCGATTGCGTGCCGTGCCGGCACGAAGGCTGCGAGCGCCATGTCGACAGCCACAGCGACTGTCTCGTCAATCTCGGCACGCAGCGCGTGAAGGCGGCGGCCGCCGAGATGCTCGGACTGAATCCGCCGGGCGCCGCCGACGCGGTCGTCGACACGTCGCGACTGCACCGCGCGCGCCCGGACTGACGCGCGAAAGCCGTACGTTTCCTGAGTCGAAAAGTGGGGAGTGGCGACGCGGCGCCGCCGCGCGGCCGTGCTTCCGACAAGCGGCACGCATGCGCCGCCACTGAAGCCACTGAAGCCGTAGAAGCCGTAGCAGCCGTAGCAGCCGTAGCAGCCGAACCGGCGGCAGGCGGCAGGCGGCAACCCGCGCTGCCCGCCAGAGCGTCACATGATGCGTTACGCGCTGCGCCGGATCGCCGACGTTTCGCGCGGCAGCGCTTCCGTGCGCGTGCCGCAGCCGAGCAGGATCCCGGCGAGCAGCACCAGCAGGTGACCTTCGGCGAAATCGAGCAGCAGCGAATTCGCAAGGCTGCCGATCGCGAAGATCGCGAGCCACCCGAGCAGCACATGCCGCGAGCGCGGGTCGAGCGCGCGGCTGCCGCGCGCGATCTGCACGATCAGGTTCACGAACAGCAATACGCCGAGCGTGCCGAGCTGCACGGCCATCAGCAGGTATTCGTTATGCGGATTCGACGTGAGCTGGCCTTCGGCAGCCGTCTTGCCGGCCGTGAGCTTCTCGAACTCGAACTCGAGGCCGCCGGCGCCGTAGCCGATCACCGGGCGCTGGCGATACAGCTCGAGCCCCTTCTTGTACCACTCGAGACGCAGCCCGGTCGACGTGACCGCATCGGTCTGCCGATACTGCTGCACTTCCGACACGACCTTCACGAGCCGGCCGTTGTGCACCGTGCACGCGGCGACGACGAGCGCGACGCCGGCCAGGACCAGCGCCCCGGCGGCGAGCCCCGCGCGCAGCGCCGACTGGCGGCGCAGCAGCAGCACGAAGCGCACCGCGACGACGAGGATCAGCAGCAGCGCGATGACCTGCCCGGTGCGTCCCTGCAGCATCACGAACACGTTGATCAGCGACCATGCGGCCACGGCGGCATACGCGGCACGCGACAGCGCGGTGCGGGCCGACAGCGCGAGGTCGGCCGCCTGGTAGAACAGCAGCGCGCCGAACATGCCGGCCGCGATGTGGTTCTTGAACACCCAGGCGCGCGACAGCGGCAGCTCGCTCGAATGCGCGGGCCCGATCGCGGTCAGCCCGAGATAGTTGGTGGTCGACAGCAGCAGGATCACGCACAGCGTGCCGAACCAGGCGCGCCGCACGATCGGCGCCCAGTTCGAATGGCGGAAGGCCAGCACGGCAAACGGCAGCAGCAACAGCTTGTCGTACTTGGCGACCCAGTTCCACGCCTTCGGGTGCGGCGCGACCGTATAGGTGACGCTCGCGGCCAGTGCCGCGAGGATCAGGAGCGCCGCGAGCGACGCCGGTTCGGCGACGAACGTGCGCAGGTCGCGCCAGAATTCGGGGGAGATGACGAGCGCGGCCGCGAACAGCCCGCAGAACACGTTGGTCAGCGCGGTCGAGACGGGCACCATGCAGAGCGCGACGACGGCGAAGGCGCGGGCGGCGGTCAGGCGCCGCGAGGCGGGAGCGGAAAACGAAAGCATCGGAACCTGTCGAATGGACGAATGCGGCATGCGGGCACCGTGCTGCGCGCCGCGCGTCCCGGCGGCACCGCGCGGGACGAAGCGCGCAGTATACGCGAAGCCGCGGGCGTTTCCGTGCCGTTTCCGGGGTCGGGTCAGCTGAACGCGCGCTTGATCCGCGAGCGCAGCAGCGCACGCTTGAGGCGCCCTTCGACGGCCGGCGTGTCGAGCGCGACACGCGCGCCGGCCGGCTCGCCGCGATGCAGGTAATAGCGGTCGAACGTGGCCTGCGTCATGCCCCATTTGTTGAGGAACTGGCGGCGGCCGTCGTTCTTGACGATCTTGCCGGTGCTCTTCTGCTGGAAGTGATAGACGAGGCTGTCGCCCACGCCGAGGAAGATCCGGCAGCCGGCGTCCCAGAATTTCATCGAGAAGTCGTTGTCGCTGCTCATCCCCGGCGACAGCTCGCTGCTGTAGCCGCCGATGCGGTTCCACCAGTCGCGGTGCACGAGCGTCGGCGGCCAGGTCGAGCCGAGCCAGTCCGCGCGCGCGAGCCGCGGCGTGGCCGCGACGAGGCCGGCCGCGTCGAACTGTTCGGCGTCGCGGCCGAAGTTGCTGACGACGACGCACGGGTTGCGCGTGTCGACCGGCTCGACCATCGTGCCGGACAGCATGAACAGGTCGGTCGGCATCTGCTCGATGCGCCGCACGAGCGCCGCGTCCCAGCCCGGGCAGCAGTACATGTCGTCGTTCATGTAGACGACGTAGTCGCGCGTCGCGCGGGCGGCGGCCAGGTTCACCGCGTGGCAGATGCCGATGTTGGCCGGCGACGCGGTGTGCTCGATGCCTTCGCTGCGCACCCAGTCGAGCGTGCCGTCCGCGCCGTCGTTCACGTGCACGATGATCTGGTGGTCGTACGCCGAATGACGGCGCAGGCTGTCGACGACGAGCTTGAGGTACGGCAGGTTGTTCCAGGTCGGGATGATGATGGAGAACATGGCGGTCGGATTCGGTGGTCGTCGTATCGGCGGCGCGCAGCGCTGCGCCGTGTGCTCGGGCGCGCATGGCGCGCGGGCAGCCCGGCATTGTAACGCCGGGCCGGCCGCATGCCGGCGGCGTCAGGGTGGCGGCAGGGCGGGCGCGGTCAGCGGGCCGCTTCGTGGCCGAGCTTCAGGAACCGGTAGTAGACGGTTTCCGCGTTGAACACGGCGATCATGAAGCCCGCGCGGCCGTCGAGAAACCCGCGCCGCAGCACGTAGGTCCGCACGAACGCCCATGCGCCGCGCGCGAGCGCCTTGCCGAAGCCGCCGCGCTGGCCGGCCGCGCGGCGCTGGCGCGCGCCGGCCGTCGAATACGCATCGAGCTTGCGCACGACGGTTTCGAAATCCTCGTATGAATAGTGCATCAGCTTGCCCGGCAGCCGCTGCGCAGGGGTGTCGAAGACGAGCCGCTCGTGCACCAGGTCGTCGGAGAAGCGGGCGGTGCCGCGCCGGAACAGGCGCGGCACCCAGTCCGGATACCAGCCGCTATGGCGGATCCACTGGCCGCAGAAGCTCGACAGCCGGTCGAGCGCGTAGACCTGCGCGGCCGGCGTGCGGATGGCCGCGCGGATCGACTGCGCGAGTTCCGGGCTGACTACCTCGTCGGTGTCGAGCGACAGGATCCAGTCGGTGTCGAGCGCGTCGAGCGCGCGGTTCTTCTGCGGGCCGAAGCCCGGCCAGTCGCGCTCGACGATCACGCGCGCGCCGTGCGCGCGGGCGATCTCGACCGTATCGTCGGTGCTGCCGCCGTCGATCACGACGACGTCGTCGGCGAAGGTCAGCGCGTCGAGGCACTGCGCGAGCCGCGCGGCCGCGTTGAGGGCGATGAGGGCGACGCCGAGGGTGGGTTCTGCCATGAAATCGTCGAAAAGGCGGAGAAAACGGTGAGCGGCAGTATACCCGCGCGCAGGCAGCCGGCCGCTTCGGCGACGGCCATGCCGGCGGGGGCGGTCCAGCTATAATGTTGGGCCTTTTTCGGCACCCGCCGGACGGGGCGAATCCCGGGCAGTCACGCCCCGGGCGCCGCGTCGCGGCTCAAGAAGGATTGCCTTGGAAACCCAGAACACTCTTCGCAAACCGATGGACGGCACCGGTACCTCGCCGCTCACGGTCCTCAAGCGCCTGTGGCCGTACATCCGGCCGCTCATCGGCATCGTGCTGCTCGCCGTGATGACGATGGGCGTCGTCGCGGCCACGGAAGCCGGGATCCCGGCGCTGCTCAAGCCGCTGCTCGACCACGGCTTCGGCTCGCACGGCAGCGACAGCGCGAAATGGTACGTGCCGATCGCGGTGATCGGCCTCGCGCTCGTGCGCGGCGTGTCGCAGTACACGTCGAATTACCTGCTCAACTACGTATCGAACCGCATCCTGCTGCAGCTGCGGCTCGAGATGTTCCAGCGGATGCTCCACACCGGCGCGTCGTTCTTCCAGCGCGAGACCGCGAGCACGGTGATCAACGCGATCGTGTTCGAGGTCAACCAGATCCTGTCGGTGCTGACTGGCGTGATGGTCACGCTCGTGCGCGACTCGCTGACCGTGGTGTTCCTGCTCGGCTACCTGTTCTACCTGAACTGGCGGCTCACGCTGATCGTCGCGGTGATCCTGCCGGGCATCGGCTGGCTCGTCAGCAAGATCAACCGCCGCCTGCGCCGCCTGAACCGCGAGCACCAGACGCTGACCAACGAGCTGTCGTACATCGTCGAGGAGACGGTCGGCGGCTACAAGGTCGTCAAGGTGCACAACGGCGAAGCGTACGAGATGGACCGCTTCACGACGATGAGCAAGCGCCTGCGCGGGTACGCGATGCGCATGACGATCTCGGGCGGGCTCGCGCAGCCGCTGACGCAGTTCCTCGCGTCGATCGCGCTTGCGGTCGTGATCACGATCGCGGTCGTGCAGTCGACCAACGACCAGACGACGGTCGGCGGTTTCGTCGCGTTCGTCACGTCGATGCTGCTGGTGATTTCGCCGCTCAAGCACCTGATCGACGTCAACCAGCCGCTGCAGCGTGGGATGACGGCCGCCGAGCTGATCTTCGGGCTGATCGACGAGCCCGCCGAGCCGCAGGGCGGCGGCCGGGCGCTCGCGCACGCGCGCGGCGAGATCGAATTCCGCGACGTGTCGTTCGACTACGGCGCCTCCGAGCGGCCGACGCTCGACCGCATTTCGTTCAAGGTCGCGCCGGGCGAGATGATCGCGCTCGCGGGGCCGTCCGGCAGCGGCAAGACGACCCTCGTGAACCTGCTGCCGCGCTTCTTCGACCCGACGGGCGGCGCGATCCTGGTCGACGGCGTGCCGGTGGCCGACTACGACATCCACGCGCTGCGCGGCCAGATGGCGATGGTCAGCCAGGACGTCGTGCTGTTCAACGACACGATCGCCGCGAACGTCGCGTACGGGCAGACGCCCGACCGCGCACGCGTGCAGGCGGCGCTCGAGGCCGCGAACCTCGCCGACGCGGTCGCCGCGATGCCCGACGGGCTCGACACGCTGGTCGGCGGCAACGGGATGCGACTGTCGGGCGGTCAGCGGCAGCGGCTCGCGATCGCGCGCGCGATCTACAAGGACGCGCCGATCCTGATCCTCGACGAGGCGACTTCCGCGCTCGATTCGGAATCCGAGCGTCACGTGCAGGCCGCGCTCGAGCGGTTGATGGAAGGGCGCACGACGCTCGTGATCGCGCACCGGCTGTCGACGATCGAGCGCGCGGACCGGATCCTCGTGCTCGAAGCCGGCAAGATCGTCGAAGAGGGCAGCCACGAAGAACTTCTGCGCCACGGCGGGCTGTACGCGCACCTGCACCGGATCCAGTACCAGCAGCAGGCGGCGTGACACAAAGTCGGGTCGCACCCGTGTGCTAGTCTTGATCGGGCAAGTCCAGTTGTTTCCGGTTCGACGTGACAACACGGAGGGAAGGACGATGAGGAAGATGCACGGGATGATGCTGGCCGCGCTGGTTGCGGCGAGTTTCGCCGCGCCGGTCGCGATGGCGCAGGGGCACGGCAACGACGACAACCACGGTGACCACGGCAATCACGGCATGCACCGCGGCCACGGCCCGAAGCACATGCCGCCCGGCCAGGCGATGCATCGCGACGACGACGTACCGCCGCGCTGGGCCGACCAGCCGCGCCGCGACTGGCACAAGGGCGACCGGCTCCCGGACGAATTCCGCGATCGCCAGTACGTGGTCGACGACTGGCGCGGCTATCGGCTGAGCCCGCCGCCGCGCGGCTATCACTGGGTCGGCGTCGGCGGCGACTATCTGCTCGTGCAGATCGGCTCGGGCATCGTGCTGCGGGTCGGTCCGTAACACCGGCCACACCTGCCGCTGCTCGTCGCTTCATCCGGTTGCCGGGGCGTGCGTCCCGGCAACCGCGTCACTTGTCCTGGTCCGACTTCGCCGCCCGGCGGAACCAGCGTCGCTCGATCCGCGACATTGCCCAGCACACCGCCAGCGCGCAGACGGTGCCGAGCGCGACTTCCCCGAGCCGCATCAGCGGAATGTCCCACAGCGGGCCGTTACCCGGAAACAGCAGCACGATCGTCGCGGTGACGCCGCCGAGACGCGCCGCGCTGCCGACGTTCAGGCACCAGCAGCCGACGATCGTGATCGCGACCGCGATCGCATAGGCGACGAGGCGATCGCCGCCGAGCGCGGCCCCCGCGAAGCCGACCACGCCGCCGATCATCGCGCCGATGAACTGGTCGCGCGACAGCGACATCGTGTCCGAATAGTTGTGCTGCGTGACGGCGATCGCGGTGATCGCCGCCCACACGGCCTGCTCGGTGTGCAACGCGCGGCCGATCGCGTATGCGAGGCACGCGCCGCACACGGCCTGCAGCGCCATCAGCGCGCCTTGCGTGAGGCGTTCGCCGAAAGTCAGCCCCTTGAACAGATCGAAGATCGACTGCTGGATCTGTTGGCGGGCTTCGTTGAGGGTCCTGATCGTATCCATCGTGTCGGCCAAGAAGCGGGGCGGCGGTGCGTGTGTCAGTGCGCCTGTTCGGACGAGGCGGCGGCCGGCGTGCCCTCGGGTGCGTCGCCGTTCTCGACGCGCGTTTCGGGCATCGCGAGCCAGACGAGCAGCACCGCGAGCGCGCCGGCAGCGGCGAGCCCGAAGAAGCTGATCGCATTGCCGAAGTGATCGGCGACATAGCCGGCCACGGCCGTGCTGAGCGTCGCGCCGATCCCGGCCGCGAGCCCGAACAGCCCGATGCACAGGTTGTAGCGGCCCTTGCCGCCCGCGACGTCGGCCGCGATCAGCGGCAGCATCACGCCGAACACGGCCGCGCTGATGCCGTCGAGCATCTGCACCGGCACGAGCAGGTACGGGCTGCTCACGCCGGCGAACAGCAGCGCTCGCACCGGCAGCGCGGAGAAGCCGAGCAGCAGGATCGGCCGGCGTCCCCAGCGTTGCGAGGAACGGCCGACCCACGGCGACAGCATCGCGACGATCGCCTGCGGCACGATGATGCACGCGGCGATCACGAGCTGCACGTTCTCGCCCATCCCGGCCGTCACTTCGCCGGCCGCGAGGTTGAGCATCGCCGCGTTCGACAGGTGGAACAGCACGACGCACGCCGCGAAGATCAGCATCCGGCGATCGCGCAGCAGTTCGAGCAGCGTCTCGCGGTGCTCGCCTTCGTCGTGATCGTCGGGTTTCGACGATTGCGGGATCACTTCGTGGGTCGGCTGGATCATCGCGAGCGCGAACAGCGCGGGCAACGCCAGCACGGCGGTCAGCCAGAACACCGCGCGCGCGGAGAAATACTCGCCGGTGAGCCCCATCAGGCCCGCCGCGACCGCGCTGCCGATCGACGCCCAGCGTGCGTTGCGGCCGAGCCGGTCGCCGAGATCGGCACGGCCGACCAGCGAGAACGAGATCGCGGCCATCGCCGGCACGAGCATGCAGCTCGCGAAGCCGTGGAACACCTCGGCCGCGATCACCGGCACGATCGTCGGGCTCGACGCGAGCAGCACCGCGGACAGGATGATGGCCGCGATCGCCCACGCGGCCGCGCCTTTCTTGTTCTTCAGCGCATCGACGGCCGCGCCGCCCGGCACCTGGCTGACCATCGCGCTGATCGTGCCGATCGACAGCACCATGCCGATCTCGCCCTGCGTCCACTTGTGCGACGCGAGGTAGGACGCGATGAACGGACCGAACCCGGTTTGAACGTTTGCAACGAAAAAGTTGAGCCAGTCGAGGGACCGCAGACTGCGCACGCTGACGGAATGCTTGATCGTCATCGGGTGGCACTCGCAGACGAAGCCGGCACCGGTGCCGGGGCAACGGGCGGGAAGACCGCGATGATCGGCTTGTCGGCCGCGTAGGGCGGCGACGCCTTGATCTGCGCATCGTTCAGGTCGAGCTGCGGATGCAGCGCCTTGTCGCGCGTGACGAAGCGCAGCGCGCCCCAGCTCGCGGCGATCGAGCGGCGGTCGGTGTTGACGAGCCCGCCGAGGTCGAGCACGACCGCCTGCGGCTGCGCGGCGCGGTCGATCAGCACGTCGACGATGCGGCCGATCTTCGTGCCGTTCGGGCGCTCGACATCGCTGTCGAGCATCGGCAGTCGCGTCGCGGGCGACGCCGCGGCCGAACCCGACAGCGGCACGGCCTTCGGCCGCGCGGCCGGAGGCAGGTCGCCCGACGGCACGTCGAGCACGATCGGCTCCTGTTTGCCGCCCGGCGTGAAGCGGAACACGTTCCACGGGAAGATGACCTTGCGGTCGCCGACACCCATGAAGCCCTGCAGGTTGACGATCATCTCGCGCGGCTTGCCGCTCGCGTCGGCCACCATGTCGACCGCGCGGCCGATCACCTTGCCGTTGCGGCGCGCGACCTCGCTGTCGAGCAGCGCATGGATCTGCGTGCGGTCGAGCGGGCGCGTCGCGACGATCGGGGCGGGCGGTGGTGGCGGAGGCGTCGGTGTTTCGGGGCGCTGCACGGGTTTCGGCCGCGTCACTTCGCGGTGCGGTTTCTTCGGTGCTTCCGGCGCTTCCGGCTGCGTCGGCGCCGGCACGGGCGGCATCGTCAGCGGTTCGCCGGCGGTTTCCTCGACGGGCTCGACGAGCGCTTCGCTGATCGGCGCGGGCGGATTCTGCGTCGGCAGCAGCCCGCAGCCGGACAGCAGCGCGGCGGCGAGAACGAGGAAGACCGTCGAGGACGGGAACGACATGCGGGATGCGGGAAACGGAAATCCGCCGCTCATTGACACTCACTCCATGGGTCGGGGGCCGGGCCCGGAGGCGCGCGGCTGGCGATGGATGGCGGGTGCGGGCGGCGCACCACGCGAGGTGAGAGTTTAACGTGTCTTCCTTTCAGGGCCGATTTCGATGGCTTGCTGGAGGCGGACTGTCGGGGAAAGGTAGGGATCGGCGGCCGTCGCGTCGCAGTCGGGCGACGGGGAAGGCCGGCGGATGAGGGGCGGCTCACACGGGTGCCGCCCCGGCCCGCCGCCGTCATGGCGGGCAGGCGCGGGCGCTGCATGAAGCAGGGAGAAAACGGAGCGTCAGGCGTCCGGATACCACGCGTCGGTGAATTCGCTGACCCGGACGTCGGTCAGCTCCGGACGTGCGGCCAGCCACGCCCGCACGTTCTCGCGGTCGGCGTCGGTGGTCGTGCCGCGCGGCGCGCCGGAGATCACGTAGGCGCCGATCCCTTCGTCAGCGGAGGCGACGGTCAGCAGCCCGTTCGCTTCGACGAAATCGATGAATGCATCGATCAGCTGGCCACGTTCGAGGTCGGACAGCTCGTTGCGGTATTGCGCGGCCGCGTTGAACGCGAGTTCCTGGAACTCGGCGATGTGGAGTTTCTTGCGCTGGCGGCGGTTGTGGCGTTGGCTCATGGTGTGTGGTGAGTGAATGTGAGGTGGGAAAGGATAGCGCGGCGGCCGCTGCGGGCACTGTCCCGACGTGCCGCGCGGTCCGGCCGGTCGCGAAAGGGGCGAGCGTTGCGTCGTCGCGATATCGTGCTGTCGCGCGGCCGATCAGAAAACCATCGTTGAACAATCGATCGACTTAGCTTTCGCGGTGCGGCTCGGCCGGCGGCTGATTGCACGCGTGACCGAATGATACAGGGATGGCGAGCGTCTTCGGCTTTGCCAGGGCCGGCGGCTTCGAGTCGAGCGATACGAACCAGCGAATCGGCGAAATGCAAAAAGCCCGCTTGCTGTCGCAAAGCGGGCTTCGATGTTTGGTTGCGGGGATAGGATTTGAACCTATGACCTTCGGGTTATGAGCCCGACGAGCTGCCAGACTGCTCCACCCCGCGGCGCGAATTATAGTGACACTGCTGCGGTGCGTCAAATGCTCAGTGACCAAAGTTGATATCAAGCGGCCGTGCTTCGCTCGCCAGCGGGCGCTTACGTTGCCCGAGCCCTCGAAGCTCGGCGTGCCAACTGATATTTTTGCTCGATGCCCGCGGCAAGGGGGGCGATCTCCCGATTCGGAGATCGCCGCGCATGACCTTACATCAGCACGATATCGTACTGTTCCTGGCTCAGGTTCGACTCGACCTGCAGCGACACCGGCTTGCCGATGAAGTCGATCAGCATCGCGAGATGCTGCGACTCCTCGTCGAGGAACAGGTCGATCACCTGTTGCGCGGCGATCACGCGGAATTCGCGCGGATTGAACTGGCGCGACTCGCGCAGGATCTCGCGCAGGATGTCGTAGCACACCGTGCGCGACGTCTTCACCTGGCCCTTGCCCTGGCAGGTCGGGCACGGCTCGCACAGCACGTGCGCGAGCGATTCGCGCGTGCGCTTGCGCGTCATCTCGACGAGCCCGAGCTGCGAGAAGCCGTTGACCGTCACGCGCGTGCGGTCGCGCGACAGCGCCTTCTTCAACTCGGACAGCACCGCGTCGCGATGCTCGGCGTTCTCCATGTCGATGAAGTCGATGATGATGATCCCGCCGAGGTTGCGCAGCCGCAGCTGCCGCGCGATCGTATGCGCGGCCTCGAGGTTGGTCTTGAAGATCGTGTCGTCGAAGTTGCGCGCGCCGACGTAGCCGCCGGTGTTCACGTCGATCGTCGTCATCGCCTCGGTCTGGTCGATCATCAGGTAGCCGCCCGACTTCAGGTCGACGCGGCGCGACAGCGCGCGCTGGATCTCCGTCTCGATGTTGTACAGGTCGAACAGCGGCCGCTCGCCGGTGTAGTGATGCAGCTTCGGGCTCACCGCCGGCGTGAATTCGTTCGCGAATTCCGCGAGGCGCTGGTACGTCTCGCGCGAATCGACCTGGATGCGCGTCGTGTCGTCGTTCGCGAAATCGCGCAGCACGCGCTGCGCGAGATCGAGATCCTGGTACAGCAGGCTCGTCGCCGGCAGCCGCTGCGCCTGGGCCACGATGGTCGTCCAGGTCTTGCGCAGGTAGGCGACGTCGCCGGCCAGTTCGTCGGAGGTCGCGTCCTCGGCGATCGTGCGCACGATGTAGCCGCCTTTCTCGTCCGACGGGATCACGGCGGTCAGCCGCGCACGCACGGCCTCGCGCTCGGCCTCGCTCTCGATCTTCTGCGAGATGCCGATGTGCGGCTCCTGCGGCAGGTAGACGAGCGTGCGGCCCGCGATGCTGACCTGCGTCGACAGTCGGGCGCCCTTCGTGCCGATCGGATCCTTGATCACCTGGACCATCAGCGTCTGGCCTTCGAACACGGTCTTCTCGATCGGCTGGTGCGGCGCGCCCGACTGCGGCTCGCCCGCGAGGCGCGGATGCCAGATGTCGGCGACGTGCAGGAACGCCGCGCGCTCGAGACCGATGTCGATGAACGCCGACTGCATGCCGGGCAGCACGCGCACGACCTTGCCGAGGTAGATGTTGCCGACCCGCCCGCGCGACAGCGTGCGCTCGACGTGAAGCTCCTGCACCGCGCCTTGCTGGACGAGTGCGACCCGCGTTTCCTGCGGCGTGAGGTTGATCAGGATTTCTTCGTTCATGGTGCGATTCAGAAGGCGACGCGCGCGGTGCGCAGCAACGCGGCAGTCTCAAAAAGGGGCAGACCCATGATACCCGAATGGGAACCGTCGATTCGCTCGATGAATTCGGCCGCGCGTCCCTGGATCGCGTAGGCGCCCGCCTTGCCGAACGGTTCGCGGGTGTCGACGTAGCGCTCGAACGCGTCGCGCGGCGCGGCCGAAAAGCGCACCGACGAGCGCGACAGCGCGGGCGGCAGCAGTTCGCCGTCGGCGCCGACCACCGCGACGGCGGTCAGCACCTCGTGTTCGCGGCCTGCGAGGCGGGTCAGCATCGCGAGCGCGTCGTCGGCATCGGCCGGCTTGCCGAGGATCGCGCCGTCGATGGTCACCGTGGTGTCCGCAACCAGCACCGGCGCGGCCGGCTTGCCGCTCGCGACGAGACGCGCCCGCGCGGCCTCCGCCTTCGCGACGGTCACGCGCTGCACGTACGCATCGGCGGCTTCGCCGGGCAGCTCGGCTTCGAGCGCCTCCGCGTCCTCGTCGGGGCGCGGCAGCAGCAATTCGAAGCGCACGCCGATCTGCTGCAGCAGCTCCTGGCGGCGTGGGCTTTGCGAAGCGAGGTAAAGGGTCGGGAAAAGGGCAGGGGGCGTGCTGGACGGCATGGTGTCGTTATCTCGTTGAGCGCGCGCGGCGCGCGTCCCGAGGACGGCACGTCATGCGCGATGGTAGGGGTGATTCTGCGTGATGCTCCACGCGCGGTAAAGCTGTTCGGCAAGCAGCACGCGCACCATCCCGTGCGGCAGCGTCATGCTCGAGATGCGTAGCAACAGGTCGGCGCGCGCCTTGAGTTCCGGATCGAGCCCGTCGGCACCGCCGATCACGAACGCGACGTCACGGCCGTCCTGCTGCCAGCCGGGCAGCGCCTGCGCGAGCTGCATGGTGGTCCAGTCGCGGCCGCGCTCGTCGAGCGCGACGATGCGCGCGCCCTTCGGCAGCGCGGCCTCGATCTTCTGCCGCTCGGCCGCCATCACGCTTTCCGCGCTGCGGCCGCCCGAACGCAGTTCGGGCTTGATCTCGCGCAGTTCGATGCGCAGCTCGGGCGGCATCCGCTTCGTGTATTCGTCGAAGCCGGACGCGATCCAGCCGGGCATCTTGTGGCCGACCGCGAGGATGAAAAGCTTCATCGGGACGACTCGCTGCGGCTCAGCGGCGGCGGGCAGCCGTCTTGCGCGCCGGGCGTGCGGGCGCTTCTTCCTCGTCGTCCTCTTCTTCGCTGGCGGTAGCGAGACCGTTCGGACCCTTGCCGCCGCCGAGCTTCATCCGCACGGGCTTGTCGCCCCAGATTTCCTCGAGGTTGTAGTACTGGCGCAGCGCCGGTTGCAGGATGTGCACGATCGCGTCGCCGCAGTCGACCAGCACCCATTCGCCGGTGTCTTCGCCCTCGGAGCTGACGATGTCGCCGCCGGCTTCCTTGACCTTGTCGCGCACGCTCGACGCGAGCGCCTTGGTCTGGCGGTTCGACGTGCCCGACGCGACGATCACGCGGTCGAACAGTTCGGTCAGGTGGCTGGTGTTGAACACCTTGATGTCTTGCGCCTTGATGTCTTCGAGAGCGTCGACGATCACGCGCTGCAGTTTGCGGATATCCATGGAATCAGGAATGGTAGAGACGATGTTGAAGAATATAGGCCCAGACGGCGGCCGGCACATGCTCGGCCGACGCATCGGGCATTTGCGCGTGACGCGCGATGCATTCGCGCAGGTGTGCGCGGATGTCGGTTGCGGCGATATCGAACGCCAGCGTCGTGTCGATCAGCAGGTGGCCGGCCGGCGTCGCTTTCAGCACGTCGGCACCGGCCTGCCGCCGCGCGATTTCCTGCGCGACGTCCGGCGGCGCCGCGCCGAGGTCGAAGCCCGGGCGCGTCGACGCGCACACGTGCGCGTAGTCGAACAGCTTGCGCCAGTCGCGCCACGTGTCGAGCCGCACCAGCTGGTCGGCGCCGATCAGCAGCGCCAGCGACGCATCGGGGCCGATCCGCTCGCGCCAGCGTGCGAGCGTCTCGACCGTATAGGTCGGCCCCGCGTGCTCGATCTCGTCGGTCGCGACGGTGACCGTCACGCCGGGCAGCGACAGCGAGCCGGCAGCGGCGCGCGTCATCGCGAGCCGATGTTCGGCGGCCGACACGTCGCGCTTCTGGTACGGCTGCCCGGCGGGCAGCAGCGCGAGTTCGGTCAGGCCGAGCACGTCGGCGAACCGGCGCGCGAGCGCGAGGTGGCCGTCGTGGATCGGGTCGAACGTGCCGCCCAGCAGGCCGATACGACGTGACAGCGGCTGCGGGGCGGGGCGGGTGGTGGTGTCCAGAAAAACGTGTCCTGTTCTTGAGGCGGCGGGGCGCGGCGGGCTCAGACCCAGTCGCGCGGCACGAGGAACTCGCTCAGGCGCGCTTCCGGCGAGCCCGGCTCGGGCTGCCAGTCGTAACGCCAGTGCGCGACCGGCGGCATCGACATCAGGATCGACTCGGTCCGGCCGCCGCTTTGCAGCCCGAACAGCGTGCCGCGGTCGAACACGAGGTTGAATTCGACGTAGCGGCCGCGCCGGTAAGCCTGGAAGTCGCGTTCGCGCTCGCCGTACGGCAGCGCGACACGGCATTCGACGATCGGCAGGTACGCGTTCAGGAACGCGTCGCCGACGCTTTGCATCATCTCAAACGAGCGTTCGAATCCGGGCTCGGAGAAATCGTCGAAGAAGATCCCGCCGATGCCGCGCGTCTCGTTGCGGTGCTTCAGGAAGAAATACTCGTCGCACCACGTCTTGAAGCGCGGGTAGAGCTCGGCGCCGAACGGATCGAGCGCGTCCTTGCAGGTCTGGTGGAAATGCCGCGCGTCGTCCTCGAACGGATAAACCGGTGTCAGATCCATGCCGCCGCCGAACCAGAAGATCGGCGCCTCGCCGGGCTTCGTCGCGATCAGCATCCGCACGTTCATGTGCACGGTCGGGCAGTACGGGTTGCGCGGATGCAGCACGAGCGACACGCCGAGCGCCTCGAAGCCGCGGCCGGCCAGCTGCGGGCGCGCGGCACTCGCCGACGGCGGCAGCGCATCGCCGGCGACGTCGGAAAAACCGATCCCCGCGCGCTCGAACACGCGGCCGCCTTCGAGAATCCGCGTGCAGCCGCCGCCGCGCAGGCGTTCCTCGGGCCCGCGCTGCCACGCGTCGGTCGCGAGCGGCGTGCCGTCGAGCGCGCCGAGCGCGTCGGCGATGCGTGTCTGCAGGCCTTGGAGATACGTGCGCACGCGCGCCACGTCGTAGGTCGAATCGGTCATGTCTGGACTGGCTGCCCCCGCGCGAAGCGGGGGCCGTAAAAAAGGCATCTGCCGGGCATTCTATCGAACCCCGGCAGAGGAGGCCGCCGTTTGCGACGGCAAAGCGGCGGTCAGGGTGTTACGTGCTCTTGCGATTCAGCGCGCGGAAGCCGATGTCGCGGCGGTACTGCATGCCTTCGAAATTGATCTGGTTGATCGTGTCGTACGCATGCTGCTGCGCTTCGCGCACCGAATCGGCGAGGCCGACCACGCACAGCACACGGCCGCCGGACGTCGTCAGCTTGTCGCCGTCGAGCGTCGTGCCCGCATGGAACGTCACGGCCTGCTCGGTCTCGGCCGGGATCCCGTTGATGCGGTCGCCCTTGCGCGGCGCGTCCGGATAGCCGTGCGCGGCCAGCACGACGCCGAGCGCGGTGCGGCGGTCCCAGTCGAGCTCGACCGTGTCGAGCGTGCCCGCGATCGCCTGTTCGACGACCTTCGAGAAATCGCTCTTCAGGCGGGCCATGATCGGCTGCGTCTCGGGGTCGCCCATCCGGCAGTTGAATTCCAGCGTGCGCGGATTGCCTTCCTTGTCGATCATCAGGCCCGCATACAGGAAGCCCGTGAAGCGGATGCCGTCCTTCTCCATCCCGCGCACCGTCGGCATGATGATTTCGCGCATCACGCGTGCGTGCATCTGCGGCGTGACGATCGGCGCGGGCGAGTAGGCGCCCATGCCGCCCGTGTTCGGGCCGCGGTCCTCGTCGAGCAGGCGTTTGTGGTCCTGGCTCGAAGCCAGCGCCAGCGCGTGCTTGCCGTCGACCATCACGATGAAGCTCGCTTCCTCGCCATCGAGGAATTCCTCGATCACGACGCGCGCGCCGGCGTCGCCCAGCTTGTTGCCCGACAGCATCATGTCGACCGCGGCATGCGCTTCTTCCAGCGTCATCGCGACGACGACGCCCTTGCCGGCCGCGAGGCCGTCGGCCTTCACGACGATCGGCGCGCCTTTCGCGTCGAGGTACGCGTGCGCGGCGGCCGCGTCGGAGAAGGTTTCGTAGTCGGCGGTCGGGATGCCGTGGCGCTTCATGAACGCCTTCGCGAAATCCTTCGAGCTTTCGAGTTGCGCGGCTTCGCGGGTCGGGCCGAATACCTTGAGGCCGCGCGCGCGGAACAGGTTGACGATGCCGGCCGCGAGCGGCGCTTCCGGCCCGACGAGCGTGAACGCGACGCCTTCGCTTTCCGCGAAATCGGCCAGCGCGTCGAGCGACGTGATGTCGACGTTCTTCAGACGCTCGTCCTGCGCCGTGCCGCCATTGCCGGGCGCGACGTAGACCATCTGGACGCGCGGCGACTGCGCGAGCTTCCACGCCAGTGCATGTTCGCGACCGCCGGAACCGACGACGAGTAGTTTCATGGGATTCCCCGCAGACTAGAAAACAGGGCGGCCGGCACGCTCAGGCGCGCCGGCCGCGAAATCGGTCGGGCCGCCGTCGCAACGCTGCGCACGGCGGCCGGCATCTCATTCCTCGACGATGACGGCGTTCGTATACACCTCCTGCACGTCGTCGAGGTTCTCGAGCGCGTCCAGGAGCTTCTGCATCTTCGCCGCATCGTCGCCGGTAAATTCGACTTCGTTCTGCGGCTTCATCGTCACTTCGGCGAGTTCGGCCTTGAAGCCCGCGGCTTCGAGCGCGTCCTTTACTGCCGAGAACGCCTGCCAGTCGCACAGCACTTCGATCGAGCCGTCGTCGTTCGTGCTGACGTCGTCCGCGCCGGCTTCGAGCGCCGCTTCCATCAGCGCGTCTTCCGACGTGCCGGGCGCGAACAGGAACTGGCCGACGTGATCGAACATGAACGCGACCGAACCGTCGGTGCCCATGTTGCCGCCGAACTTCGAGAATGCGTGACGGACTTCCGCGACCGTGCGGGTGCGGTTGTCGGTCAGCGTGTCGACGATGATCGCCGCGCCGCTGATGCCGTAGCCTTCATAACGGATTTCTTCGTAGTTCGCGCCGTCCGCGCCGCCGACGCCGCGGTCGATCGCGCGCTTGACGTTGTCCTTCGGCATGTTCGCGTCGGCCGCCTTGTCGACCGCGAGACGCAGGCGCGGGTTCGAACTCGCGTCGCCGCCGCCGAGGCGGGCCGCGACCTGGATTTCCTTGATCAGTCGGGTCCAGATCTTGCCGCGCTTCGCGTCGGCTGCTGCCTTCTTATGCTTGATGTTGGCCCATTTCGAATGACCAGCCATACCTTTCTCCGTGCCCGGGCGCGCTGCGCGGGCGATTGTGCCAATGTGTCGTTGAATCGGCGGCCGTCTGGGCGGGCATGAAGCCGCGGGGCCGCGCGTGTCGAGTGGAACGTGATTTTATCACGCGGCGACCGTCGCTTCGGGGCCGCCGCGCATGGCCGAACGGCCGGGCGGGCCGTTGCGGCGTGCCGGGCCGCGCGGCCCGGCGGCGTCGTATGTCAGTTCTTGGTGCCGAACAGGCGGTCGCCCGCGTCGCCCAGGCCCGGCACGATGTACGCATGCTCGTTCAGGTGCGAGTCGAGCGACGCGACGAACAGCTTCACGTCCGGGTGCGCGTCCTGGAACACCTGTACGCCCTCGGGCGCGGCGACCAGCGCGACGAACATGATGTTCGCGGCCGGCACGTTGCGGCGCTTGAGCACGTCGACCGCGTGCACGGCCGAATAGCCGGTCGCGACCATCGGGTCGCACAGGATGAAGATGCGATCCTCGAGATCGGGCAGGCGCACCAGGTATTCGACCGGGCGGTGATCTTCGGCGCGGTACACGCCGATGTGGCCGACGCGCGCGGACGGCACCAGGTCGAGCAGGCCGTCCGACATCCCGATGCCGGCGCGCAGGACGGGCACGATCGCGAGCTTCTTGCCCGCGATCACCGGCGCGTCGACCGCCACCAGCGGGGTTTCGACCCGCTTGGTCGTGATCGGCAGGTTGCGGGTGATCTCGTAGCCCATCAGCAGCGTGATCTCGCGCAGCAGTTCGCGGAACGTGCGCGTCGACGTGTCCTTGTCGCGCATGTGGGTCAGCTTGTGCTGGATCAGCGGGTGATCGGTGATGAAGAGATTCGGGAAACGGCTGTCCTGTTTCATGACGGGGTGCCTTGGCGGCAAAAGGGGATCGGGGGCGGCGCCGGCGCCAGGCCGGCCGCCGCTCATGGCCGCAATTTTACCAAGGCGCGCCACGTGATCCGGATATTATCGACGTCTCACGACAATCCGCGCGCCGTGTTCGCCCGCTCGCCTGCGTTCGCGACCGTTCGCCCGCCCGGCGAACCGGCCTGCGACCCGTCGGCGACCCGGCCCGGCCGGCGCGCGTCGCCATAAAGGAATCGACGATGGATCTCGGCATCGCAGGAAAGACCGCGCTCGTGTGCGCGGCGAGCAAGGGGCTCGGGCGCGGCTGCGCGGAAGCGCTGGCCGCCGAGGGCGTGAACCTCGTGATCGTCGCGCGCACGCGCGACACGCTGGAGGAAACCGCGGAGGAGATCCGCGCCGGGTCGAACGTGTCGATCACCGCCGTCGCCTGCGACATCACGACGCCCGACGGCCGCGCGGCCGCGCTCGCCGCGTGCCCGCAGCCGGACATTCTCGTGACGAATGCCGGCGGGCCGCCGCCCGGCGATTTCCGCGATTTCTCGCACGACGACTGGATCCGCGCGCTCGAGTCGAACATGCTGACGCCGATCGAGCTGATCCGCGCGACCGTCGACGGGATGATCGGCCGCGGCTTCGGCCGGATCGTCAACATCACGAGTTCGGCCGTGAAGGCGCCGATCGACGTGCTCGCGCTGTCGAACGGCGCGCGCTCGGGGTTGACCGGCTTCGTCGCGGGGCTGTCGCGCAAGGTCGCGGGGCAGGGCGTGACGATCAACAACCTGCTGCCCGGGCTGTTCGACACCGACCGGATCGCGACGACGCTCGCCGCGTCGGCGAAGGCGCAGGGCGTGAGCGTCGACGAGATGCGCGCGCGGCGCGCGAAGGAAATCCCGGCCGGGCGCCTCGGCACGCGCGCCGAATTCGGCGCGGCGTGTGCGTTCCTCTGCAGCGTGCATGCCGGCTATATCACCGGGCAGAACTGGCTGCTCGACGGCGGCGCGTATCCGGGCACGTTCTGACGCGCACCGCCGTTCACACATACGACAACAATCGACCCACGAAGGAAACGGAGATGAGCAAACCCCGCATCGCACTGATTGCGCACGACGCGAAGAAGGACGAGATCGTCGCGCTCGCGGGCCAGTACCGCGCGACGCTCGCGCAATGCCGGCTGGTCGCGACCGGCACGACGGGCGGCCGCATCGCCGCCGCGCACGGGCTCGAGGTCGAGCGCAAGCTGTCGGGGCCGCAAGGCGGCGACCTGCAGATCGGTGCTGAGCTGGCCGAAGGCCGCGTCGACATCGTCGTGTTCCTGCGCGACCCGATGACCGCGCAGCCGCACGACCCGGACATCACCGCGCTGGTGCGCGCATGCGATGTGCACGACGTGCCGGTCGCGACGAATGTCGCGACCGCGCGGATGTTGCTCGACGATCTGGCGCGCAACATGCAGGACGTTTGCTAGGCGTTCGGCACGCGTGAGTGTGCGTGCTTGCCGCCATCTGTCGTGTGGATGACATGTGACGGATGGCGGTGAGCGTTGATAGCGGCGAAACAGGCGCGGATTGCGATGCCCGAGATCGCGGCCGGTCGCTCATCGTAACGACCAGAACCACACGGTTGATGCAGCCCAGTAGCAATCCGAACTGCAGAGGGCGCGGGCGCCATCGATCAGGTCGATGTGTCCGCCGCGGCCGTTCATGTATCCGGGGATGTTCCAGAAGGCCACGACGCCCTTTCTGGCGGCAATGCCGGTCGTCGCATCGTCTCGCCGGAACACTTCAGCCTTGCCGAAATAGGCCGGCTCCGCCAGCATGTTGGCCAGCCTCGCCTGGCCGGCTTCAGTTCGCCGTCCACGGTGCGGCCCCTTCTGAATGACGAGGCCGCCGCGCAATGTCATTCCGCTCTTGTCGAGTGCCAGGCTGATCCGAATGGCGCACGTATTTGCATACGCCGGATTGGCGACCAGGTCTTGCCAGCCGAGCTCCTCGTATAGCGCTTCCCTGGATACCGTCCTGTTGTCCGGATAGTGGCTGTTCAGTAATGAGAAGTGTGGTTTCAAGCAGATCGTCCCCGATCAACGGCACGGATATTTCTGCTGCAGGATGCGGGTGATCAGGCCTGCTGCGTTTGTGCGCAGCGCATCGTTCGGCAGTTTTCGAAGACCGCCGATCACTTCCGAATCGATCTCTCCGGATTTGAGGCGCCCGTTGTCGCACCAGTCCTTGCCTTCGGTCATGTCGGCCACGCCGGCCAGATAACCGGTCATGACGTGGCGCTCGGCGTCGGCGTACGGATTGTTGTCCGTACGGCTGATGCCGTTGAGCAGCCGCGCACCGTCGACGCGTGGGAGCGCGGCTCCGTTCACGATGCCGATACCTGCCGACAACGATGCGAAAACAAATGCATGGCGGATGAAAAGGGCGTTCATGGCATGGGGTTCGTGAATTCGGCGCAAAGCAAAATAGCACGCTCACCGTCCCGGGAATCTCCATGGACCGCATGATTTCGCGGGGGACCGCACGGTGCAATGGGTGGCGACGCTTTGCCATCGCTGAATGGACAGCCATTCGTCCGACCCGAAGATGATTCCTTGAACGTGGCGAAATGTTACACGTGGGGCACGCGCCGCACCGAGACGAGCGCAAGGTCGCGACGGATCGGATGGCGCACCATCCGCCGGAATGCACGTCACGTGCCGATCGTCTTTCGCGAAGACCCTACGGTCGTGAAGGGATTGCCGCGGCGTGCAGCACGAGCGCGCGCGACGCGCGAAAATCACGCGCAGTGTCCCGCGTCTGCCCGCCTCGCCGTTCGGGGGCAGCGACGTATTTGCCGAACCGAATTTCCAGACAAGCGAGGAGCGAAACGATGCCGAAAGCAATCCGATACGACCAGGCAGGCGGCCCGGACGTGATGAAGTGGGTCGACGTCGAGGTCAGCGAGCCGCAGGCGGGCCAGGTCCGCGTCAAGCAGCATGCGGTCGGGCTCAACTATATCGACGTGTATTTCCGCACCGGCCTCTATCCGCAGCCGTTGCCCGCCGGGCTCGGGATGGAGGCGGCCGGCGAGGTGACGGCGGTCGGCGATGACGTGACCGCGTTCAAGCCCGGCGACCGCGTCGCCTATGTGTGGTCGTCGCCCGGCGCGTACGCGCAGGAGCGCGTGCTGCCCGCCGACCGCCTCGTCAAGCTGCCGGACGGCATCAGCTACGACGCAGCGGCGTCGGTGATGCTGCAGGGCCTGACCGCACACTACCTGCTGCGCCGCACGTATCCGGTCAAGGCCGGCGACACGATCCTGATCCATGCCGCGGCGGGCGGCGTCGGCCTGCTGGTCTGCCAGTGGGCGAAGGCGCTCGGCGCAACGGTGATCGGCACGGTCGGCTCCGACGAGAAGGCCGAACTCGCGAAAGCGCACGGCTGCGACCACCCGATCGTCTACACGCGCGAGAATTTCACGCAGCGCGTGAGGGCGATCACGAACGATGCGCTCGTGCCGGTCGTCTACGATTCGATCGGCAAGGACACCTACATCGGTTCGCTCGACTGCCTCGCGCCGCTCGGGCTGTTCGTCAGCTTCGGCAATGCGTCGGGCCCGCTGCCGCCGATCGACTCGAAGGAGCTCTCGTCGCGCGGTTCGCTGTTCTTCACGCGGCCGACGCTGTTCTCGTACATCGCGAAGCGCGCCGATCTCGAAGCCGCGGCCGCCGAGCTGTTCGACGTGATCCTGTCGGGCAAGGTGAAGACGAGCATCAACCAGCGCTATCCGCTCGCGGAAGTCGGCCGCGCGCATGCCGACCTCGAGTCGCGCAAGACGACCGGCTCGACGATCCTAATTCCCTGACGCATCCCTTCGCGCCGGCACCACGCCGGCGCGCACCCTGGCGGGCGGCGACGGTCGCCGTCCGTCCAGTCTTAGTCTCGACCGAAGTTCGGTCCGCTGTTCCGCCCGCCGTCCCCCGCCGTCCGCCGCCGCACGCGTTTACGCGTTTTTTATACCGGCCCGATGACCTTTGACCCGTCCTTTACGCGCGTTCCCATAAGGTTCTAGTCGTCCGATTTCGACGACGGAGAACACAAAAATGGATGGGGTTTTCATCGGCGCACTGGTGCTGTTCACAGCGCTGATCCTCGGTTTGCTTGCCGGTTGCGAGACGCTCGCGCAATACGGCCGCGGGGGGCGCGCATGACCTGGATGCTTTGGCTGGCGGGTGCCTCGACGGCCCTGCTGTTCGCGTATCTCGTCTTTGCGCTGCTGCGCGCGGAGGACATCGAATGAACGCGAACAACCTGTTGCAGACGCTGCTGTTCATCGTCGTGCTGCTTGCGGCGGCCGTGCCGGTCGCGCGCTACCTGACGGCCGTGATGGACGGCAGCTCGCGCGTCGTGCGCGTGTTCGGACCGCTCGAGCGCGTGCTGTACCGCATCGCCGGCGTCGACGCCGGCACCGAGATGAACTGGAAGCGCTACGCGGTCGCGACGATCGCATTCAACGCGCTCGGCGCGCTGTTTCTCTACGGCCTGCTGCGCCTGCAGGGTTTCCTTCCCGGCAATCCGCAGCAGTTCGGCGCGATGACGACTGACGGCGCATTCAACACGGCCGTCAGCTTCGTCACCAACACGAACTGGCAGGACTACACGCCCGAGCAGACCGTCAGCTACCTGACGCAGATGCTCGGCCTGACGGTGCAGAACTTCCTGTCGGCCGCGACCGGCATCGTCGTCGTGATCGCGCTGATCCGCGGCTTTGCGCGCCACACCGCGCAGACGATCGGCAACTTCTGGGTCGACCTCACGCGCGTGACGCTGTACGTGCTCGTGCCGATGGCGGCGCTCGTCGCCGCGCTGTTGATGAGCCAGGGCGTGATCCAGAACATGAAGTCCTACCAGGACGTGCCGGTGCTGCAGACGAGCACTTATGCTGCGCCGAAGCTCGACGCGCAGGGCAACCCGGTGAAGGACGACAAGGGTAACGCAGTCACGGTGCCGACGCAGCTGACGAAGCAGACACTCGCGATGGGCCCGGTCGCGTCGCAGGAAGCGATCAAGATGCTCGGCACCAACGGTGGCGGCTTCTTCAACGCGAACTCCGCGCATCCGTACGAGAATCCGACGCCGTTCGCGAACTTCATCCAGATCTTCGCGATCCTGATCATTCCGGCCGCGCTGTGCCTCGTGTTCGGCCGGATGATCGGCGACCGCCGGCAGGGCATCGCGGTGCTCGCGGCGATGACGGTCGCGTTCGCGGTCGCGATCGGCGTCGAGGTGAGCGCCGAGCAGGCCGGCAACCCGGCGCTCGCCGCGCTGCACGTCGACCAGTCGACGAGCGCGCTGCAGCCGGGCGGCAACATGGAAGGCAAGGAAACGCGCTTCGGCATCGCGCAGACCGGCATCTTCACGGTCGCGACGACGGCCGCGTCGTGCGGCGCGGTCGACACGATGCACGATTCGCTGACGCCGCTCGGCGGTCTCGTGCCGATGCTGCTGATGCAGCTCGGCGAGGTGATCTACGGCGGTGTCGGGTCCGGTCTCTACGGGATGCTGGTGTTCGCGCTGCTCGCGGTGTTCGTCGCGGGCCTGATGATCGGCCGCACGCCGGAATACGTCGGCAAGAAGATCGAATCGTACGAGATGAAGATGGTGTCGATCGTCGTGCTGCTCACGCCGCTGCTCGTCTTGGTCGGCACGTCGATCGCGGTGCTGGCCGACGCGGGCCGTGCCGGCATCGCGAACCCGGGCCCGCACGGCTTCTCGGAAATCCTGTACGCGTTCAGCTCGGCCGCGAACAACAACGGCAGCGCGTTCGCGGGCCTGACGGTCGGCACGCCGTTCTACAACTGGATGACCGCGATCGCGATGTGGTTCGGCCGCTTCGGCACGATCGTGCCGGTGCTGGCGATCGCCGGCTCGCTCGCCGCGAAGAAGCGCATCGCGGTGACGAGCGGCACGCTGCCGACCCACGGCCCGCTGTTCGTCGTGCTGCTGCTCGGCACCGTGATGCTGGTGGGCGCGCTGACCTACGTGCCGGCGCTCGCGCTCGGCCCGGGCGTCGAGCATCTGATGATGTGGCTGGGCGCATGACGCACGAGCGCATGGCGACACCTTGCAAAGACTGAAGAGATTGAAGAGATCGCAATGACTCAACATTCCGCAACACGGTCCATGTTCGATCCGGCGCTGCTGCGCCCGGCGATCGTGGATTCGTTCAAGAAACTCACGCCGCGCACGCAGTTCCGCAACCCGGTGATGTTCTGCGTGTACGTCGGCAGCATCCTGACCACGATCCTGTGGATCGCGGCGCTCGTCGGCCAGGCCGAGGCGCCGGCGGGCTTCATCCTCGCGATCGCGCTGTGGCTGTGGTTCACCGTGCTGTTCGCGAACTTCGCCGAAGCGCTCGCCGAAGGGCGCTCGAAGGCGCAGGCCGCGTCGCTGCGCAGCGCGAAGAAGGACGTGATGGCGAAGAAGCTCAACGAGCCGCATCCGAAGTCGCCGATCCGCATCACGACCGCGTCGGACTTGCGTAAAGGCGACGTCGTGCTGGTCGAGGCCGGCGACGTGATCCCGGCCGACGGCGAAGTCGTCGACGGCGTCGCGTCGGTCGACGAATCGGCGATCACCGGCGAATCCGCGCCGGTGATCCGCGAATCGGGCGGCGACTTCTCGTCGGTGACCGGCGGCACGCGCGTGCTGTCCGACTGGATCGTCGTGACGGTCACCGCGAACCCCGGCGAGGCGTTCCTCGACCGGATGATCGCGATGGTCGAGGGCGCGAAGCGCAAGAAGACGCCGAACGAGGTCGCGCTGACGATCCTGCTCGTCGCGCTGACGATCGTGATGCTGCTCGCGACCGCGACGCTGCTGCCGTTCTCGATGTTCTCGGTCGACGCGATGAAGGCCGGCCACGTGGTGACGATCACCGCGCTCGTCGCGCTGCTGGTGTGCCTGATCCCGACGACGATCGGCGGGCTGCTGTCGGCGATCGGCGTGGCCGGGATGAGCCGGATGATGCAGGCGAACGTGATCGCGACGTCGGGCCGCGCGGTGGAAGCGGCCGGCGACGTCGACGTGCTGCTGCTCGACAAGACCGGCACGATCACGCTCGGCAACCGCCAGGCGTCGATGTTCGTGCCCGCGCCGGGCGTGAGCGAGGAGGCGCTGGCCGATGCGGCGCAGCTGTCGTCGCTCGCCGACGAGACGCCGGAAGGCCGCAGCATCGTCGTGCTCGCGAAGGAACGCTTCAACATCCGCCAGCGCGACATGGCGCAGCTGCATGCGACCTTCCTCGGCTTCTCCGCGCAGACGCGGATGAGCGGCGTCGATCTCCCGGGTCGCGAGATCCGCAAGGGTGCGGCCGATGCGATCCGCCGCTACGTCGAGACGCACGGCAGCCGCTTCCCGGATGAAGTGCGCCGCGCGGTCGACGACGTCGCGCGCCGCGGCAGCACGCCGCTCGTCGTGGCCGACCTGCACGACGGCGTGGCGCGCGTGCTCGGCGTGATCGAGCTGAAGGACATCGTGAAGGGCGGCATCAAGGAGCGCTTCGCGGAACTGCGCAAGATGGGCATCAAGACCGTGATGGTGACGGGCGACAACCGGCTGACGGCCGCGGCGATCGCGGCGGAAGCGGGCGTCGACGACTTCCTCGCGGAAGCGACGCCGGAAACCAAGCTCGCGACGATCCGCGAGCACCAGGCGGCGGGGCGCCTCGTCGCGATGACGGGCGACGGCACCAACGACGCGCCGGCGCTCGCGCAGGCAGACGTGGCGGTGGCGATGAACACCGGCACGCAGGCGGCGAAGGAAGCCGGCAACATGGTCGACCTCGATTCGAACCCGACGAAGCTGATCGAGATCGTCGAGATCGGCAAGCAGATGCTGATGACGCGCGGGTCGCTGACGACGTTCTCGATCGCGAACGACATCGCGAAGTACTTCGCGATCATCCCGGCCGCGTTCGTGACGACGTACCCGCAACTGCGCGTGCTCGACATCATGCATTTGACGTCGCCGGCCTCCGCGATCCTGTCCGCGGTGATCTTCAACGCGCTGATCATCGTCGCGCTGATCCCGCTCGCGCTGAAGGGCGTCACCTACCGGCCGCTCGGCGCCGCGTCGCTGCTGCGCCGCAACCTGCTGGTGTACGGTCTCGGCGGCGTGCTGCTGCCGTTCCCGTTCATCAAGCTGATCGACATGACGCTCGCCGCGCTCGGCTGGGCCTGATGCGCCGCATTTGAAGGAACCCTCATGAAAACGTTGATTCGCCCGCTCGTCGTGATCTTTGTCGTCCTGACCGCCGTGACGGGGCTCGCCTATCCGGCCGTGATGACCGTGTTCGGCCAGGCCGTGTTGCCGTCGCAGGCGAACGGCAGCCTGATCGAGCAGGGCGGCCGCGCGGTCGGCTCCGCGCTGATCGGCCAGCAGTTCGACGCGCCGAAGTATTTCTGGGGCCGCCTGTCGGCCACGTCGCCGATGCCGTACAACGCGACCGGCTCCGGCGGCTCGAACCTCGGCCCGCTGAACCCGTCGCTCGCCGACCAGGTGAAGGCGCGCATCGCCGCGCTGCGCGACGCCGGCACCGACATGTCGAAGCCCGTGCCGGTCGACCTCGTGACGGCGTCGGCGAGCGGCCTCGATCCGGAGATCACGCCGGCCGCCGCCGCGTACCAGGTCGAGCGCGTCGCGAAGGCGCGCAACCTGACCGCCGACGCGGTCGCGCAGCTCGTCGCCGCGAACACGGCGGGCCGCCAGTTCGGCGTGCTCGGCGAGCCGCGTGTGAACGTGCTGAAGCTGAACCTCGCGCTCGACGCGGCGCAGGCCGCGCACTGAACGCGCGGCCGGGCTCCCGGCGCGGCAACCGGCGTGCGGCGCGGCCCGATCCGCGCCGCACGCGCTTGTCCGACGGCGCATGCGCCGTCTTTGCCTTTTGCGGCGATTTGGAACCACAATGACAGTACTCGTTCGCCATCCCGCGTTTCGCCTTCCTGACGCATGAACCGCCCCGATCCCGACCAACTCCTCGACAAGCTGCAGCGCGACGAAGAAAAGCAGCGGCGCGGCCAGCTGAAGATCTTCTTCGGCGCGTCCGCCGGCGTCGGCAAGACCTATGCGATGCTGCAGGCCGCGCGCCAGCGGCTGCAGGACGGCGTCGACGTCGTCGTCGGCATCGTCGAGACCCACGGCCGCGGCGAAACCGCCGCACTGCTCGACGGCCTCGACGTGCTGCCGCTCGCGCGCATCGAGTATCGCGGCCGCACGCTCGCCGAATTCGATCTCGACGGCGCGCTCGCGCGCGCGCCGCAACTGATCCTCGTCGACGAACTCGCGCATTCGAACGTGCAGGGCGCGCGCCACCTGAAGCGCTGGCAGGACGTCTACGAACTGCTCGACGCGGGCATCGACGTGTACACCACCGTCAACGTGCAGCACCTCGAAAGCCTGAACGACGTGGTCGGCGCGATTACCGGCATCCGCGTGTGGGAGACCGTGCCCGACCGCGTGTTCGACGCGGCCGACGAAGTCACGCTGGTCGACCTGCCGGCCGAGGAGCTGCTCGAGCGGATGCGCGACGGCAAGGTCTATCTCGCGCAGCAGGCCGAGCGCGCGGTGCGCAACTTCTTCCGCAAGGGCAACCTGATCGCGCTGCGCGAGCTGGCGCTGCGGCGCACGGCCGATCGCGTCGACGCGCAGATGCGCGAGTACCGCGCCGACCGTTCGATCCAGCGCATCTGGCAGGCGCGCGAGCGGCTGCTCGTGTGCGTCGGGCCGGGCCCCGAGGCGCCGACGCTCGTGCGCGCGGCCGCGCGGCTCGCGGCGAGCCTGAAGGCCGACTGGATCGCCGTGTACGTCGAGACGCCGCGGCTGCAGCGGCTGCCCGATGCGCGGCGGCAGCGCACGCTCGACGCGTTGAAACTCGCGGCCGAGCTTGGCGCGGAGACGGCCACGCTCGCGGGCGACGACGCGGTTGCCGCGCTGATCGGCTATGCGAAGGTGCGCAACGTGTCGAAGCTCGTCGCGGGCGGCTCGCCGAAGGTCGGGCTCGCGCGCCGCTTCGCGCGGCCGTTCGGCGAACAGCTCGCCGAACGCGCGGGCGACGTCGACCTGATGCTGATCCGCGCGTCGGCGAGCGACGAGGTGCGCGCGGCGCCGCTCGACGCGCGCGCACGCGACTGGCGCGACGCGTTCGCGCAATTCGGGTTGCGGCGTTCGCCGCCGCGCCACTACCTGTACGCCGCCGCGATCTGCGCGGCGATCACCGGTGTCGCGAGCGTCGTGTCCGAGCGGCTCGACCTCACGAACCTCGTGATGCTGTACCTGCTCGGCGTCGTGTTCTCGGCCGTGCGGCTCGGGCGCGGCCCGGGCGTGCTGCAGTCGTTCCTGTCGGTCGCCGCGTTCGATTTCTTCTTCGTGCCGCCGCGCATGTCGTTCTCGGTCAGCGACACGCAGTACCTGCTGACCTTCTTCGGGATGCTGCTGACGTCGCTCGTGATCAGCCACCTGACGTCGACGCTGACGCGCCAGGCGAGCATCGCGCAGCGCCGCGAGCGCCGCACCGGCGCGATCTACGCGATGGCGCGCGAGCTCGGCGCGGCGCTGACGACCGAGCAGATCGTCGAGATCGGCAGCCGCCACGTGGGCGAGGTGTTCCGCGCGCGCGTCGCGTTCCTGCTGCCCGACAGCGCGGACCAGGTGCGGCAGAAGATCGAGGAACCCGACGCGGCCGTCACGCTGACGGGCGCGGATCTCGACAGCGACGTCGGCCAGTGGGTGTACGACCAGCAGAAGCCGGCCGGCCGCGGCACCGACACGCTGCCCGCCGCCGCCGCGCTGTACCTGCCGCTGAAGGCGCCGATGCGCACGCGCGGCGTGCTCGCGGTCGCGTCGCGCGAGCCGCGCGAACTCGAGGTGCCCGAGCAGCAGCGGATGCTCGACGCGTTCGCCGCGCAGATCGCGCTTGCGCTCGAACGCGTGCACTACGTCGAGATCGCGCGCGACGCGCTCGTCAACATGGAATCCGAGCGGCTGCGCAACTCGCTGCTGTCGGCGATCTCGCACGACCTGCGCACGCCGCTCACGACGATCGTCGGCTTTTCGTCGATGCTCGCGAACGGTCGCGCGGCCGCGCAGGACGGCGACGCCGCGGCGGCCGAACGCTTCGCGCAGCGCGAGGGCGAGCTGGTCGACGCGATCCACGACGAGGCGCTGCGGATGACGGGCATCGTCACCAACCTGCTCGACATGGCGCGGCTGCAGGCCGGCAGCCTGCAGCTCAAGCGCCAGTGGTCGCTGCTCGAGGAAACCGTCGGCGCCGCGCTCGCCGCGTGCAAGCGCGTGCTCGCGCGGCATCCGGCGCGCGTGTCGCTGCCGGCCGACCTGCCGCTCCTGCAGATGGACGCGGTGCTGATGGAGCGGCTGTTCACCAACCTGTTCGAGAACGCGGCGAAATACACACCGGCCGACGCGCCGATCGACATCGGCGCCGAACGCGTGACCGACGACGGCCAGCCCTTCGTGCGCGTGCACGTCGACGATCACGGCCCGGGCCTGCCGGCCGGGATGGAAACGCGGATCTTCGACAAGTTCACGCGCGGCGAGAAGGAATCGGCGACGCCGGGCATCGGGCTCGGCCTCGCGATCTGCCGCGCGATCGTCGAAGCGCATGGCGGTAGAATCGGCGCGCTCAACCGTACCGCGCCCGACGGCCGCGTGACGGGCGCGCGCTTCTGGTTCACGCTGCCGGTCGACACGCCGCCGGCCGTGCCTGCCGTACCCGACGACGAAATCGACGTGCCCGGCGCGTCGTCTCCCTCCGAGCCATTGCCAGACCATGAGTGAACCGAGCCTGACCGTCGTCCTGATCGAGGACGAAAAACAGATCCGCCGCTTCGTGCGCGCCGCGCTCGAAGAGGAGGACATCGCCGTGTTCGAGGCGGAGACGGGCAAGCAGGGATTGATCGACGCGGCGACCCGCAAGCCCGATCTCGTGATCGTCGACCTCGGCCTGCCCGACACCGACGGCCTCGACGTGATTCGCGAGCTGCGCGGCTGGTCCGAGGTGCCGGTGATCGTGCTGTCCGCGCGCACCCAGGAAGAGGAGAAGGTCGCCGCGCTCGATGCCGGCGCCGACGACTACCTGACCAAGCCGTTCGGCGTGTCCGAGCTGCGCGCGCGGATCCGCGCGCAACTGCGCCGGCGCAACCAGGGCGGCGCGAACGAGTCGCCGAAGGTGAGCTTCGGCACGGTGAGCGTCGATCTCGCGCTGCGCCAGGTGTGGCGCGACGGCGAGATCGTGCACCTGACGCCGCTCGAGTACCGGCTGCTCGCGACGCTCGTGCGGCACGCGGGGCGCGTGCTCACGCATCGCCAGCTGCTGCGCGACGTGTGGGGGCCGTCGCACGTCGAGAGCCATCACTATCTGCGCATCTACATGGCGCACCTGCGCCAGAAGCTCGAGCGCGATCCCGCGCAGCCCGAGCATATCGTCACCGAAACGGGCGTCGGCTACCGGCTCGTCGGCGCTGCGTGACGTCCGCGGCGCGCCGCGCGATGCGGCCGGAATGCAAGGCCGCACGCCGGTGAAGTTGCTTCGGCGCGACATTGCCGCCGCATGCGCGGGCCGCGCACACCGGCCACGGATTCCCCGCTATGCTGACCGTTCCGCGAACAAAATCGAGGAGCGTGCAATGTCCGTCCGTCTGGTCGTCATCTGTGCGCTGGCGCTCGCTGCGCCCGGCGCGTTTGCCCAGCCGCTGCCGCCCGGGCAGCAGCCTTCGGCGCCGCAACAGGCGCTCGCCAATCCCGCGTCGGTCAACTGCGAGAAGCTCGGCGGCCGCCACGTGATCCGCAACCTGTCGAGCGGGCAGGTCGGCATGTGCGTGTTCAAGGACGGCCGGGTGTGCGACGAATGGGCGCTGTACCGCGACGACCGCTGCGTGGGCGGCGGCGGCGCCAAACGCGTGTCGAACTGAGACCGGGCGCGGCCGGGCGGCGGCGCGCGGGCCATGCGTCGCAGCGATCCCCCCGTTCGCCCCCGGCCGGCGCATCCGGCATGCCCGTAAGCGTCTTGTTATACTCGGCGCCGCCCGGGGACGACCCCGGGCCATTCGCTTCAACGGGGACGGCCCCATCCGATCCGGAGTACGTCGAGATGGCGTGGGTATGGTTGTTGATCGCCGGTTTGCTGGAAGTGGCCTGGGCGGCCGGCATGAAATCGTCCGAGGGTTTCACGAAGCTCGGACCGTCGGTGGTGACGATCGTGGCGGCGCTCGCCAGCTTCGGGCTGCTCGCGGTCGCGATGCGCCAGTTGCCGCTCGGCACCGCGTATGCGGTATGGACGGGCATCGGCGCGGTCGGCGCGTTCGTGTTCGGGATCGTGATGATGGGCGAGGCGCTCACCGCCGCCCGCGTCGCGAGCGCGTCGCTGATCGTGCTCGGGCTGATCGGCCTGAAGCTGTCGTCGGCTGCGTGACGCCGCCGCGCCGACCGGCGCCCGCGCCCGGCCGTGACGCACTGCGGAATTGCGGCGGCCCGCCTGCCAGCCTGTCTATAATGGAACGCATTCGGGCCTGAATGCCGCTGCGCCGTTCCCGGCAGGCGGCACCGGTTGCCACGCGCCGCGCGGCCGGTCATACCGACTCGATCCGATCAATCGGCAAAGCGCACGGAAAGTGCAAGGAGAGGGCCATGATCGAAGCCATTTCGCTCGGCGCGGGGCTCGCGTGGGCGAGCGGGCTGCGCCTTTACCTGACGGTGCTGATCGCCGGCGTGCTCGCGCGGGTCGGCTGGCTCCATCTGCCCGACACGCTGGCGGTCCTGACGTCGCCGTGGGTCATCGGCGCCGCCGCCGTGCTTGCCGTCACCGAATTCCTTGCCGACAAGATTCCCGCGTTCGATTCGCTGTGGGACGCGGTCCACACCTTCATCCGCATTCCGGCCGGCGCGGTGCTGGCCGCCGGTGCGCTCGGCCATGCCGACCCGACCGTGCTCGCGGTCGCCGGGCTGGCCGGCGGCTCGCTCGCCGGTGCCGCGCACGTCGCGAAGGCCGGCACGCGCGCGCTGATCAACCTGTCTCCCGAGCCGATCTCGAACTGGGTCGCATCGTCCACCGAAGACGGCCTCGTGTTCGGCGGCCTCGCACTCGCGTTCTTCGTTCCGCTTGCGTTCCTCGTGCTCCTCGCGGCGTTCATCGCGGCATCGGCCTGGGCGCTGCCGCGTCTGTGGCGCGGCGTGTCGGGCGGCTTCCGCGGGATGGCGAACCACATGGTGTCGCGGCTCAACTCGATCGGGGGCAAGCGCGATTGAAGGCGCCGTCAACCGCCGAGCGGCAGCGTCCTGACCTTTCGCCGGCCGGGCGGCCCGGCCATGCCGGCCGCTTCGGCTGGCACGACCTGATCCGCCAGGCCGCACGGATGACCGCACGCGACTGGCGTGCCGGCGAACTGACGCTGCTGGTGCTCGCGCTGGTGCTCGCGGTCGCCGCGCTGACGAGCGTCGGTTTCCTCGCCGACCGGTTGCGCCAGGGGCTTGAGCGCGACGCGCGCCAGATGCTCGGCGCCGATTTCGTCGTGCGTGCCGACCATCCCGTCGATCCGTCGTTCGATCGCGAGGCGCGCGCACTCGGCCTGCGCACCGCGACGACCGCGATCTTCCCGAGCATGATCGCGTCGGCCGCCGGCCGGCAGGCGAGCGACGCGGCGCCCGCGCGCCTCGCGGCCGTGAAGGCCGTGTCGCCCGGCTATCCGCTGCGCGGCGCGGTCGAGATCGTGCCGGCCGGCACCGCCGCCGCGCACAAGGCGGCCGCGATTCCCGCGCCCGGCACCGTGTGGGCCGATCCCGCGCTGCTCGATACTTTGCATCTGAAGGCGGGGGATACCGTGCGTGTCGGGTTGCGCACGTTCACGGTCGCCGCGTCGATCTCCCGCGAACTCGATCGCGGCTTCTCGTTCGTCAATTTCTCGCCGCGGCTGATGATGCGCGCGGACGAGCTTGCCGCGACCGGGCTCACCGGCTACGGCAGCCGCGTCACGTACCGGCTGCTGGTCGCCGGCGACACGCCGGCCGTCGCGCGCTTCGAGGCCTATGCGCACGGGCGCGTCGACGGCGGCAAGCTGCGCGGCGTCGGTCTCGAATCGCTGCAGGAAGGCCAGCCGCAGGTGCGCCAGACGCTCGATCGCGCGCGCCATTTCCTGACGCTCGTCGCGCTCCTGACCGCATTGCTCGCGGCGGTCGCGATCGCGATGGCCGCGCAGCGCTACATGCGGCGCCATCTGGACGGCTGCGCGACGATGCGCTGCCTCGGCGTGAGCCGGCGCACGCTCGGCGCGCTGTTCGCGCTCGAATTCGCCGGCCTCGGCATCGTCTCGGGCGTCGCCGGCGCGGTGCTCGGCTACGGCGGCCACTGGGCGCTCCTGGCGGCGCTCGGCGGCCTGATCGACGTCGCGCTGCCGCCGCCGACGCTTTGGCCCGCGCTCGTCGGTATCGGCACCGCGCTCGTGCTGCTGCTCGGCTTCGCGTTGCCGCCGCTCGCGCCGCTCACGCGCGTGCCGCCGGTGCGCGTGTTGCGGCGCGACTGGGGGGACGCGTCGCGCACCGCGTGGGCCGCGTATGCGCTCGGTGTCATGCTGTTCGCGGGGCTGCTGATCGTCGCGGCGGGCAACGTGAAGCTCGGGCTGATCGTCACGGGCGGGTTCGCCGGCGCCCTGGTCGGTTTCTCGCTGATCGCGCGGCTCGTGCTGTACGCGGCGGCGCGCGCGGTGCGCGATGCGCGCGTGGCGGCGGGCATCGGCTGGCGCTATGCGCTCGCGTCGCTGCACCGGCGCGGCACGGCGAGCGCGCTGCAGATCACCGCGCTCGCGCTGGGCCTGATGTGCCTGCTGCTGATCGCGATCACGCGCAACGATCTCGTCGCCGGCTGGCGGCAGTCGATGCCGCCCGATGCACCGAACCAGTTCCTGATCGACATCCAGCCCGACCAGCGCGACGACGTCGCGGCGTGGCTCGCCGCGCACGGCGTGCGCGATGCGGTGCCCGCGCCGACGGTGCGCGGCCGGCTCGTCGCGATCAACGGCAAGCCGGTGAACCCGCAAGCGTATCCGTCCGACGAGGCGCGCCGGCTCGTCGATCGCGAGTTCAACCTGTCGTATACGACCGAGCTGCCGCCCGACAACCGGATCGTCGCAGGCGACTGGTTCGGCAATTCGGCCAGCCCGCAGATCTCGATCGAGGCCGGGCTGGCGCAGACGCTGAACGTGAAGCCGGGCGACACGCTGCGCTTCGACGTGACGGGGCTGACGGTCGATGCGCCGATCACCAGCGTGCGCAAGCTCGACTGGGGCACGTTCCGCGTCAACTTCTTCGTGCTGATGCCGCCACCGGTGCTGAAGGATTTCCCGGCCGTCTACCTGACGAGCTTCCACCTGCCGGCCGAGCAGGCGGCGCTGCTCGATCCGCTGATCGCGCGCTACCCGAACCTGACCGCGATCGACATCGCGCCGATCCTCGCGCAGCTGCAACGGATGATGCTGCAGGTGGTCGGCGCGGTGCAGTTCCTGTTTGCGTTCACGCTCGCGGCGGGCGTGCTGGTGCTGTACACGGCGCTGGCCGGCTCGCGCGACGAGCGCGTGCGCGAGGCCGCGCTGCTGCGCGCGCTCGGCGCGTCGCGCGCGCAGGTCAATGCGGTGCAGCGCGCGGAATTCATCGTCGTCGGCGCGCTGGCCGGCGCACTGGCTGCGGCGGGGGCGATCGCGGTCGGCTGGGTGCTCGCGTCGCGCGTGTTCGAGTTCCGGCTCGCCGTCGATCCGTGGCTCGTGCCGGCCGGCATCGCGGCCGGCGTCGCGTGCGCCGGTGCGGCCGGCTGGCTGAGCCTGCATAATGTGTTGCGGCGCCCGGCGCTGCAGTCGCTGCGCGACGCTTGAGCGTCGCCGGCGGCCCCGACTATCCCGTTTCCGATTATCCGTATGACCGATGTGAATGATGAAGCGCCGTCGCAGCCGACGGCGTTCGAGCTCGTGGGCGGCGAAGCCCGCGTGCGCGAGATGGTGGACCGTTTTTACGACCTGATGGACCTCGAGCCCGAGTTCGCGGAGATTCGCGCGCTGCATCCGGCGTCGCTCGACGGCTCGCGCGACAAGCTGTTCTGGTTCCTGTGCGGCTGGCTCGGCGGCCCCGATCACTACATCAGCCGGTTCGGCCATCCGCGGCTGCGCGCCCGGCACCTGCCGTTCCCGATCGCGTCGGTCGAGCGCGATCAGTGGCTGCGCTGCATGGCGTGGGCGATGGAGGACGTCGGGTTGCCCGAGCCGCTGCGCGAACGGCTCATGCATTCGTTCTACGACACGGCCGACTGGATGCGCAACCGGCCCGGTTGATCGACCGGTACGCCGCTGTCCGGACGCCGGGCGAACTGCGTCTGGGCGGCCGGCGCGGTGCGGCGCGACACTGGTCGTTTCCCCATCGATACGAGGTTCGCCCGATGATGACCCAGGCCCTGTTTCGCGACGATGCCTATCTGACGCAGTGCGAGGCCGTCGTCGCGGCCGTCGGCGAAGACGGCATCCGGCTCGACCGCACCGTGTTCTATCCGCTCGGCGGCGGGCAGGCCGGCGACAGCGGCACGCTGACGCTGCCCGACGGCAGCACGATCGCGATCGTCGACACGCGCAAGGCGAAGTTCGAAGGCGCAACGCCCGACGATGCCGTGCACGTGCCCGAGGCGGGCCAGGAAGCGCGCGTCGCGGCGCTCGCACCCGGCGCGCGCGTGGTCGCGGACATCGACTGGCTGCGCCGCTACCGGCGCATGCGATTGCATACGGCCGCCCACCTGATGTGCGCGGTGCTGCCTTACCCGGTCGACGGCTGCAGCGTGACGGCCGACTACGTGCGGCTCGATTTCGCGACGTCGGACACGATCGACCGCGTCGACGTCGAGCGCCGTCTCGCGGAACTGGTCCACGGCGCGCATGCGGTCACGACCGAATGGATCACCGACGCGGAGATGGCCGAGCGCCCCGAACTCGTGCGCACGATGAGCGTGAAGCCGCCGCTGGGGCTGGGCCGCGTACGGCTGCTGCGCATCGAAGGTGTCGATCTGCAGCCGTGCGGCGGCACGCATGTGCGCAATACGTCGGAAATCGGCGACCTGCGGGTCGCCAGACTTGAAAAGAAGAGTGCGCGGACACGGCGCCTCGTGCTGGAGTTTGCATGACGATCGACAACCTGACGGACAGCGCCGCGGCGCTCGATCCGCAAGCGCGCGAGATTCTCGATTTCTGGTTCGGCGAACCGGATTCGGCGGCGTTCGGCCATGCGCGCAAGGTGTGGTTCAACGGCGGCGCGGCGTTCGACGACGTGCTTCGTACGCGCTACGGTGCGTTGCTCGACGCCGCGTGCGACGGCGCGTGCGATCACTGGGCCGACACGCCGCTCGGCGCGCTCGCGCTGATCGTGGTCCTCGACCAGTTCTCGCGCAACATTCACCGCGGCACGCCGCGCGCGTTCGCCGCCGATCCGAGAGCGCTGGCGCTCGCGCGGCGCGTCGTCGCGGCCGGGTGGGACGCGCAGTTGCCGAGCGGCCATCACCGCGCGTTTGCGTACCTGCCGTTCGAACATGACGAGTCGGACGCGAGCCAGCGCGAGGCCGTGCGCCTGTGCGCTGGCATTCGCGGCGAGGCCGGGTGTGCGAGCTATCACGACTTCGCGTTGCGTCATGCGGCCGTGATCGGGCGTTTCGGCCGTTTTCCGCACCGGAACGCGATTCTCGGCCGTGCATCGACCGATGCGGAGGCGGCATTCCTGCGCGAGCCCGGCTCGTCGTTTTGACGGGCGGGGGGGCGGGATGGCGGGCATGAAGCCGCGCTCGCGCGCCGCTTGCGCTGGTCTTCCGGACATGACGACGGCGCCGTTTTGCGGCGCCGCCTTGCATTACTTCGTTTCGTGCGCCTCGGGCGTGCGCACGTAGACGCGCAGCAGCTCCTCGTCGTCGCCGGGGCGGGCGCCGGTCCAGAACAGTTTCCATTCGCTGCCCGGTGCCGGATCGACGGCCCGCACGCCCTGGACGATCATCCACGTGCAGCGCGTCGTCTTCGCGTCGTCGATCGGCGTGTGCTGGATACCGGAGAAGTAGTACATCATCGGCGCTTCCGATTCGCCGAGCCCGTGCAGGCTCGCCATGCAGTCGCCGTCGCTCCACTCGAGCGCGAGATGCGCGTTCAGGTCGTCGAACACCGACCGGTAGCTCTTCGCGACGTCGAGCCATGGCAGCAGCAGCGTATAAACGAGACCCCACGCGACCAGCGCGCCTGCGCCCCACGACAGCGCGCCGCGCCACAGGCCGGTCGTGCGCAGCTTCGGCAGCAGCGACAGCCAGCCGACCGTCAGCGCGAGCGCACCGATCACGAGCCCGGGCACGATCGGCATGGTCCAGTCGAGCGGCAGCCAGCGGCCGAGCACCGCGAGGTTCGCACGCGATGCACCGGGATCGGCCATGACCGCCCAGATCATCCACGCGAGCGCGACGACGGTGCCGAACAGCAGGCGGCTCAGGTAGTCCCATGCGAGATGCAGCCCGCGCGGCAGGCGGTCGATCGCCTGCGCGGCGACCAGCGCGAGCGGCGCGAAGAACGGCAGGATGTAGAGCTGGCGCGAGGTCGCGGACACTTGCAGCACCGCGAGGCCGATCCCGGCGAACAGCACGGGCAGCGCGATGCGCGGCGTGCGCCAGTCGCGCCATGCGCCTCGCGCCAGCGCGGCGATCGCGAGCGGCGCGACCGGGAAGCCGAGCAGCAGGAACGCACGCAGGATGAAGAACGGCTTGTCGTTTTCCGCGCCGAGTTCCGGCACCGAGAAACCGAAGAAGCGGCCGACGTTGTTGTCCCAGAACCACGTCATGAACAGCGTCTCGGAACGCAGGAACAGCGCGGTCGGCCAGATGAGCGCGAACGGTGCGAACACCAGCGCGGCGACGCCGAGCGAGCGTGCGAACGCGCGCGTACGGCAGGCGGGGTAGAGCACCAGCGCGCCCGTGAGCGTGGCCGCGAACACGAGCGGCACGAACAGCCCCTTCGCCATCAGCGCGATGCCGACGCCCGCGCCGAAGAGCGGCGCGGCCCAGCGGCCGGACGGCCGCACCGGCAGCCCGTGCCGCATCTGCCGCGCCTGCGCGACGTGCCGCATCACGAGCTCGAGCAGGCCGCAGAAGCCCATTGCGGTGCCGGCGAACAGCGCGACGTCCGTCATCATGTCGTGCACGTGCTTGATCACGACGAGCGTGCCCGCGCTCAGCACGACGGGGCCGATCACGCGCAGGTCGAGCCAGCTGTCGGCCCGGCCGGCACTGCGGGCCGCGCGAGCGATGAAGCCGAACGCGAGCGCCGCGAACAGCGCGCTCGCGAGCCGTGCCGCGTCGTGCAGCGGCATTACCCGCTGCAGCAGCCACGCGAGGCTCGTCGCGACCCATGCGTAGAGCGGCGGCTTTTCCATGAACGGCTGGCCGGCGCTGGTCGGCACGACGAAGTCGCCCGTCTCGAGCATGTGCTGGATGATGCCGAACGTATAGGTTTCGTCCTGCTTCCACGGATCGTGGCCGAGCACGCCCGGCAGCGTATACGCGCACACCAGCGCGGCAACCAGCAGCCAGACGCGCCAGCCGAGCCGGAGGACGCGATCGCGGGTGGCGTTCGGTGCGGCGGCGCCGGCCACGGCAGGCGTGCCGGCGCCATCGAGTGTCGCGCTGAGGTTGGGATCGGCGGCTGAGCGTGCGTGCGCGGCCGAAGCGGGCACGGCCGTGCGTCGCCGGCCGGGCGCTGCGGTTCCTGGCATGGAAAAGATCTCGGTCGGGTCAAGCCGGTCCGGCGACATGGGCCGGGACCAATAAGGGTCGCATCGAGGCGAAATGACAGCCGGATGACCGGCCGTTTTTGGCTTGGCGCTAGTAGAACACGGAACCGTTACGGATGTTTACTGAAACAGCCGCGATATTGTGGAGATTTGTGGTGTCGTGACCACGGACGGCCCCGGTCGGCCGTTTTTCCGCCTTTTGGGGCGGGATTACCGGCCGCCGCCGACGTCGAGCAGGGCGCCCGTCGTGTAAGACGCCGCGTCGCCGAGCAGCCAGACGATCGCTTCCGCGATCTCCTGCGCTTCGCCGGCGCGGCCGAGCGGCGTCTGCGCGCCGAGGCGTGCCGCGCGGCCCGGCTGGCCGCCGCTCGCGTGGATTTCCGTCTCGATCAGGCCGGGGCGCACCGCGTTGACGCGTACGCCGTGCGGGCCGAGTTCCTTCGCGAGGCCGATCGTCAGCGAATCGACCGCGCCCTTCGAGCCCGCGTAGTCGACGTACTCGTTCGGCGAGCCGAGCCGGGACGCGATCGACGACACGTTGACGATCGCGCCGCCGCGCCCGCCGCGATCGGTGGACAGCCGGCGCGCGGCTTCGCGCGCGCACAGGTAGGCGCCGAGCACGTTGGTGTCGAACATCCGCCGCAGCCGTTCGACCGGCATGTCGGCGAGCGGCAGCGACGGCGCGACGATCCCCGCATTGTTGACGAGCGCGTCGAGGCGACCGAACGCGGTCGCGACCGTATCGAACATCGCGATGACGTCCGCTTCGTTCGCGACGTCGCCGGCGACGACGCACGCGCGGGCGCCGGCGTCGCGAACGGCTTGCGCGGTCAGTTCGGCTGCCGCCTCGTCGCGCGCGTAGTTGATGCCGACGTCCCAGCCGCGCCCGGCCGCGAGCACGGCGGTCGCGCGGCCGATGCCGCGGCTCGCGCCGGTGATGAGGACGGCCTTGCGCTCGGACGGTGCGGGCATCGCGTGCGGCTCCTGATGAACGTTACTTGGCCGCGTCGGTTGCCCACTTGTCCTGGGCGAGCGGCTGGTAGCGGCGCAGCTGTTCGATCAGCGCGACCGGTTCGGCGTCGATGCACAGTGCGTCGAAGTAGGCCGGGCGCATGAAGCCTTCGTCGACCGTATGGCGCAGCAGCGCGATCAACGGATCGTAGAACGAATCGATGTTGTACAGCGCGACGGGCTTGCGGTGATAACCGAGCTGCGCCCACGTATAGACCTCGAAGAATTCCTCGAGCGTGCCGGCGCCGCCGGGCATCGCGACGAACGCGTCGGACAGGTCGGCCATCATCTTCTTGCGGTGGTGCATGTCGGGTACGACGTGCAGTTCGGACAGCCCGGTATGGCCGACTTCCTTGTCGACGAGCAACTCGGGGATCACGCCGACCGCACGGCCGCCGGCCGCCATCACTTCATCGGCGATCACGCCCATCAAACCGACGCGGCCGCCGCCGTAGACGAGCGTGAGGCCCGCATCGACGAGCGCGCGGCCGAATGCGCGCGCGGCGTCCGCATAGACGGGCCGCACGCCGGACGACGAGCCGCAGTAAACACAGACTGCCTTCATTGTTTCGTATCCTTCGCGGCGGGCTTGGCGGCGACCGGGCTGCCCGCGGGGCGCGGCGAACCGTCGCGCGGCGGCAGGTAGTCGGTGAACTGGCGCTTGGGCAGCTTGCCGGAGACGAGATCGTCGAACAGCTGGCGCGAACGGCCGCGCAGGTACGGGGCCATGATCGAGATCACGTGCATGCTCACCTGGTGCAGCTCTTCGCGGATCGCGTCCTGGTCGTTGTACTTGCGCGGATGCATCACGTACTGATACGACAGCCAGTACGTCGAGATCACCGCCATGTTGGTGGCGATGACTTCGATCTCGGCGGGCGTCGCGACCATTTCGGCGTCGGACACGAGCAGTTCGCACATCTCGTGCGCGAAGCGCACCTTGTGGCTGATGATCTGCTTGAAGTGCGTCTCGAGCGTGCGGTTGCGCGCGAGCAGGTCGTTGAGGTCGCGATACAGGAACCGGTAGGTCCACATGAAATCGGCCATGTACTGCAGGTACGACCAGGTCTCGTCGATCGTCGGACGGTGATCTTCGGGGAAGCGTAGCCGCCGTTCGATCTGCTGCTCGAACTGCGCGAAGATGCTGTTGATGATGTCGTCCTTGTTGCGGAAATGGTAGTACAGGTTGCCTGGACTGATTTCCATTTCCTCGGCGATCGTCGTGGTCGTGACGTTCGGCTCGCCGATCTCGTTGAAGAGTTTCAACGACAACTCGAGAATCCGTTCGCGGGTGCGGCGGGGAGGTTTCGCTTCCATGTCGTCCGGCCCTGTGTGTGCCGGACTGGCGGGCGCTGCAATCGATGCTGCGGGATTCGTCCGGCGCGGGTTGCTGTTCTAAGTCTGGCGGACGATTATAAACCGCGGTTTCCTTGCATCGGGCGCATTTCGTGATCGCGATGCGTTCCGCGCATGGTGCGCCGCCGCACGCGGGCGGCGTCGCGGGGGTTGCTAGAAGCCGAGCCAGCGGGCGATCACCGGCCCGAGCACGAAGCCCCACGTCGTCACGCACGCGAACAGCGCGACCGTGACCGCCGCGCTGCCGAGATCCTTCGCGCGCTTCGACAATTCGTGGCGCTCGAGCGAGATGCGGTCGATCGCGGCCTCGACGCTCGAGTTCAGCAGCTCGACGATCAGCACGAGCAGCACCGACGCGATCAGCAGCGCGCGCGATGCGGCGGGGACCGGTGAGAACGCACCGATCGGCAGCATCAGCGCGGCGAGCGTGAGCTCCTGGCGAAACGCGCTCTCCTCGCGGATCGCGACGCGAAACCCGTTCAGCGAATGCTTGAGCGCGTACCACGCGCGCGTGATGCCGCGGTGGCGCTTGTACGGGTTCGGCGGCAGCGGCGCCAGGCGATCGTCGGGGCCGAGCGGTTCGTGCGGGTGCACGTCCGCGTCGGCGTGCGGCTCTTCTTCGTCGAACGGACGATGCAGTGGCGCCGTGATGGCAGGGGACGGGGTCTTGTCGTTCAGGTCTCGTTTCAAACGGCGGCACCTTCGGCGGGCGAGTACGCAGTCTTCGGCAGCGGCTTCAGATGCGACGCGAACTGCTCGGACGCCGCGCGCCACGAGAAGCGTTCGGCCCACGCGCGGGCCGTCTCGCGTTCGATCTTCAGCGCCTCCAGGCAGGCTTCCTGCAGGTCTTCGTGCATCGCGCCGGCAGCGCCCCCGCCCAGCACGTCGATCGGGCCCGTGACGGGGTAGGCGGCGACCGGCGTGCCGCACGCGAGCGCCTCCAGCAGCACGAGGCCGAACGTGTCGGTGCGACTCGGGAACACGAACACGTCGGCCGCAGCATACACCTTGGCGAGCTCGGCTTGCGACAGTACGCCAAGATAGTTCGCTTCCGGGTAGCGCGACTTCAGCTCGGCGAGCGCCGGACCTTCGCCCGCGACCCACTTCGAGCCGGGCAGGTCGAGGCGCAGGAACGCCTCGACGTTCTTCTCGATCGCGACGCGGCCCACGTACAGGAAGATCGGCCGGGCGGTGTTGAGCACCTTCGACTCCATCGGCCGGAAGATGTCGAGATCGACGCCGCGCGTCCACAGCACGACGTTCGTGAAGCCGAACTTCTCGAGGTCCTGCTTCACGACCGGGGTCGGCGCCATCACCGCGAGCGACGGCCCGTGGAACCAGTGCAGGAACTTGTAGGTCGCCGACAGCGGAATCCCGAAGCGCGCCTGCACGTATTCCGGAAAGCGCGTGTGATACGCGGTCGTGTACGGCAGCTTGCGCGCGCGTGCATAGCGTCGCGCGGCGAGGCCGAGCGGGCCTTCGGTCGCGATGTGCAGCGCGTCGGGTGCGAACGCATCGATCCGCGCGCGCAGCTTGCGGTACGGCAGGATCGACAGGCGGATCTCGGGATAGGTCGGGCAGGGCACCGTGCGGAATTCCAGCGGCGTCAGCATTTCGACCCGGTGGCCGAGCGCGGTGAGTTCGCGGGTGGTGCTCTTCAGCGTGCGCACGACGCCGTTGACCTGCGGTTCCCACGCGTCGGTGACGATCATGATCTTCATCGCGGCATGTGTCCTGTAAGTGGAGTTGTGTCAGGCAGTGGCCTTGGCCTTGCGCGACGGGGCAACGGACGGCGCGGTGCGCATCGCCGTCCAGTAGACGACCTTCAGTTCGCCTTCCATCGTCTCGACGAGCGCGGACAGGCTCTCGACCCAGTCGCCGTCGTTGCAGTACAGCACGCCGTCGATGTCGCGGATCTCCGCCTTGTGGATGTGCCCGCACACGACGCCGTCGCAGCCGCGGCGGCGCGCCTCGTCGGTCATCACGGTCTCGAACTGCGAGATGAAGTTCACCGCGTTCTTCACCTGGTGCTTCAGGTACTGTGACAGCGACCAGTACTGGAACCCGAGCCGGCTGCGGATCCGGTTGAACCAGCGGTTCAGCACGAGGATCAGCGTGTAGAGCGTGTCGCCGAGATACGCGAGCCATTTCGCGTGCTGGATCACGCCGTCGAACAGGTCGCCGTGCACGATCCACAAACGTTTGCCGGCGAGCGTCGTGTGGAACGCCTCGCCGCGCACCTGGATGTCGCCGAATGCGAGGTCGCAGAACTGCCGCGCGCCTTCGTCGTGGTTGCCCGGGATGTAGACGACCTGCGTGCCCTTGCGCGCCTTGCGCAGTACCTTCTGCACGACGTCGTTGTGCGCCTGCGGCCAGTACCAGCCCTTCTTCAGCTGCCAGCCGTCGATGATGTCGCCGACGAGGTACAGGTATTCCGAATCGTTGTGGCGCAGGAAATCGAGCAGGTACGGCGCCTGGCAGCCGCTCGAGCCGAGATGGATGTCGGACAGCCAGATCGTGCGGTAGCGATGCGTGGACGGCTCGGGGTCGTCGCGCTGCGTGACGTGTGCGGCCGCCGGTTCGTGCGGCGAAAGGGCATCGGTTGCGGCCGAGCCGGACAGGAAGGCGGTGACGGCGCGGGCGCCGAGCGGTTGACGGAACAGGGAGGTCGCGGACGTTTTCTGGCCCATGCATGACTCGCGCCGGTTGACATTACCGGCATTGCGCCATGCGGGCGTGACCATGCCGTGACAGTCACGAGACGTTCTTATTACTGTCGTCGCGGCGTGTTTAGCAGTGAATGTGGCGGTGTTGCGTAATCTGCCGAACCGACTGGCCTGCGGTTACCGTGCATGCCTCGCGGGGCGGGCGTGTGGGCGGTTTCGAGTGGTTTTGTCTGATGAATGCGCGGATGCGCGGAGCCGTCCCGCGATCACGCGAACCGCGCGGTCAGCGCGGAATCGCGACGACGCGCGTGCGGGCGATGCGGTCGTGCGGAAACTGGCGATCGCTATGCAGGCGGGCGGCGCCGGCCCAGACGACGATCCACGCGGCGGCGAGCGCGAGCGTGACGGGCACCGACAGGCCGAGGAGCGGATGCAGTGCGAGCGGCGGCAGGAACCACAGCCAGCCGAGCGCGTAGCGGACGAGCGCGTGGCCGGCGTTCAGCGGCCGGCCGCTCGACGATTCGAGCCGCAGCCGCCAGGTCTTCATCGGCAGCGTCTGGCCGCCATGGGTCCAGAACCAGACGAAGTACGCGCCGACGACGAGTGCGATCCACGCGGCGAGCAGGTTGTGATGGACGAGGCCGTTGCGCTGCTGCGTCGCGAGGCTGAAGGCGAGGGCGGCGAAGAATACGACGCCGAACAGCAGCACGGCTTCGTACAGCATCGCCGCGAGGCGCCGCCGCACGGACGGCGCGGCGGCGACGGCCGGGGCCTCGGTTGCGGGGGCGCTTGCCACGGCGGGTCAGGAACCCTTGAACATCGACGGCGCGTCGGCCGGCGACACGGGCGTGACGGTCGCGGGTGCGGGGGCGGTGCCGGACGTGGCCGATGCGGTCACCGGCGGCGCGCCGGCGCCGACCGATGCGGGCGCCGGTGCCGCAACAGGGTTGCTCGCCGGATGTTCGTGCGAATTGACGAGGCGGCGCACGTCGCGGTCGGCGACGGTCGGCGGCGCGCTGACGACGCTCGGCCGGCGCCGGCGCTCGGTCGCGGCGAGGCGCTGCTTCTGTTCTTCGGGCAGTTGCTGGTAGGCCTTCCATGCGCGCTCGCGCGCCTGCGCGGAAAGCTCCTTCGCGCTCTGGTAATTCTCGCGCGCGACGCGGCGCTGCTCGGGCGTCATCCGCGCCCACTCGGACATCCTGTCCTGCAGGTGCTTCTGCTCATCGGGCGTCAATTTCGCGAAACGGGACGCGATCTTCAGCCATTTGCGCTTGCGCGCATCGCTGAAGCCATCCCACTGATCGGCGAACGGCGCGAGTGCCGCGCGTTGCGCGGGCGTCAGGCGCGCCCACGAGAGCGGGCCGTTGGCGGCCGGCAGCGGCAGGGGCAGCGGGGCGAGTTCGGTGGTCAGGCCGGCCGCGGCCGAGGTCGGCGCGGGCGCGCTGCTGGCCGCGGCGGAGACCGTCGCGGGGGGCGGGTTGAATCGGGAATAGGTGGCGACGTAGGAAATGGCGATCGCGATCACGCATCCGAAAAATACGGCCAGGCCGCGTTTCTGACTCACCCGTGCGATCCCCTCGTTATTGTCTGTTTGTTAGCGTGTGTGCGAAAGATACGCGTTGAACCCGTGATCGAGATACGCGTTGAGCGGCAGGTCGTCGCTGAGCATCGCCGCGTCGATGTCGGCGAGTTCGGCGGTGCGCTGCATGTCTTCCCAGTACGCGATGCCGACGAGCCCCGCGAGCAGCAGCGCGAGCGGCCACGCGCGCAGCAGGCGGCGCGCGAACGACGTCTGCGGACGGCTCGCGGGCGGCGTGCCGTATGCGGCGGCGGCACCGGCGAAGGCGGGCACGAACACCGGCGCGGTGGCGGCTTCCGGCTTCTTGCGCGCGAGCGCGGCCCGGCGCGCGACGGCCAGACGATCGGTGGTCGCGGCAGGCAGCGCCGCGGCACGTTCGTCCAGTGCGCGGCGGACCTTCAGCGCGAATTCGTGTTCTCGATTTACGGGAGCGGAGCTCATAGCGTGATTCCTTTGGCCTTGAGCGCTTGCGCCAGGGCATGGGTGGCTCGCGAGCAGTGCGTCTTGACGCTGCCTTCGGAGCACCCCATTGCGGCGGCAGTCTCGGCGACATCCATATCTTCCCAATAACGCATCAGGAACGCTTCCCGTTGACGCGTCGGAAGTTTCTGGATTTCTTCGTCGATCAGGGCCAGAACCTGCTCCCGCTCGAGGCGGTGCTCGGTGCTCTCGACACCTGCATTGTCGTCCGCTGACTCGAGCGTTTCCAGTGGATCGAAGTCCTCGTCGTCCGTATTGTTGAGCGACGAGAACAGCGTGACCCAGGTATTGCGGACCTTCTGCCGGCGGAACCAGTCGTGGATCGCGTTCTGCAGGATCCGCTGGAACAGCAGCGGCAGTTCGGCCGCCGGCCGGTCGCCGTATTTCTCCGCCAGCTTGATCATCGCGTCCTGCACGATGTCGAGCGACGCATCGTCGTCACGCACGGCGTACGCAGCCTGCTTGAACGCGCGCCTTTCGACGCCCGCCAGAAAGTCGGCGAGTTCCTTGTCTGATGCCATTCCGTAAAGGTATGCGCTGCGGACTGCGGCGTGTGAAAGGTCGAAAAATTTCGTAAAACCCGCGGATGCTAACAAATTTTCGCGCGACTTGGCACCGGTTGCGGTTCGCCCCGTTGCTTGCGAGCCGCGTCCGCGGCCCGCCGGGCGGGGCGCATGATGCGCTGCGGGATATTTTGCTTGACGACCCAATCATGACCCGCTATCGTCAGCGATTCGCAACATGAAGTGATGGTCTCATTTGAGGCTGGCCCAAGAAGCCCGCCCTTCAAACTGGACGCGCCGCTTGAACCCGAGCCACAAGCCCGGCAGAGAGCACCCGATCAATTTTTTGCCGAAAATTCGAAAGGTCAAAATGAACATGCCCAGCGCGGAATTCTCCACGTCGGAACCCCTTTCCCCTCCCGATAGCGACTCCATCGGCGCCACCGTGCTCATGAAGGCACTGGCCGACGAAAACGTCGAATTCATCTGGGGCTACCCCGGCGGCTCGGTACTCTACATCTACGACGAGCTTTACAAGCAGGACAAGATTCAGCACGTGCTGGTGCGCCACGAACAGGCGGCCGTGCACGCAGCCGATGCGTATGCGCGTTCCACCGGCAATGTCGGCGTCTGTCTCGTGACGTCCGGCCCTGGTGTCACCAATGCGGTGACCGGCATCGCGACGGCCTACATGGATTCGATCCCGATGGTCGTGATCAGCGGCCAGGTGCCGACTGCCGCGATCGGCCAGGACGCGTTCCAGGAATGCGATACGGTCGGCATCACGCGTCCGTGCGTGAAGCACAACTTTCTCGTGAAGGACGTGCGCGACCTCGCGGAAACCGTCAAGAAGGCGTTCTACATCGCCCGCACCGGCCGTCCGGGCCCGGTGCTGATCGACATCCCGAAGGACATCTCGAAGACGCCGTGCCAGTACGAGCCGGTCAAGAGCGTGTCGCTGCGCTCGTACAACCCCGTCACGAAGGGCCATTCGGGCCAGATCCGCAAGGCCGTGTCGCTGCTGCTGTCGGCGAAGCGTCCCTATATCTACACGGGCGGCGGCATCATCCTCGCCGATGCGGCACGCGAACTGAACCAGTTCGCCGACCTGCTCGGCTACCCGGTCACGAACACGCTGATGGGCCTCGGCGGCTATCGCGCGTCGGACAAGAAATTCCTCGGCATGCTCGGCATGCACGGCACCTACGAAGCGAACATGGCGATGCAGCACTGTGACGTGCTGATCGCGATCGGCGCGCGCTTCGACGACCGCGTGATCGGCGACCCGGCGCACTTCGCGTCGCGTCCGCGCAAGATCATCCACATCGACATCGACCCGTCGTCGATCTCGAAGCGCGTGAAGGTCGACATCCCGATCGTCGGCGACGTGAAGGAAGTGCTGAAGGAACTGATCGAGCAGTTGCAGACGGCCGAGCACGGCCCCGACACCGACGCGCTCGCGCAATGGTGGAAGGACATCGAAAGCTGGCGCGCGAAAGACTGCCTGAAGTTCGACCGCGACAGCGAGATCATCAAGCCGCAGTACGTGGTCGAGAAGGCGTGGGAGCTGACGGACGGCAACGCGTTCGTGTGCTCGGACGTCGGCCAGCACCAGATGTGGGCCGCGCAGTTCTACCGTTTCAACAAGCCGCGTCGCTGGATCAACTCCGGCGGCCTCGGCACGATGGGCTTCGGCCTGCCGGCAGCGATGGGCGTCAAGATGGCGCACCCGGACGACGACGTGCTGTGCATCACGGGCGAAGGCTCGATCCAGATGTGCATCCAGGAACTGTCGACCTGCCTGCAGTACGACACGCCCGTGAAGATCATTTCGCTGAACAACCGCTATCTGGGCATGGTCCGCCAGTGGCAGCAGATCGAATACAGCAAGCGCTATTCGCATTCGTACATGGATGCGCTGCCCGATTTCGTGAAGCTCGCCGAAGCGTACGGCCATGTCGGCATGCGGATCGAAAAGACCTCGGATGTGGAGCCGGCGCTGAAGGAAGCGCTGCGCCTGAAGGACCGCACCGTGTTTCTCGACTTCCAGACCGATCCGACCGAAAACGTCTGGCCGATGGTACAGGCCGGCAAGGGCATCACCGAGATGCTGCTCGGATCGGAAGATCTGTAACGGCGCGACGCGCGTCCAGGCCGGGAGCGGCCGCCTTCACGAAGGGCGGTGCGGCACCGGGCGGCGCGCGGCGCGAGTGAATCGACACGGACACATTCTGGAAGAAGCGAACATGAGACACATCATTTCCGTCCTGCTGGAAAACGAACCGGGCGCGCTGTCGCGCGTGGTCGGTCTGTTTTCCGCACGCGGCTACAACATCGAAACCTTGACGGTGGCGCCGACCGAAGACCAATCGCTGTCGCGGCTCACCATCGTTTCCATTGGCTCCGACGACGTGATCGAACAGATCACGAAGCATCTGAACCGCCTGATCGAGGTGGTGAAAGTGGTGGACCTGACCGACGGTGCACACATCGAACGCGAGCTGATGCTGATCAAGGTACGTGCAGTGGGCAAGGAGCGCGAAGAAATGAAGCGGATGTCGGACATTTTCCGCGGCCGCATCATCGACGTGACCGAAAAGACCTACACGATCGAATTGACGGGCGCGAGCGACAAGCTCGACGCATTCATCCAGGGGCTGGACGCCACCGCGATCCTAGAGACCGTGCGTACCGGCAGCTCCGGCATCGGACGCGGCGAGCGCATCCTGAAGGTGTGATGCCGAAATTGCCAAAGAGGCACGCCGGGTGCGCCGTCATGTCCCGGCCCGCAGTACTCCATCTGAACGAATTGTTGAATTTTTGAATTAGCGAAGGAACCATCATGAACGTTTTCTACGACAAAGACGCTGACCTCTCCCTCATCAAGGGCAAGCAAGTCACGATCATCGGCTACGGCTCGCAAGGCCATGCACACGCACTGAACCTGAAGGACAGCGGCGTGAACGTGACGGTCGGCCTTCGCAAGGACGGCGCGTCGTGGAGCAAGGCTGAAAACGCAGGCCTCGCGGTCAAGGAAGTCGCGGAAGCGGTGAAGGGCGCGGACGTCGTCATGATGCTGCTGCCGGACGAGCAGATCGCCGACGTGTACGCGAAGGAAGTGCACGCGAACATCAAGCAGGGCGCCGCACTGGCATTCGCGCACGGCTTCAACGTCCACTACGGCCAGGTGATCCCGCGCGCCGACCTCGACGTGATCATGATCGCGCCGAAGGCCCCGGGCCACACCGTGCGCGGCACGTACTCGCAAGGTGGCGGCGTGCCGCACCTGATCGCGGTTGCGCAGAACAAGTCGGGCGCGGCACGCGACATCGCGCTGTCGTACGCGGCAGCGAACGGCGGCGGCCGTGCCGGCATCATCGAGACGAACTTCCGTGAAGAGACCGAAACCGACCTGTTCGGCGAGCAGGCCGTGCTGTGCGGCGGTACCGTCGAGCTGATCAAGGCAGGTTTCGAGACGCTGGTCGAAGCCGGCTACGCGCCGGAAATGGCGTACTTCGAGTGCCTGCACGAACTGAAGCTGATCGTCGACCTGATCTACGAAGGCGGCATCGCGAACATGAACTACTCGATCTCGAACAACGCCGAGTACGGCGAGTACGTGACGGGCCCGCGCGTCGTCACGGAAGAGACGAAGAAGGCGATGAAGCAGTGCCTGACCGACATCCAGACGGGCGAGTACGCCAAGAGCTTCATCCTCGAGAACAAGGCAGGCGCCCCGACGCTGCAGTCGCGCCGCCGCCTGACGGCCGAGCACCAGATCGAGCAGGTCGGTGCGAAGCTGCGCGCGATGATGCCGTGGATCGCGAAGAACAAGCTCGTCGACCAGACGAAGAACTAAGCACCGCGTGCTGCTCCGGCCCTTCGAGTGGAGGGTCGGTTTCAAAAAGCCGTCCGAAGGCAGCAGTGCCCCGGGCGGCTTTTGCTATCCTACGGGCTTTGCAATTCACCGAACACCGAACGAACCCATGAACTATCCTCATCCGATCATCGCGCGCGAAGGCTGGCCGTTCATCGCGATTGCAGCCGTCATCGCGTTGTTGATCCACGCCGTCGGGGGCTTCGGCTTCGCATGGCCGTTCTGGCTGCTGCTCGTCTTCGTCGTCCAGTTCTTCCGCGATCCGCAGCGCCCGATCCCGGCGCAGCCGAATGCGGTGCTGTGCCCGGCCGACGGCCGCATCGTCGCGGTCGAGACCACGCAGGATCCGTACGCGAACCGCGAAGCGCTGAAGATCAGCGTGTTCATGAATGTCTTCAACGTTCACTCGCAGCGTTCGCCGGTCGACGGCGCGATCTCCAAGGTCGAGTACTTCCCGGGCGCGTTCCTGAACGCGGCGATCGACAAGGCGTCGACCGAGAACGAGCGCAATGCGGTCGTGATCCAGACGGCGAGCGGCAAGACCGTCACCGCCGTGCAGATCGCCGGCCTCGTCGCCCGCCGGATCCTCTGCTACGTGCGCGCCGGCGAGCCGCTGTCGCGCGGCCAGCGCTACGGGTTCATCCGCTTCGGTTCGCGCGTCGACGTGTATCTGCCGCTCGGCAGCCGCGCGAAGGTGTCGATCGGCGAGAAGGTCTACGCGTCGTCGACGATCCTCGCCGAGCTCGAACAGTAAGCGGCGGGGCGCACGATGGCCGCATTCAAACCGCGTCGGCCGCGTAACGGCTCCGGCCAGACGCCACGTCCGTTCCGCCGCAACAAGGGAATGGCGCCCGATCCCGCGCCGCTCGAGAGCCGCCGCGCCGCGCGCCAGCGGTTCCTGAAGACGCGTGGCATCTACCTGCTGCCGAACGCATTCACGACCGCCGCGCTGTTCTGCGGCTTCTTCGCGGTCGTGCAGGCGATGAACGTGCGCTTCGAGATCGCCGCGATCGCGATCTTCGTCGCGATGGTGCTCGACGGGATGGACGGGCGCGTCGCGCGGATGACGCATACGCAAAGCGCGTTCGGCGAACAGTTCGACAGCCTGTCGGACATGGTGTCGTTCGGCGTCGCGCCCGCGCTCGTGATGTACGAGTGGGTGCTGAAGGATCTCGGCCGCTGGGGCTGGCTCGCCGCGTTCGTCTATTGCTCGGGCGCCGCGCTGCGTCTCGCGCGCTTCAACACGAACATCGGCAGCGTCGACAAGCGCTTCTTCCAGGGGCTGCCGAGCCCGGCCGCCGCCGCGCTGATCGCCGGCTTCGTCTGGCTCGCGACCGACAATCGCGTGCCGATGAAGCTCGGCTGGCTGCCCTGGGTCGCGTTTGCACTGACGATCTATGCGGGCGTGACGATGGTGTCGAACGCGCCGTTCTACAGCGGCAAGGCGCTCGACGTGCGGCACCGCGTGCCGTTCGCGGCGATCCTGCTGGTCGTCGTCGCGTTCGTGCTCGTGTCGTCCGATCCGCCGCTGATGCTGTTCTGCCTGTTCGTGCTGTACGGGCTGTCCGGCTACGTGTTCTGGGCCTACATGGCCGTGCGCGGGCGGGCGAATCCCGCGCGCTCGTCGCAACGCGACCACTGACGCGCAACCTGTCCGGAAGCGGCGGCCTCGGAGGTGATTCCGGGCCGCCGTTTTCATTTGCCCCTTTTTCGTGCGTCGGAGCCCGGTATCCCGGGTGCCGTCCGATTGCGCACCCGGCGGAATGTCGCTATAGTCTTCGGCATGACTGCATTTCCCCGCCTCTCCCTCCTTCTAGCCGGTGCGCCGCTACGCGCGCTAGCTTTGGCGCGCCTGCCGCGCTGACCGTTCTCGCCCTCCGTCAAGCCTCGTCTGTTGTTGAGCGTCGCCAGCGGTGGCGCGATCTCATTACGTTCGATTCCCGTATAAAGAGCCCTGGAGCCCCCCATGACAGACAAGCTGATCATTTTCGATACGACGTTGCGTGACGGTGAACAATCGCCCGGCGCGTCGATGACGAAGGAAGAGAAAATCCGCATCGCGAAGCATCTCGAGCGGATGAAGGTCGACGTGATCGAGGCCGGTTTCGCGGCCAGCTCGAACGGCGACTTCGACGCGATCCACACGATCGCCGGTCTCGTGAAAGACAGCACGATCTGCTCGCTGGCGCGCGCCAACGACAAGGACATCCAGCGTGCGGCCGACGCGCTGAAGCCGGCCAACAGTTCGCGGATCCACACGTTCATCGCGACGTCGCCGCTGCACATGGAAAAGAAGCTGCGCATGACGCCGGACCAGGTGTTCGAGCAGGCGCGCCTCGCGGTGCGCTTCGCGCGCAAGTTCACCGACAACGTCGAATTCTCGCCGGAAGACGGCAGCCGTTCGGATCTCGACTTCCTGTGCCGCGTGCTGGAAGCGGTGATCGCCGAAGGGGCGACGACGATCAACATCGCCGACACGGTCGGCTACGGCGTGCCGGAACTCTACGGCAACCTCGTGAAGACGCTGCGCGAACGCATTCCGAACTCGGACAAGGCGATCTTCTCCGTGCATTGCCACAACGATCTCGGGATGGCGGTGGCCAACTCGCTCGCCGGCGTGAAGATCGGCGGCGCGCGCCAGGTCGAGTGCACGATCAACGGTCTCGGCGAGCGCGCGGGCAACACGTCGCTCGAGGAAATCGTGATGGCCGTGAAGACCCGCAAGGACTACTTCGGCCTCGACGTCGGCATCGACACGACGCAGATCGTGCCGACCTCGAAGCTCGTGTCGCAGATCACCGGTTTCGTCGTGCAGCCGAACAAGGCGGTGGTCGGCGCCAACGCGTTCGCGCACGCGTCGGGCATCCACCAGGACGGCGTGCTGAAGGCGCGCGACACCTACGAAATCATGCGCGCGGAAGACGTGGGCTGGACCGCGAACAAGATCGTGCTCGGCAAGCTGTCGGGCCGCAACGCGTTCAAGCAGCGCCTGCAGGAGCTCGGCGTGTCGCTCGACAGCGAAGCCGAACTGAACGCCGCGTTCATGCGCTTCAAGGACCTCGCCGACCGCAAGGCCGAGATCTTCGACGAAGACATCATCGCGATCGTCTCGGAAGAATCGGCGCTCGCGCACGAGCAGGAGCACTTCAAGTTCGTGTCGCTGTCGCAGCGTTCGGAGACGGGCGAGCAGCCGCAGGCGAAGATCGTGTTCGCGGTCGAAGGCAAGGAAGTGACCGGCGAGGCACGCGGCAACGGGCCGGTCGACGCGACGTTCAATGCGATCGAGGGTGAAGTCGGCAGCGGTTCCGAACTGCTGCTGTACTCGGTGAACGCGATCACGACCGGCACGCAGGCGCAGGGCGAAGTGACGGTCCGGCTGTCGAAGAGCGGGCGGATCGTCAACGGTGTCGGCACCGATCCGGACATCGTCGCCGCGTCCGCGAAGGCGTACATCTCGGCGCTGAACAAGCTGCATTCGAAGGACGACAAGGTCAACCCGCAGCGCGCGTAAGCGCTGCGCGTCGAGCGCCCGAAGCACACGAAACGCCCCGAGCGGCCTCGCGCCGCGCGGGGCGTTTTTCATGCGCCGCTCATTCGGCGGCCGGCGCGCGGAACGACCAGCGGCGCGCGGCCGGGCGGGGCGCCGGGCTGCGGCGGCGGAATTCGACCGCGATCCCGCGCCGCGGCGCATCGGCGATGAACGCGTCGAGCAGTTCGAGCACGTCGTGGTCGATGTAGTCGGCGCGCGTCGCGTCGATGATCACGGCCGCGCGGTCCGGAATGTGCCGCAGGTGATGCTTGACCTGCACCTTGCCGAGGAACGACACGTCCTTGCGGAACGACAGCAGGAAGTGGTCGTCGTGCTGCGCGAGCGTGACGGGGCTCTTCAGGTTCGCTACCGCGACCGCCAGCACGCTGCAGGCGAGGCCGAGCGCGATGCCGAACAGCAGGTCGACCGCCAGCACGCCCGCGATCGTCGCGGCGAACGGCACGAACGCGGCCGGGCCCTGCTTCAGCACCGAGCGGAACAGCGCCGGTTTGGCGAGCTTGAGGCCGGTGTGGATCAGTATCGCCGCGAGGCTCGCGAGCGGGATCAGGTTGATCAGCCCGGTGAGCGCGAACACGCTGGCGAGCAGCAGGATCCCGTGCACGATCGCCGACATCCGGCTTTGGGCACCCGCGTTCACGTTGACCGAACTGCGCACGATCACCGACGTGATCGGCAGCCCGCCGACCGCGCCCGCGACGAGATTGCCGACGCCCTGGGCCTTGAGTTCGCGGTCCGGCTGGGTCGGCCGGCGCTTCGGATCGATCTGTTCTACCGCCTCCAGGCTCAGCAGCGTCTCGAGGCTCGCGACGACCGCGAGCGTGATCGCGACGCGCCACACGTCCGGATTGACGAGTTGCGCGAAGTTCGGGCCGAGCTCGGCATGCTTCAGCGATGCCGCGAGCGCCGCGAACGATTCGAGCTCCGGCAGCGTGACGCGATGCGCGGCGCCCGGCGCGACCGACGGTGCAACGACGCCGAGCACCAGCGTCGCGCCGATGCCGAACACGACGACCGCGAGCGGCGCAGGCACCGCGCGTACCCAGCCGAAGCGCTTGAGCGCGGGCGTGTCCCACGCGACCAGCAGCGCGAGCGAGATGAGCGCGATGGCCGTTGCGGCCCAGGCGGTCGGCAGGCCGGGCCACGATGCAAACGATTGCGCGGCCGGCCCGCCGATGCCGAATGCGAACGGAATCTGCTTCACGACCAGCAGCAGGCCGATCGCCGCGAGCATGCCCTTGATGACGGGCGACGGTACGTACGCGGCGAAGCGGCCGGCGCGCAGCATGCCGAAGCCGAACTGCAGCACGCCGGACAGCAGCACAGCGAGCAGGAACGCGGAAAAGCTGCCGAGTTGCGCGATCCCTTCGACGACGATCACGACGAGGCCGGCGGCCGGCCCGCTGACCGACAGTGACGAGCCGCTCAACAGCGCGACGATGATCCCGCCGACGATGCCGGACACGAGCCCGGCGAACGGCTCGACGCCGGACGCATTGGCGATGCCGAGACATAACGGCAGCGCGACGAGGAACACGACGATGCCGGCGACGATGTCGCGCGGCAGGGTGGACAGGCGGTCGTTCAGTTTCATGGTTGGGGTGATTTCATTGGCGTAGGGAGGGGCGGATCAGCCGAGAGCGACGGCCATGGCGGCATGCTCCGGTTCGGCTTCGGCCGGCGCTGTCGTGTAGCCGGAATCGAGTTCCTTCAGGCGGCCGTCGGCAAGCGAAAAGATCCAGCCGTGCACGAGCGGCGGCCGCTGCCGGCCATGCACGATCGGCGAAGCGCGCAGCAGCCGCACCTGTTCGAGCACGTTGAGTTCCGCGAGGCGGTCGGCGGCGGCCGTGTCGTCGAGTCCGTCGAGCGTGTCGCGATGGCGCCGTGCAAGCGCGCACAGCGGCGCGATGCGGCGCGCGACGTGCGGCAGGTCGGCCGGCGGCGGCAGCAGCGACGCGCGCACCCCGCCGCATCCGTAGTGGCCGCACACGATCACGTGGTCGACTTCGAGCACGCGCACAGCGTACTCGAGCACGCTCGCGGAATTGTCGTCGTCGGGATGGAACAGGTTCGCGATGTTGCGATGGACGAACAGCTCGCCGGGCACGCAGTGCGTGATGGTTTCGGCTGGCACCCGGCTGTCGGCGCAGCCGATCCACAGCACGCGCGGATTCTGGCCGCGCGCGAGTGCGTCGAAGAAACCGGGCGTGTGCTCGTGCGTCTCGCGGGCCCAGGCGATGTTGGCAACCAGCATGCTCTTGGGGCGATTCATGAGGACTCCTTTCTGATAAGGACAAACAAATACCGGACGAAGTGGAGCAATAGGATGCTTTCTAAATTGAAAGGTTCAATTTCATCCGATATTAGGGGTATGCCCTAACATCCGGTGCCAATGATACAAATTGTTTCAACTCGATCTGGCGAGGTGCACCGAATGCACCAATGCAACGCATGACATGTATCGTACATGCCTGTTTCCTCCTGGCGGCCGCGTGGCGCGGGGCTCATCGCGATGCTTTGGGCGCATATTCGATCGGAAAGGATTGCTGCTTCAATTCGAAATTAATCGAATATGACGGAAAAAATGAAATGGCCATTCACGCAGCAATTCGTGAATGGCCATTGTGAAAATTTCGCGTAAATGCGCAATCGATCCGATCAGAACAGATTGCGGCGGTCGGGATCGTGCAGCGGGTCCGGTGTTTTCTGCGTGGTGCGCAGGATGCCCTGCGGGTCGAAGTAGAAGCTGTACATCATGTACCAGACGTTGTCTTCGAGATAGCGGTAGGTCCATACCTCGCGCTTCATCAGCGGGAAGTAGGACGTCTCGACCGGGCGGCCGAAATTGACGAGCACGTCGGTCTTGGTCCACTTGCCGATATCCGCGCGATAGAACTCGCTCGGCTGCAGCACCTGGCGCACGTTGACGATCCGGTGGGCCGCGTCGACGTCGGCCGCGATGGTGATCTCGCCCATCGGCTGGGTCGGCCACATCAGGCGCTTGCCGCCGCCGGGCAGGTCGTAGATCTCGCGCGGCGGGCCCATGCGCGCGACGATCGCCGACTCGTCCTGGCCGGCCTGGTATTGCTGCCACGGTTGCGCACAGCCGGCGAGCAGCGCCGCCGCACAGGCGACCAGCACCGGCAGGCGCGCGGGAATGCGAATGCGCATGGGATCCTCCAGAACGCTCTAACCGTTCAGTTGTATCACGGACGGCGCGCGCCGGCGCATCGTGCCGAAAAAATCGGTGCGGATCGCCGGCCGGGTGTCGTCGGGCTATCGTTGCGCGCCGGGCTTGCGGCCGGCGCCGTCCGCGTCCTATGATCCGCGCTTCTCGGACGGGTTGAAGGGCAGGGAGCCGATGCAGCTGTGGAAACGGTACGCGCTCGCATGGAGCGCCGGGTGGATGCTGGCGTCGTCCGCGTTCGCGGCAGGCGAGCCGGTGCGGATCGCGCTGATCGAAGGGATGTCGGGCCCGTTCGCGAACGCGGGCGCGGCCGTCGAGCGCAACCTGCGCTTCGGCGTCGAGCGGGTCAACGCGGCGGGCGGCGTGAAGCTGCGTGACGGCGCGCACCCGCTCGAACTCGTCGTGCTCGACAGCAAGGGCAGCCCGGAGGAGGCGCTGGTGCAGTTGCGCGCGGCGGCGGACCGGCACATCGGTTTCGTCGCGCAGGGCAACAGTTCGGCGGTCGCGGCCGCGCTCGTCGCGGCGCTCGACAAGCTGAACGCGCGCAATCCGGACAGCCGGATGCTGTTCCTCAACTATTCGGCCGACGATCCGGCGCTGACCGGTGCGCGCTGCAGCTTCTGGCATTTCCGCTTCGACGCGCACGCGGGGATGCGGATGGCCGCGCTGGCGGACGTGATGGCGCGCGACCGCCCGCTGCGCAAGGTCTACCTGCTGAACCAGGACTACAGCTTCGGCCACGACGTCAGCGCGCTGGCGCGGCAGGCGCTGGCCGAGCGGCGCCCCGACGTGACGATCGCCGGCGACGAATTCCACCCGATCGGCCGCATCAAGGATTTCTCGCCGTACATCGCGAAGATCCGCGCAAGCGGCGCGGACGCCGTCGTGACCGGCAACTGGGGCAACGACCTCACGCTGCTCGTGAAGGCGGCGCGCGAGCAGGGGCTGAACGCGAAGTTCTATACGTTCTATGGCAACAGCCTCGGCGCGCCGGCCGCGCTCGGCGATGCGGGCGTCGGCCGGGTGGTCGCCGTCGCGGACTGGCATCCGAACGCGGGCGGCGCGCAATCGGACGGGTTCTACCGCGCGTACCGGACCCGTTTTCCCGCTGCCCCGGACGACTATCCGGTGCGACGCATGAGCCTGATGATCGAGATGCTCGCGGCGGCGATGAATCGCGCCGGCTCGTCCGACCCCGTCGCAGTGGCGCGCGCGCTCGAAGGGCTGTCGCTCGACGACGGCTTCCACGCGTCGTCGATGCGGGCGCAGGATCACCAGTTGATCCAGCCCCTTTATGTGATGGAAATGGACAAGGCCGGCACGCCGGGCGTGCGCTTCGACAACGAGGGCTCGGGATACGGTTTCCGGACCGTCCTCGCGGTGCCCGCGCAGCGCACGCAGATGCCGTCGACCTGCTCGATGACGCGCCCGTGACAGGAGGCGATGGAACGGCGTGCAGTTGTGCTACAATGCCCGCCGGTTGTAAGTCACGGCACGGCCATTCTTCCGTGTCCGCCTGTTAGTTAGCCAGTAGGAAACAAAGGAAATCTCATGTCTGTTGCAGATATCAAGAAGTCGGAAGTCGTTGCTCAGTTCGCCCGCGGTACCAACGACACGGGTTCGCCCGAAGTCCAGGTCGCACTGCTGACCGCACGTATCGTCGAACTGACGGGTCACTTCAAGACCCACGCGAAGGATCACCACAGCCGCCGCGGCCTGCTGCGCATGGTGAGCCGCCGCCGCAAGCTGCTCGACTACCTCAAGGGCAAGGATGCCGACCGTTACCGCGCGCTGATCGAGAAGCTGGGTCTGCGTAAGTAATCGAGGCGATTGCCGCCAGCAAGATGCCTGTGTCAGTCCGCTGATGCAGGCATTTTGTTTTTGCGCGGTGCGTAGCGTCACGCGCACCGCAGGTCGTCCGGCACGTGGGTGCCGGGCTGCCGGAACGGCTGATACCGGGGTCGGGATTTGTGTCATTCCAGCGCGCCGCTCGTCGAGCGGCGTGCTGGAATGGCATAAAAAACACACCTTGCTCCGGGTGATTCGGTCGGGACGCCGCCGCGCGGGATGGCCCGCACGGCGAATGAAATGAATGAATTCAAAGGAGCAACCATGTCCATGTTCAACAAGGTCGTGAAGGAATTCCAGTGGGGCCAGCACAAGGTGCGCCTCGAAACCGGTGAAGTCGCCCGCCAGGCGAGCGGTGCCGTGATCGTCGACGTGGAAGACACCGTCGTGCTGGCCACCGTTGTCGGCGCGAAGTCGGCGAAGCCGGGTCAGGACTTCTTCCCGCTGACCGTCGACTACCTCGAGAAGACCTACTCGGCCGGCAAGATCCCGGGCGGCTTCTTCCGTCGCGAAGGCCGTCCGTCGGAACACGAGACGCTGACGTCGCGCCTGATCGACCGTCCGCTGCGCCCGCTGTTCCCGGAAGGCTTCTACAACGAAGTCCAGGTCGTGATCCACGTGCTGTCCGTGAACCCGGAAATCCCGGCGGACATCCCCGCGCTGATCGGCGCATCGGCCGCGCTCGCCGTGTCGGGCCTGCCGTTCAACGGTCCGGTCGGTGCCGCGCGCGTCGCGTACATCGACAACGCCTACGTACTGAACCCGACGCGTGACCAGATCAAGGCATCGAGCCTCGACCTCGTCGTCGCCGGTACGGAGCGTGCGGTGCTGATGGTCGAATCGGAAGCCGACCAGCTGCCGGAAGACGTGATGCTGGGCGCGGTCGTGTTCGGCCACGAGCAGATGCAGACGGCGATCGACGCGATCCACGAACTCGTGCGCGAAGGCGGCAAGCCCGAGTGGGACTGGCAGCCGGCACCGAAGAATGAAGCGCTGATCGCGCGCGTGACGGAACTGGCGCACGGCGACCTGCTCGCCGCTTACCAGTTGCGCGACAAGCAAGCGCGTTCGACGAAGCTGAAGGAAGTCTACGCGGCAACCTCGGCGAAGCTCGAGGAAGACGCGCTGGCGGCCGGCACGGTCGCGGCCGACAAGGCGACCGTCGGCAACATCCTGTTCGACATCGAAGCGAAGATCGTCCGTTCGCAGATCCTGAACGGCGAGCCGCGCATCGACGGTCGCGACACGCGCACCGTGCGTCCGATCGAGATCCGCACCGGCGTGCTGCCGCGCACCCACGGTTCGGCGCTGTTCACGCGTGGCGAAACGCAGGCGCTCGTCGTCGCGACGCTCGGCACGAAGGGTGACGAGCAGATCATCGACGCGCTCGAAGGCGAATACCGCGAGCGCTTCATGCTCCACTACAACATGCCCCCGTTCGCGACCGGCGAAACGGGCCGCGTCGGCTCGCCGAAGCGTCGTGAAATCGGCCACGGCCGTCTCGCGAAGCGCGCGCTGGTCAAGTGCCTGCCGAGCGCCGACGAATTCGGCTACTCGATCCGCGTCGTGTCGGAAATCACCGAATCGAACGGTTCGTCGTCGATGGCGTCGGTGTGCGGCGGCTGCCTCGCGCTGATGGACGCCGGCGTGCCGATGAAGGCGCACGTCGCGGGCATCGCGATGGGCCTGATCCTCGAGGGCAACAAGTTCGCGGTGCTGACCGACATCCTCGGCGACGAAGATCACCTTGGCGACATGGACTTCAAGGTGGCCGGCACGGAGCAAGGCGTGACGGCACTGCAGATGGACATCAAGATCCAGGGCATCACGAAGGAAATCATGCAGGTCGCGCTCGCGCAGGCGAAGGAAGGCCGCATGCACATCCTCGGCAAGATGACCTCGGCGGTCTCGGGTGCGAACACGCAACTGTCGGAATTCGCGCCGCGCATGATCACGATCAAGATCAACCCGGAAAAGATCCGCGACGTGATCGGCAAGGGCGGTTCGGTGATCCGCGCGCTGACCGAAGAAACCGGCACGACCATCGACATCTCCGATGACGGCGTCGTGACGATCGCGAGCACGAACAGCGAAGGCATGGCCGAAGCGAAGAAGCGCATCGAGCAGATCACGGCTGAAATCGAAGTCGGCCAGGTGTACGAAGGCACGGTGCTCAAGCTGCTCGATTTCGGCGCGATCGTGAACCTGCTGCCGGGCAAGGACGGCCTGCTGCACATCTCGGAAATCGTCAACGAGCGCGTGAAGGACATCAACGACTACCTGAAGGAAGGCCAGCAGGTGAAGGTCAAGGTGATCCAGACGGACGAGAAGGGTCGCGTGCGTCTGTCGGCGAAGGCGCTGCTGAACGAAGCAGCGGCGGCGTCGCATTCGGATACGCCGCCGCAGCAGTAAGCGGACAGGCGTGAGAACGGCCGGCAGTGCGAAAGCGTGCCGGCCGTTTTTTCTGTAGCATCGTTGTGCGGCGCAGCAGCGCCGGCGAGGCGCCCGTGCCGCGCACGGGTGCGCCACCCGATTCCGATCCTGGAGCGACCACCATGCAAGCCATCGAAATCACCGAATTCGGCGCCCCCGACGTGCTGAAGCTCGCGGAGCGTCCGCGCCCCGAACCGAAGCGCGGCGAAGTGCTGATCAAGGTGGCGGCTTCCGGCGTGAACCGGCCCGACGTATTCCAGCGCAAGGGCGCCTATGCGCCGCCGCCGGGGGCATCGGATCTGCCGGGCCTCGAGGTCGCGGGCGAGATCGTCGGCGGCGACCTGTCTGATGCGGCGCTGAACCCGTTCGGCCTGAAGCTGGGCGATCGCGTCTGCGCGCTGCTCGCGGGCGGCGGCTACGCCGAGTACGCGGTCGCGCCGCTGCCGCAATGCCTGCCGGTTCCCGATGGGCTGACCGACATCGAAGCCGCATCGCTGCCTGAAACGTTCTTCACGGTGTGGAGCAACGTGTTCGACCGCGCGCTGCTCGGCGCGGGCGAGGGCGGCGAGCAGGAAACGCTGCTCGTGCAGGGCGGCTCGAGCGGGATCGGCGTGACGGCGATCCAGATCGCGCACGCGCTCGGCTATCGCGTGTTCGCGACGGCCGGGAATGCCGACAAATGCCGGGCATGCGAGGCGCTCGGCGCCGAACGTGCAATCAACTACAAGACCGAGGACTTCGTCGAGGTCGTCAAGTCGCTGACGCACGATCGTGGCGTCGACGTGATCCTCGACATGGTCGCAGGCTCGTACGTGCCGCGCGAACTGTCCGCGCTCGCGGATGGCGGCCGCCTCGTGCTGATCGCGCTGCTCGGCGGGGCGAAGGCCGAGGTCAACCTGAACGAGATCCTGCGCCGCCGGCTGACGGTGACGGGCTCGACACTGCGTCCGCGTCCGGTCGAATTCAAGGCGCGCATCGCCGCACAGCTGAAGGCGCGCGTCTGGCCGCTGCTCGAGGACGGCCGCATCAAGCCCGTGATCTACCGCGTGCTGCCGGCCGGCGAGGCCGCGCAGGCGCATGCGCTGATGGAAAGCGGCGAGCACATCGGCAAGATCGTGCTCGATTGGGGTACGACCACCTGACGGCCGTGCGGCCGGACTTGACATGTGCGGTTTGACCGGTTCAAGCCGCGCGCAGTAAAATCGCCGGTTTGCTTCGCCAGATCCAACCTGACGGCCGGTTTCCGGTGCGTTAATGACAAGATAGTGACGAGACAGACACGATGTCGAAACAACGAACGAAGCGAGTGATCGGCAACTGGAAGATGCACGGCCGGCTGGCCGGCAACCAGGCATTGCTGAACGAAGTGGTGCAGGGCGCAGGCGCGGTGGCGGCCGAGACGTCGATCGGCGTGTGCGTGCCGTTCCCGTATCTCGCGCAGGTTCAGGCGCAGCTCGCCGGCGGCCGTGTCGCGTTCGGCGCGCAGGACGTGTCCGCGCACGAGCAGGGCGCGTTCACCGGTGAAGTGGCGGCCGCGATGGTGGCGGAGTTCGGCGCGCAGTATGCGATCGTCGGTCACTCGGAGCGCCGCGCGTATCACGGCGAGCGCAGCGAAACCGTCGCTGCGAAGACGCAGCGCGCGCTCGCGGCAGGCCTCACGCCCGTCGTGTGCGTCGGTGAAACGCTCGACGAGCGCGAAGCGGGTGCGACCGAGCGGGTGGTCGGTGCGCAGCTCGACGCCGTGCTGGCCGTGCTGACGGCCGACGAGGCGGCGCGCATCGTCGTCGCGTACGAGCCGGTCTGGGCGATCGGCACGGGCAAGAGCGCGACGTCGGCGCAGGCGCAGGACGTACACGCATTCCTGCGTGCGCGTCTCGCGGCAAAGGGGGCGGCGGACGTATCGGTGCTGTACGGCGGCAGCGTGAAGCCGGACAACGCGGAAGAGCTGTTCGCGCAGCCGGACATCGACGGCGGCCTGATCGGCGGCGCGTCGCTGAAGGCGGAAGATTTCCTGGCGATCTGCCGGGCCGCGCGTTGAGCGGTCCGGGGTCGAATTGAACCATGATGGCGGCCGGTCGGTCCGGTCGCCTGATCCAATCGGGTGGGTGTGATGCTGTTATTCAAGACGCTGATTATTGTCGTGCAGGTACTGTCTGCACTGGGTGTGATCGGGCTGGTGCTGCTGCAGCACGGCAAGGGTGCCGACATGGGCGCTGCATTCGGCAGCGGCGCGTCGGGCAGCCTGTTCGGTGCGACGGGCTCCGCGAACTTTCTGTCGCGCACGACGGGCATTCTCGCGACGATCTTTTTCGTCGCGACGCTCGCACTGACGTATCTCGGTTCGTACAAGTCGACGCCGTCGGCCGGCGTGCTCGGCACGGCAGCGACCGCGCCGGCATCGGCACCTGCAGCATCGGCACCGGCAGTCGCGGCGTCCGCCGCGGTGGCGGGGTCGGCCGCAAGCGCGCCGGGCCAGGACGTCCCGAAATAAAAAGTTAAATTTTTTGCGGTTGTGCGTTGAACAAATCTGGAACTCGGGTTAGAATTTAATTCTTGAAGCGATTCGCGGGAAACGAGCAGTACAACCCGAGTTGCATGCAGTGCCGACGTGGTGAAATTGGTAGACACGCTATCTTGAGGGGGTAGTGGCGAAAGCTGTGCGAGTTCGAGTCTCGCCGTCGGCACCAAAGTTACTCAATGCCAGCCGCTTCTAGTGGCTGGCATTTTTCATTTGTGGGGTGTGCCTTGCGATTGTCTTGTGATTGCACGCACTCCGAAATGATTCCTTCCGCCGGAAGTGGTATTCTCCGGACGCTCAGAACCAACCGATAGAGGATTGCCTTGAACCTCGCAGCCTATTACCCCGTCTTGTTGTTCCTCCTCGTGGGCACTGGTTTAGGTATAGCGCTGGTCAGCATCGGCAAGCTCCTTGGTCCCAACAAGCCGGACGTCGAGAAGAACGCACCGTACGAGTGCGGCTTCGAAGCCTTTGAAGACGCCCGGATGAAATTCGACGTCCGGTACTACCTCGTCGCCATCCTGTTCATCATCTTCGATCTCGAAACCGCATTCCTGTTTCCGTGGGGCGTCGCGCTCCGGGACATCGGCTGGCCGGGTTTCATCGCAATGATGATTTTTCTGCTCGAATTCCTGCTGGGCTTTGCCTATATCTGGAAGAAAGGCGGCCTCGACTGGGAGTGATGGGTTAATCGCCGGTTTGCATGGGCGGCCACGCTGGGCCGCTCGTCTGGAGTGGAAAGCAAATGAGTATCGAAGGGGTCTTGAAGGAAGGGTTTGTCACCACGACGGCTGACAAGCTGATCAACTGGACGCGTACCGGCTCGCTGTGGCCGATGACGTTCGGGCTCGCGTGTTGCGCCGTCGAGATGATGCATGCGGGCGCGGCCCGTTACGACCTGGACCGGTTCGGGGTCGTGTTCCGTCCGAGCCCGCGTCAGTCGGACGTGATGATCGTCGCCGGCACGCTGTGCAACAAGATGGCGCCCGCGCTGCGCCGCGTGTACGACCAGATGGCCGAGCCGCGCTGGGTGATCTCGATGGGGTCGTGCGCGAACGGTGGTGGCTACTACCACTACTCGTACTCGGTGGTCCGCGGTTGCGACCGGATCGTGCCGGTCGACGTCTACGTGCCGGGCTGTCCGCCCACGGCCGAGGCGCTGGTCTACGGCGTGATCCAGCTTCAGGCGAAGATCCGCCGCACCAACACCATCGCCCGTCAATAAAGCCCCGAGCGTCCCCTCAATATGGCAAGCAAAATCGAGACCCTCAAGGCCAACCTCGAAGCCGCGCTCGGCGCGCGCGTGGTGAGCCTCACCGAAGCGATCGGTGAACTGACGCTCGTCGTGAAGGCGAGCGATTACCTCGAAGTCGCAAAGACGCTGCGCGACGATCCGAAGCTCCGTTTCGAGCAGCTGATCGACCTGTGCGGCATCGACTATCAAACGTACGGCGACGGCGCCTACGACGGCCCGCGTTTCGCGGCCGTGTCGCAGCTGCTGTCGGTCACGAACAACTGGCGCCTGCGCCTGCGCGTGTTCGCGCCGGACGACGATCTGCCGATCGTGGCGTCGCTCGTCGACATCTGGACCTCCGCAAACTGGTACGAGCGCGAAGCGTTCGACCTGTACGGCCTCGTGTTCGAGGGTCACCCCGACCTGCGCCGCATCCTCACCGACTACGGCTTCATCGGCCATCCGTTCCGCAAGGACTTCCCGGTGTCGGGCTATGTCGAAATGCGTTACGACCCGGAAGAGAAGCGGGTCGTCTACCAGCCGGTGACGATCGAGCCGCGCGAAATCACGCCGCGCGTGATCCGCGAGGATCGCTATGGCGGTCTGAAACATTAAGGGGGCGTCATGGCAGAAATCAAGAACTACACCCTCAACTTCGGCCCGCAGCACCCGGCAGCGCACGGCGTGCTGCGCCTGGTGCTCGAGCTCGACGGCGAAGTCATCCAGCGTGCCGATCCGCACATCGGCCTGCTGCACCGCGCGACCGAAAAGCTCGCGGAAAGCAAGACCTTCATCCAGTCCGTGCCGTACATGGACCGTCTCGACTACGTGTCGATGATGGTCAACGAGCACGGCTACGTGCTCGCGATCGAGCGCCTGCTCGGCATCGACGTGCCGGAGCGCGCGCAGTACATCCGCGTGCTGTTCGACGAGATCACCCGCGTGCTGAACCACCTGATGTGGATCGGCGCGCACGCACTCGACGTCGGCGCGATGGCCGTGTTCCTGTACGCATTCCGCGAGCGCGAAGACCTGATGGACGTGTACGAAGCGGTGTCCGGTGCACGGATGCACGCGGCGTACTACCGTCCGGGCGGCGTCTATCGCGACCTGCCTGACGCAATGCCGCAATACAAGGCGTCGAAGATTCGCAACGAGAAGGCGCTCGCGAAGATGAACGAAGCGCGCAGCGGCTCGGTGCTCGACTTCATCGACGACTTCTTCACGCGCTTCCCAAAGTGCGTCGACGAATACGAAACGCTGCTGACCGACAACCGGATCTGGAAGCAGCGTCTGGTCGGGATCGGCGTCGTCAGCCCGGAGCGTGCGCTGCAGATGGGCCTGACGGGCCCGATGCTGCGCGGCTCGGGCATCGCCTGGGACCTGCGCAAGAAGCAGCCGTACGAAGTGTACGACCGCATGGATTTCGACGTGCCGGTCGGCGTGAACGGCGATTGCTACGACCGCTATCTGGTGCGCGTGGAAGAAATGCGCCAGTCGGTCCGTATCGCGAAACAGTGTATTGAGTGGCTCCGCAAGAATCCGGGCCCGGTGATGACCGACAATCACAAGGTTGCGCCGCCGTCGCGCGTCGGCATGAAGACCAACATGGAAGACTTGATTCACCACTTCAAGCTCTTCACCGAAGGTTTTCACGTGCCGGAAGGCGAGGCGTACGCGGCAGTCGAGCATCCGAAGGGCGAGTTCGGCATCTACCTCGTGTCGGACGGTGCCAACAAGCCGTATCGCCTCAAGATCCGCGCACCGGGCTTCGCGCACCTCGCGTCGCTCGACGAAATGGCGCGCGGTCACATGATTGCCGACGCCGTCACGATCATCGGTACGCAGGACATCGTGTTCGGCGAAATCGATCGCTAATGGTTGCGCCGCCTGCGCGAGCGGGCGGCGAGCAGTCAGTCACACGCGAAGTCACATGCGGTATGCGCCGAGCCGGCGCGGCTTCGCAAGCTGTCAACAGTGAGCGCCAGGTCTGCCGTCCATGCACAGCAGTGCGGCAGGTTGTTCGTTCGGTAGGAATTGAAAGAGTCGTGTCTGAAAATGATCTCAGCTGAAGGCCTGAAGGAAATCGATCGAGCGTTGACGAAGTATCCCGCCGATCAGAAACAGTCCGCCGTGATGTCGGCGTTGGCCGTCGCTCAGGAAGAGCACGGCTGGCTGTCGCCCGAACTGATGCAGTTCGTCGCGGACTATCTCGGCATGCCGGCCGTCGCCGTGCAGGAAGTCGCGACGTTCTACACGATGTACGAGCTCAAACCGGTCGGCAAGCACAAGATCACGCTCTGCACGAACCTGCCGTGCCAGCTTGGCCCGCACGGCGGCGCGGAAGCGACGGCCGACTACCTGAAACAGAAGCTGGGCATCGGCTTCGGCGAGACCACGCCCGACGGCAAGTTCACGCTGAAGGAAGGCGAATGCATGGGCTCGTGCGGCGATGCGCCGGTGCTGCTGGTGAACAATCACAGAATGTGCAGCTTCATGAGCCGCGAGAAGATCGACCAGCTGCTTGAGGAGCTCTCGAAATGACGTCCCTCCACGACCGTCACATCAAACCGCTGATCCTCGCTGGTCTGAACGGCGAGAACTGGCATCTCGAAGACTACGTTGCGCGCGGCGGCTACAAGCAGCTGCGCCGCATTCTCGAAGAAAAGATTCCGCCGGAGCAGGTGATTGCCGACGTGAAGGCGTCGGGCCTGCGTGGCCGTGGCGGTGCGGGCTTCCCGACCGGCCTGAAGTGGAGCTTCATGCCGCGCCAGTTCCCGGGGCAGAAGTACCTCGTCTGCAACTCGGACGAAGGCGAGCCGGGCACGTTCAAGGATCGCGACATCCTGCGCTGGAACCCGCATGCGCTGATCGAAGGCATGGCCATCGGCGCGTACGCGATGGGCATCACCGTCGGCTACAACTACATTCACGGCGAAATCTTCGAAGTGTATCGACGCTTCGAGGCCGCGCTCGATGAGGCGCGCGCCGCGGGTTTCCTCGGCGACAACATCATGGGCTCGGAATTCTCGTTCCAGCTGCACGCGCACCACGGTTACGGCGCGTACATCTGCGGCGAGGAAACGGCGCTGCTCGAGTCGCTCGAAGGCAAGAAGGGCCAGCCGCGCTTCAAGCCGCCGTTCCCGGCGAGCTTCGGCGTGTACGGCAAGCCGACCACGATCAACAACACCGAGACGTTCGCCGCGGTGCCGTTCCTGCTGTCCATCGGGCCGCAGAATTACCTCGAGATCGGCAAGCCGAACAACGGCGGCACGAAGATTTTCTCGGTGTCGGGCGACGTCGAGCGTCCGGGCAACTATGAAGTGCCGCTCGGCACACCGTTCGCGACGCTGATGGAACTCGCCGGCGGGATGCGCGGCGGCCGCAAGATCAAGGCCGTGATTCCGGGCGGCTCGTCGGCGCCGGTGATCCCGGGCGACATCATGATGCAGACCGATCTCGATTACGACTCGATCGCGAAGGCGGGCTCGATGCTCGGCTCCGGCGCGGTGATCGTGATGGACGAGACGCGCTGCATGGTGCGTTCGCTGCTGCGCCTGTCGTACTTCTACTACGAGGAATCGTGCGGCCAGTGCACGCCGTGCCGTGAAGGCACCGGCTGGCTGTATCGCGTCGTGAATCGTATCGAGCACGGCGAAGGCCGCCAGGAAGATCTGGACCTGCTGAACTCGGTTGCCGAGAACATCATGGGCCGCACGATCTGCGCGCTCGGCGATGCGGCGGCGATGCCGGTTCGCGGGATGCTCAAGCATTACTGGGACGAATTCGCGTACCACGTCGAGCACAAGCACTGCATGGTCGGCGGCCACGCGCACGCGGCGGCAGCCTGAAGCGAAGCACCGGTTGCGGAATTTGAGCGCACGGTCGGGCGAAGGCGCGAACGGGCGGAAATAGGTTAAGGACCATTCACCATCATGGTTGAACTTGAAATAGACGGCAAGAAGGTCGAGGTGCCCGAAGGCAGCATGGTGATCCAGGCTGCGCACAAGGCGGATACGTACATTCCTCACTTCTGCTATCACAAGAAACTGTCGGTCGCGGCCAACTGCCGGATGTGTCTCGTCGAAGTCGAGAAGATGCCGAAGGCCGTGCCTGCCTGCGCGACGCCCGTGTCGGCCGGCATGATCGTGCACACGCAGTCCGACAAGGCCGTGAAGGCGCAGCAGTCGGTGATGGAATTCCTCCTCATCAACCATCCGCTCGACTGCCCGATCTGCGATCAGGGCGGCGAATGCCAGCTGCAGGATCTGGCGGTCGGCTACGGCAAGTCGTCGTCGCGCTACTCGGAAGAGAAGCGCGTGGTGTTCCACAAGAACGTGGGCCCGCTGATCTCGATGGAAGAAATGTCGCGCTGCATCCACTGCACGCGCTGCGTCCGCTTCGGCCAGGAAATCGCCGGCGTGATGGAGCTCGGCATGCTGGGCCGCGGCGAGCACTCGGAAATCACGACGTTCGTCGGCAAGACGGTCGACTCCGAACTGTCGGGCAACATGATCGACCTGTGCCCGGTCGGCGCGCTGACCAGCAAGCCGTTCCGCTACAGCGCCCGTACGTGGGAACTGTCGCGCCGCAAGTCGGTGAGCCCGCACGATTCCGTCGGCGCAAACCTCGTCGTGCAGGTGAAGAACAACCGCGTGATGCGCGTGCTGCCGTTCGAGAACGAAGCGATCAACGAATGCTGGATTTCGGACAAGGATCGTTTCTCGTATGAAGGCCTGAACAGCGAAGAGCGCCTGACGAAGCCGATGCTGAAGCAGGGCGGCCAGTGGATCGAAACCGACTGGCAGACCGCGCTCGAATACGTCGCGAAGGGCCTGAAGGGCATCGCCGCGGATCACGGCGCGACTGCGCTGGCGATGCTCGCGAGCGCGCACAGCACCGCTGAAGAGCTGTTCCTCGTGAAGCAGCTCGCCAACGAACTGAAGACGCCGAACGTCGACTTCCGTCTGCGTCAGCAGGATTTCTCGGCGCCGGTCGAGGGCGCACCGTGGCTCGGCATGCCGATCGCCGACCTGTCGAACGTGGATGCCGCGTTCGTCGTCGGTTCGTTCCTGCGCCGTGACCACCCGCTGTTCGCCGCACGCCTGCGCCAGGCCGCGAAGAACGGCGCGAAGCTGCACTTCCTGCACGCGACCGCCGACGACTCGCTGATCCCGACCGCGAAGCGCATCGTCGCCGCGCCGTCGGCATGGCTCGACGAACTGGCCGGCGTGGCCGCAGCCGTCGCGCAACTGCGCGGCATCGCGCTGCCGGACGCGCTCGCGGGCGTCGCCGCATCGCCGGCTGCGCAAGCGGTCGCCCAGTCGCTCGCGAACGGCGAGCGCCGCGCGGTGCTGCTCGGCAACGCAGCCGTGCGTCATCCGCAATTCGCGAAGCTGCACGCCGTCGCACAGTGGATCGCCGACAACACCGGCGCCACGTTCGGCTTCCTGACGGAAGCGGCGAACACGGTCGGCGCGCACGTCGTCGGCGCACTGCCGGGCGAAGGCGGCCTGAACGCACGCGAAGCGTTCGCGCAGCCGCGCAAGGGTTACGTGCTGCTGAACGTCGAACCGGAATTCGACACGGTCGATCCGGCGCAGGCGCTTGCCGCGCTGAACCAGGCCGAGATGGTCGTCGTGATGTCGCCGTTCAAGCACGGCCTCGATTACGCCGACGTGCTGCTGCCGATCGCGCCGTTCACGGAAACGGCCGGTACGTACGTGAACGCGGAAGGCTCGGTGCAGAGCTTCAACGGCGTCGTACGCCCGCTCGGCGACACGCGTCCGGCGTGGAAGGTGCTGCGCGTGCTCGGCAGCCTGCTCGGCCTGCCGAACTTCGAATACGAAACGGCCGAAGAAGTGCGTCTCGCGGCGCTCGGCGACGCAGGCGTCGCGAACCGTCTGTCGAATCAGGCGTCGGCCGCACCGGCCCGCGTCGCGGCAACTGCCGCGAACGGCGGCTTCGAGCGCCTCGCCGACGTGCCGATCTATCATGCCGACGCACTCGTGCGCCGCGCAGGTGCGCTGCACCTGACGGCCGCCGCGAAGGTAGCGAACGCCGCAGCCCTGCCGGCCGCGCTGTTCGACAAGCTGGGCTTGAAGGAAGGCGACGCGGTGCGCGTGCGCCAGGGCGAGCGTGCGGTGCAGTTGCCGGCCGTGCGCGACGCGAATCTTGCGGAGACGGTCGTTCGCGTGTCGGCGGCAACGCCTGCCGGCGCAGCGCTCGGCAGCCTGTCCGGTGAACTGGTGGTGGAGAAGGCGTAAATGAGCTTGTTCGATACGATCAACGCGGGCGGCGCCCAGGTTCTCGGCGTCGCGTGGCCGACGGTGTGGGCAATCGTGCGCATCCTCGTCGTCTCCGTCGTCATCCTGCTGTGCGTCGCGTACCTGATTCTGTGGGAACGCAAGCTGATCGGCTGGATGCACGTGCGTCTCGGCCCGAACCGCGTCGGCCCCGCCGGCCTGTTGCAGCCGATCGCCGACGTGCTGAAGCTGCTGCTGAAGGAAGTGATTCAGCCGAGCGCCGCCAGCCGCTGGCTGTACCTGATCGCACCGGTCATGACCGTCGTGCCGGCGTTCGCCGTGTGGGCGGTGATCCCGTTCCAGGCCGAAGCCGTGCTCGCGAACGTGAACGCGGGCCTGCTGTACGCGATGGCGATCTCGTCGATCGGCGTGTACGCGGTGATTCTCGCCGGCTGGGCATCGAACTCGAAGTACGCGTTCCTCGGCGCGATGCGCGCCGCGGCGCAGATGGTCTCGTACGAAATCTCGATGGGCTTCGCGCTGGTGCTCGTGCTGATGACGGCCGGCAGCCTGAACCTGTCGGAAATCGTCGGCTCGCAGCAGCACGGCTTCTTCGCCGGCCACGGCGTGAACTTCCTGTCGTGGAACTGGCTGCCGCTGCTGCCGGCGTTCGTCGTCTACTTCGTGTCCGGCATCGCCGAAACGAACCGTCACCCGTTCGACGTGGTGGAAGGGGAGTCGGAGATCGTCGCGGGTCACATGATCGATTACTCGGGCATGGCGTTCGCGCTGTTCTTCCTCGCCGAGTACATCAACATGATCGTGATCTCGGCACTGGCCTCGACGCTGTTCCTCGGCGGCTGGGACGCACCGTTCGAATTCCTGTCGTTCATTCCGGGCATCTTCTGGCTGGTGCTGAAGGTATTCGCGCTGCTGTCGGTGTTCATCTGGGTGCGCGCGACGTTCCCGCGGTACCGTTACGACCAGATCATGCGTCTGGGCTGGAAGGTGTTCCTGCCCGTCACGGTGATCTGGGTGGTCGTGGTCGGCTTCTGGATGATGTCGCCGCTCAACATCTGGGTGAAGTAAAGATCGGACGAAATCATGACGGCAATCCAACACTTCTTTAAGACCTTCTTCCTGACGGAGCTGCTGAAGGGGCTCGCGCTGACCGGTCGTTACACGTTCCGGCGCAAGTTCACCGTGCAGTTCCCGGAAGAGAAGACCCCGATTTCGCCGCGTTTCCGCGGGCTGCATGCGCTGCGCCGCTACGAAAACGGCGAAGAGCGCTGCATCGCGTGCAAGCTCTGCGAGGCCGTGTGCCCCGCGATGGCGATCACGATCGAATCGGAAACGCGCGCGGACAACACGCGCCGCACGACGCGCTACGACATCGACCTGACGAAGTGCATCTTCTGCGGTTTCTGCGAAGAAAGCTGCCCGGTCGATTCGATCGTCGAGACGCAGATTCTCGAATACCACGGCGAAAAGCGCGGCGACCTGTATTTCACGAAGGAAATGCTGCTCGCGGTGGGCGATCGCTACGAGAAGGACATCGCTGCGGCGAAGGCTGCCGACGCGCCGTATCGTTGATTGTGTTTGCAGTGCCGGCCCGGCATGAACGGGCCGAGCCGCCGCGACGGGTGCGGCACGCGAGAGCGTCCCGCAAGCCGCGCCTGACTATGGCCTAACGATGAACCGGTAATCATGGAATTCACGACCGTACTGTTCTACATCTTCGCGCTGCTCCTGGTGGTATCAGGGCTGAAGGTGATCACTTCGCGCAACCCGGTGGCGTCTGCGCTTTTCCTTGTGCTGGCGTTCTTCAACGCCGCCGCGATCTGGATGCTGCTGGAAGCGGAGTTCCTCGCGATCCTGCTGGTGCTGGTGTACGTGGGCGCCGTGATGGTGCTGTTCCTGTTCGTCGTGATGATGCTGGACATCAACATCGATTACCTGCGCCGCGACTTCAAGCGCTTCGTGCCGATGGCGACCGTCGTCGGCGCGATCATCGTGGTCGAGACCGCGCTGATCCTGTGGCGCGGCTACGGCGACACGCACACCGTGCACGCGATGGCGACGGGCGCGATGGCCGACTGGTCGAACACGCGTCTGATCGGCAAGGTGATCTACACCGACTACATCTTCGCGTTTGAAATCGCCGGCCTGGTGCTGCTGGTCGCGATCATTGCCGCGATCGGGCTGACCGAGCGCAAGGGCAAGGACAGCAAGCGCCAGCGTGTGTCGGATCAGGTCAAGGTGCGCCGCGACGACCGCGTGCGCCTCGTGAAGATGGAAGCGGACAAGCCGCAGCCGGAAACGGCGCAGAGCGAAGCCGGTACGAGCACCAACGGCTAAGCGGAGGAAAGGAAAACCATGCTGACTCTTGCTCATTACCTCGTGCTCGGCGCGATCCTCTTTGCGATCGCGATCGTCGGGATCTTCCTGAACCGCCGCAACATCATCATCATCCTGATGGCGATCGAGCTGATGCTGCTGGCGGTGAACACCAACTTCGTCGCGTTCTCGCACTACCTCGGCGACGTGCACGGCCAGATCTTCGTGTTCTTCGTGCTGACCGTCGCCGCAGCGGAAGCCGCGATCGGTCTCGCGATTCTGGTGACCCTGTTCCGTAAGCTCGACACGATCAATGTCGAGGATCTCGATCAGCTCAAAGGTTAATTTCAGGCAACGCTGTTATGTCAACGACACTCAATGAAAACCTGCTGCTGGCGATTCCGCTCGCTCCGCTGGCCGGCTCGCTGATTGCGGGGCTGTTCGGGAACGCAGTCGGGCGCAAGGGCGCACACCGGATCACGATCCTCGGCGTGATGATCGCGTTCCTCCTGTCGGCGAAAGTCTTCGCCGACGTCGTGATGGGCGGCGCGAGCTTCAACGCGACCGTCTACGAATGGATGCGGGTCGGCTCGCTGAAACTCGAAGTCGGCTTCCTCGTCGATTCGATGACGGCGATGATGATGGTCGTCGTGACCTTCGTGTCGCTGATGGTGCACGTCTACACGATCGGCTACATGCAGGAAGAGGACGGCTACCAGCGCTTCTTCTCGTACATCTCGCTGTTCACGTTCTCGATGCTGATGCTCGTGATGAGCAACAACTTCCTGCAGCTGTTCTTCGGCTGGGAAGCGGTGGGTCTGGTGTCGTACCTGCTGATCGGCTTCTACTTCACGCGTGAGAGCGCGATCTACGCGAACATGAAGGCGTTCCTCGTGAACCGCGTGGGCGACTTCGGCTTCCTGCTCGGCATCGGCCTGCTGCTCGCGTTCGCGGGTTCGATGAACTACGGCGAAGTGTTCGCGAAGCGTGCCGAGCTCGCCAGCCTGCACTTCCCGGGCACCGACTGGGGCCTGCTGACCGTCGCCTGTATCTGCCTGTTCATCGGCGCGATGGGTAAATCGGCACAGTTCCCGCTGCATGTGTGGCTGCCCGACTCGATGGAAGGCCCGACTCCGATCTCCGCGCTGATTCACGCGGCGACGATGGTGACCGCCGGCATCTTCATGGTGTCGCGCATGTCGCCGCTGTTCGAACTGTCGGATACCGCGCTGTCGTTCATCACGGTGATCGGCGCGATCACGGCGCTGTTCATGGGTTTCCTCGGCATCATCCAGAACGACATCAAGCGCGTGGTCGCGTATTCGACGCTGTCGCAGCTCGGCTACATGACCGTCGCGCTCGGCGTATCCGCGTACCCGGTCGCGCTGTTCCACCTGATGACGCACGCGTTCTTCAAGGCGCTGCTGTTCCTCGGTGCGGGCTCGGTGATCATCGGCATGCACCACGACCAGGACATCCGCAACATGGGCGGCCTGCGCAAGTACATGCCGATCACGTGGATCACGTCGTTGATCGGCTCGCTCGCACTGATCGGCACGCCGTTCTTCTCCGGCTTCTACTCGAAGGATTCGATCATCGAGGCCGTGAAGGAATCGCATCTCGCGGGTTCGGGCTTTGCGTACTTCGCAGTGGTCGCAAGCGTGTTCGTGACGGCGCTGTACTCGTTCCGCATGTACTTCCTCGTGTTCCACGGCGAAGAGCGCTTCCGCAACCCGAAGCATCCTGAATCGCCGATGGGCATGGCGGCCGCGCACGGCCACGACGATCACGGCCACGGCCACGGTCACGACGACCACGCGCACGAACCGCACGAGACCCCGTGGGTCGTGTGGCTGCCGCTCGTGCTGCTCGCGATTCCGTCGGTCATCATCGGTGCGATCGCGATCGGCCCGATGCTGTACGGCAGCTTCTTCGAACATGGCGTGGCATTCGACAAGGTGATCTTCATCGGCGAAAACCACCCGGGCCTCGAAGAGCTGGGCAAGGAATTCCACGGCTGGGCCGCGATGGGCCTGCACTCGCTGACGACGCTGCCGTTGTGGCTCGCGATTGCCGGCGTCGTGGTCGCGTGGTTCCTGTACCTGAAGCGTCCTGAGCTGCCTGCCGTGATCCGCCGCGCGTTCGGCCCGATCTACACGCTGCTCGACAACAAGTACTACATGGACAAGATCAACGAAGTGGTGTTCGCCCGTGGTTCGGTGGCGATCGGCCGCGGCCTGTGGAAGGAAGGCGACGTCGTCGTGATCGACGGCCTCGTCAACGGCAGCGCCAAGTTCATCGGCTGGTTCGCCGGCGTGATCCGCTTCCTCCAATCCGGTTACATCTATCACTACGCGTTCGCCATGATCATCGGCATGCTGGGGCTCCTGACCCTGTTTGTAACGCTCGGCGGCAAATAAGGCGAGGGGACAAGAACAATGCACGCTTTTCCGATTCTCAGTACCGCGATCTGGTTGCCGATCGTTTTCGGCCTCCTGGTACTCGCGGTAGGTAACGACAAAAATCCGGGGACGGCCCGCTGGGTCGCGCTGATCGGCTCGCTGCTCGGTCTCGCGGTCACGGTCCCGCTGATCACGGGCTTCGACTCGAGCACGGCTGCGCTGCAGTTCGTCGAGCAGTCGACCTGGATCGAACGCTTCAAGATCTCGTACCACCTCGGCGTCGACGGCATCTCGATGTGGTTCGTCGTGCTGACCGCGCTGATCACGGTGATCGTCGTGATCGCCGCGTGGGAAGTGATCACCGAGAACGTCGCGCAGTACCTCGCGGCCTTCCTGATCCTGTCCGGGATCATGATCGGCGTGTTCTCGGCGGCTGACGGCCTGCTGTTCTACGTGTTCTTCGAGGCGACCCTGATCCCGATGTACATCATCATCGGCGTGTGGGGCGGCCCGAACCGCGTGTACGCGGCGTTCAAGTTCTTCCTGTACACGCTGGCCGGCTCGCTGCTGATGCTGGTCGCGCTGATCTACCTGTACACGCAGACGCATTCGTTCGACCTCGCGACGTGGCAGGGCGCCAAGATCGCGATGACGCCGCAGATCCTGCTGTTCATCGCCTTCTTCCTCGCGTTCGCGGTGAAGGTGCCAATGTGGCCGGTGCACACCTGGCTGCCGGACGCGCACGTGGAAGCGCCGACGGGCGGCTCGGTCGTGCTGGCGGCGATCATGCTGAAGCTCGGCGCATACGGTTTCCTGCGCTTCTCGCTGCCGATCACGCCTGACGCAAGCCACTTCCTGGCACCGGTCGTGATCACGCTGTCGCTGATCGCGGTGATCTACATCGGTCTCGTCGCGATGGTGCAGGCCGACATGAAGAAGCTGGTCGCGTATTCGTCGATCGCGCACATGGGCTTCGTCACGCTCGGCTTCTTCATCTTCAACCAGCTTGGCGTCGAAGGCGCGATCGTCCAGATGATCTCGCACGGCTTCGTGTCGGGCGCGATGTTCCTGTGCATCGGCGTGCTGTACGACCGCGTGCACTCGCGTCAGATCGCCGATTACGGCGGCGTCGTGAACGTGATGCCGAAGTTCGCGGCATTCGCGATGCTGTTCTCGATGGCCAACTGCGGCCTGCCGGGCACCTCGGGTTTCGTCGGCGAGTTCATGGTGATTCTCGCGGCCGTCCAGTACAACTTCTGGATCGCATTCGGCGCGGCATTCACGCTGATCCTCGGCGCGGCCTACACGCTGTGGATGTACAAGCGCGTGTACTTCGGCGCGGTCGCGAACGATCACGTTGCCAAGCTGAAGGACATCGGCCGTCGCGAATTCGTGATGCTGGCGGTGCTCGCCGCGTTCACGATGCTGATGGGCCTGTATCCGAAGCCTTTCACCGACGTGATGCACGTTTCCGTGGAAAACCTCCTCTCCCAAGTCGCGCAGTCGAAGCTGCCGCTGGCCCAGTAATCGCGAGCGGAGGAACTCAAGATCATGAACGCTCCTATGAATGTCCTGTTGCCTGACGCGCTGGTGATGGTCGCCATCGTCGTCGCATGGCTGAACGACACCTTTACCGGTGCCGCTGGCCGCCGCCTGACCTATCTGATCGCGGTGGTTTCGTCGGTCGTCGCCGGCGTGTGGTTCGCGGTGCAGGCGCTCGACCCGCAGCCGTACTACTTCTTCTCGCGGATGGTCGTCGTCGACTCGTTCGCGAGCATGATGAAGGCCGTCGTGTCGATCGGCTTCGCGGTCTCGCTCGTCTATTCGCGCAAGTACCTCGAAGACCGCGACATGTTCCGCGGCGACGTGTTCCTGCTGGGCATGTTCTCGCTGCTCGGTCAGCTGGTGATGGTGTCGGGCAACAACTTCCTGACGCTGTACCTCGGCCTCGAACTGATGTCGCTGTCGCTGTACGCGGTCATCGCGCTGCGCCGCGATGCCGCGCAGTCGAGCGAAGCCGCGATGAAGTACTACGTGCTGGGCGCGCTCGCGTCGGGCTTCGTGCTGTACGGCATCTCGATGCTCTACGGCGCGACCGGCTCGCTCGAGCTGGGCGAGGTGTACAAGGCGGTCGGCGGCAACACCGACGCAGCCGTGCTGATGTTCGGCGTGATCTTCATCGTCGCCGGTATCGCGTTCAAGCTCGGCGCCGTGCCGTTCCACATGTGGGTGCCGGACGTCTACCAGGGCGCACCGACCGCGATGACGCTGTTCGTCGGCGGCGGCCCGAAGGTTGCCGCGTTCGCGTGGGGCCTGCGTTTCCTGGTGATGGGCCTGCTGCCGCTCGCACAGAACTGGCAGACCGCGCTCGTGATCCTCGCCGCGCTGTCGCTGATCGTCGGTAACATCACCGGTATCGTCCAGCGCAACATCAAGCGGATGCTCGCGTATTCGGCGATCTCGAACATGGGCTTCGTGCTGCTCGGCCTGCTCGCCGGCATCGTGAAGGGCGACGCGGCCGCACCGGCGAACGCATACAGCTCGGCGATGTTCTACGCGATCGTCTACCTGATCACGACGCTCGGCTCGTTCGGCGTGGTGATGCTGCTCGCACGCCGCGATTTCGAAGCGGAAACGATCGACGACTTCAAGGGCCTCAACAAGCGCAGCCCGGTGTTCGCGTTCGTGATGATGGTCATGATGTTCTCGCTGGCAGGTATCCCGCCGACCGTCGGCTTCTACGCGAAGCTCGCGGTGCTCGAGGCGACCGTCAATGCGGGGCTCACGTGGCTGGCCGTGCTGGCCGTGATCACGTCGCTGTTCGGCGCGTTCTACTACCTGCGCATCGTCAAGCTGATGTACTTCGATGCACCGCAGGATACGACTCCGGTCACCGGCGATTTCTGCAAGCGCACGATCCTCGTGCTGAACGGCCTCGCGGTCGTCGTGCTCGGCCTGATCCCGAGCCCGCTGCTGACGGCCTGCCTGCAGGCGATTCGTCACACGCTGCCGCTGTAATGTCGGCAGCCGGCTGGTTCATCGTGCTGTTGGCGCTCGTCTGCGCCAACCTGCCGTTCCTGAACCAACGCCTCTTCGCCGTCGTGCCGATCGGTGCGACGAAGAAGAACGCGTGGGTTCGGATCGGCGAGCTGATCGTGCTGTATTTCGTCGTCGGCGCGCTCGGCTTCTGGCTCGAGTCGCGCGCCGGCAACCGCTTCGAACAGGGCTGGCAGTTTTACGCGATCACGTTCAGTCTCTTTGTCGTGTTCGCGTTCCCCGGCTTCACGTTCCAGTATCTCGTCAAACGACGCTGACGGCTTCGGCCGTCGCGCTCATTCTTGGAGCCGCCGATGGCCGAACTACCCAATCACGACGCCGCACTGACCGAAACCTGCCTCGAGAGCGAGGCGATTTTCGAAGGCTCGTTCCTCAAGCTGAAGCGCGATACCGTCCGTCTGCCGGACGGCAAGCAGGCCACGCGCGAATACGTCCAGCACCCGGGCGCGGTGATGGTGATCCCGCTGTTCGACGACGGCCGCGTGCTGATGGAAAGCCAGTACCGCTATCCGATCGGCAAGGTCATGGCCGAATTCCCGGCCGGCAAGCTGGATCCGAACGAAGGCGCGCTCGCCTGCGCGGTGCGCGAACTGCGCGAGGAAACCGGCTACACGGCACGCGAATACGTGTTCCTGGCCCGTATTCACCCGATCATTTCCTATTCGACCGAATTCATCGACCTGTATCTCGCGCGCGGCCTGACTGCCGGCGAGCGCAAGCTCGACGAAGGCGAATTCCTCGAAACCTTCACGGCGACGCTGCCCGACCTGCAGGAGTGGGTGCGCACGGGCCAGATCACCGACGTGAAGACGATCATCGGCACGATGTGGCTCGACAAGGTGCTGTCCGGCGCCTGGCCGCTGGGTCCGGTCGAGCAGCCCTGACGACGCGTCAGCGGCGGGTGGGGCGCCGCGTTACAATTGGGTGACGCGGTTGCTGGCCGGCCGCGCGATCCTGGTTTAGCACGATCGTTCACAAAAGCGCGTTTTGCGCTACACTCGTCACACGCCCTGATTCAGCATGAAGGTCCTCGATTTACAGTGCCCGCACGGCCATCGGTTCGAAGGCTGGTTCGCTTCCGCCGATGAGTTCGAAGCGCAGTTGTCCCGCAAGCTGGTCGAATGTCCGGTATGCGGGACGACCGAGATCAACCGGATGCCGTCGGCGCCTCGCCTGAACCTGTCGGGCGCGACGCAGGCACAGCCGGCCGATCCGCGTGCGCTGCAGGCGCAGGTGATGCGCGCGCTGCGCGAGGTGCTGGAGAAGACCGAGAACGTGGGCGAGCGCTTCGCCGAGGAAGCGCGGCGCATCCATTACAACGAGGCGCCGGCACGCAGCATTCGTGGCGTCACGACGCCGGAGGATGCGCAATCCTTGGCCGAAGAAGGCATCGACGTGATGCCGCTGCCGATTCCTGCCGCGCTGAAAGAACCGCTGCAATGACGTATGCAGTGTGTGTCCTTGGCCGGGGACGGCCGCGGTCAGGAGACACTGCGCATGGATCTGGATTATTCCCCCGCCGACGACGCGTTCCGCGCCGACGTCCGCGCCTGGCTCGAGGCCAATCTGCCTCACGCACTGCGCGCCAAGGTACTCGATCACAAACGACTCGACCGCGAGGATTTCGCGAGCTGGCACCGGATTCTCGGCCAGCGCGGCTGGTCCGCGCCCGCGTGGCCGGCCGAATACGGTGGCCCGGACTGGAACGCGACGCAGCGGCACATCTGGGATGAGGAGTGCGCGCGCATCGGCGCGCCGACCGTGCTGCCGTTCGGCGTGTCGATGGTCGCGCCGGTGCTGATGAAATACGGCAGCGAAGCGCAGAAGCGCCATTATCTGCCGCGCATTCTCGACGGCACCGACTGGTGGTGCCAGGGCTACTCGGAGCCGGGCTCCGGATCGGATCTCGCATCGCTGCGCACGCGCGCCGAACGCCACGGCGATCACTACGTCGTCAACGGCCAGAAGACCTGGACGACACTCGGCCAGTACGCGGACATGATGTTCTGTCTCGTGCGCACCGATCCGGCGGCGAAGAAGCAGGAGGGCATCTCGTTCCTGCTGATCGACATGAAGACACCCGGCATCACCGTGCGTCCGATCATCACGCTCGACGAGGATCACGAAGTCAACGAGGTGTTCTTCGAGGACGTGAAGGTGCCCGTCGAGAATCTCGTCGGCGATGAAAACCGCGGCTGGACCTACGCGAAATACCTGTTGGGCCACGAGCGCACCGGCATTGCACGCGTCGGCGCGTCGAAGCGCGAGCTCGCATTCCTGAAGCGCGTGGCGTCGAACCAGCGCAAGAACGGCAAGCCGTTGCTCGCCGATCCCGTGTTTGCCGCGAAGATCGCGGCGCTCGAGGTCGAGCTGATGGCGCTCGAGGTGACGGTGCTGCGCGTCGTGAGCCGCGAGACGAGCGGCAAGGGGCCGGGCCCCGAGGCATCGATGCTGAAGATCAAGGGCACCGAGGTGCAGCAGGCGCTCACCGAGCTGATGTTCGAGGCGATCGGGCCGCTCGCCGCGCCATTCGATGTCCCGTTCCTCGAGGGCGAGCGCGAACACAGCAGCGCGGGCGACGACGATGCGGCGCCGCTCGCCGCGTACTACTTCAATTACCGGAAGACTTCGATCTACGGTGGTTCGAACGAGATTCAGAAGAACATCATCGCGCAGATGATCCTGGGGCTGTGATCAGGGAACGGAGACAACCATGGATTTCAGCTTTACCGACGAGCAGCAACAGTTCGCCGACGCGCTGCGCCGTTATCTCGGCGAGCAATACGGTTTCGACGTGCGCCAGGCCATCGTGCGCAGCGAGGCGGGCGTGTCGGATGCACAATGGAGCGCATTCGCGGAGCTGGGCCTGACCGCGCTGCCCGTGCCGGACGCACATGGCGGATTCGGCGGCGGCCCGGTCGACATGCTCGTCGCGATGCAGGAGCTCGGCCGAGCACTCGTGGTCGAGCCGTACTGGGCGACCGCGGTCGGTATCGAGGCGCTGCGCATCGCCGGGTCCGGCACGGGCGACGATGCCGCGCTGCTGGAAGCGGTCGCACAAGGGCAGAAGCGCGTTGCCGTTGCATTCCACGAACCGCGGGCGCGCTACGACCTGTACGAACTCGAAACGCATGCGCGCGAGCAGGGCGGCACGTACCGGCTGACCGGCATCAAGTCGATCGTTCAGCACGGCGCACAGGCACATGTGTGGATCGTGCCCGCGCGCGTCGACGGCGGCGGCATCGGCCTGTTCGTCGTCGATCGCGATGCCGCGGGCGTGCAGCTCGTCGACTACCGGACGATCGACGGCCAGCGAGCCGCGACGATCGAGTTCAAGGAAACGCCCGCGCGGCAGTTGACGGGCGGCGCACGCGATGCGGCCGCACTCGAGCAGATTGCCGATTACGCGATCTTCCTGCTCTGCGCGGAAGCGGTCGGCGCACTCGACGAACTGAACCGCGCGACGGTCGAATACACGAAGACGCGCGAACAGTTCGGCGTGCCGATCGCGCGCTTCCAGGCGCTGCAGCACCGGATGGTCGACATGCTGATTCACGCGGAGCAGGCGCGCTCGCTGACTTACCTGGCCGCCGTGCGTTACGCGGGTGGCGACGCCGACGCGCGGCGCAAGGCGGTGTCGGCCGCGAAGGCGCGGGTCGGCGCGGCCGCGCGCTTCGTCGGCCAGCAGGCCGTGCAACTGCACGGCGGCATGGGCGTGACCAACGAGGTCGCCGCCGCACACCTGTTCAAGCGGCTGTCGATCATCGAGACGACCCTCGGCGACACCGATCATCACCTTGCGCGCATCGCGGCCCTGCCGGATTTCGCGCAGACCGACGCGGCATGACGGCGACGCGCGAGCGCGCTACAGGAGATAGACAGTGGGTATCAGTTACGAAGATCTGGAAGTCGGCAGTACGACCGAAATCGGCCGCTATACGTTCGAACCGGACGACATCAAGGCGTTCGCGCAACGCTACGATCCGCAGCCGTTCCACCTCGACGAGGAAGCCGGCAAGGCCTCGCCGTTCGGTGGACTGGTCGCGAGCGGCTGGCATACGTGTTCGGTGTTCATGAGCCTGCTCATCAAGAAGCTCGGGCCGGATTCGACCAGCATGGGCTCGCCCGGCATCGATTCGATCCGCTGGCTCAAGCCCGTGCGTGCCGGCGACACGATCACGATGTACCAGAAGGTCCACGACAAGCGCGTGTCGGCGAGCAAGCCCGATCGCGGCATCGTGTCGACGGAGTGGGTCGGCCTCAACGGTGCCGGCGACACGGTGATCACCGTGCATACCAAGGTGATCTTCGGGCTGCGCCATCCGCAAGGAGCGGGTGCATGACGGACGTGACATTGCCGCTGATCGCGTCGACGCAAGCGCTGCTCGAGCGGGTCGGCGCGGAACCGCTCGCGAGCGGCTGGGTCGAGATCGACCAGCGCCGGGTCGACGGGTTCGCCGACGCGACCGGCGATCACCAGTGGATTCACGTCGATCCCGAGCGTGCGCGGCGCGAGTCGCCGTTCGGCGGCCCGATCGCGCACGGCTTCCTGACGCTGTCGCTGATTCCCGCGCTGATGACCGATGCGATGCGCTTCGAGCAGAAGATGGGCGTGAACTACGGACTGAACCGCGTGCGGTTCCTGAAGCCGGTGCCGGTCGGCGCGCGCGTGCGCGCGCTGTTCGCGGTGAAGGAGGCCGCGCAGGCCGCGCGGGGCGGCGTGCAGGTGACGTGGTCGGTGTCGATGCAGGTCGAGCGTCCGGATGCGCCGTTGCTCGTTTGTTCGGCGGAATTCATTACGCTGCACTACTTCTGATGCGCGCGGCGGCAGCGACGGATGCCGCTGCGTCGCAGCGCGCGGTGCTTCAGTGCTTCGCGTATTGCGTCGCGCCGAACAGCATCTCGCGTGCCTTGTCGTCCTGCAGCGGCTTGCGCAGCGACGCGAGTACTTCGACGCCGCGCTGCACGGCGGCACGCGCGGCAATGGCTTCATGCCAGCGCTTCACGTTCGGCAGTTCGTCGAGCACGATGCCCTGGTTTTGCCACGAACGCGTCCACGGGAACGTCGCAATGTCCGCGATCGTGTACGTGTCGCCCGCGAGATAGTCGGATTCGCCGAGGCGCTTTTCCATCACGTTGTACAGGCGCTTCGCTTCGTTCGTGTAGCGATTGACCGCGTACGCGATCTTCTCCGGCGCATACAGCCGGAAGTGATGCGCCTGGCCGAGCATCGGGCCGACGCCGCCCATCTGGAACATCAGCCATTCGAGCGTCGCGTAGCGTGCGGCTGGCTCGGTCGGCAGGAACTTGCCGGTCTTTTCCGCCAGGTAAATGAGGATCGCGCCGGATTCGAACAGCGAGATCGGCTTGCCGCCGGGGCCGTCCGCGTCGACGATCGCGGGGATCTTGTTGTTCGGGCTGATCTTCAGGAATTCGGGCTCGAACTGGTCGCCCGCACCGATATCGACCGGATGCGCACGATACGCGAGGCCTGTTTCCTCGAGCATGATGTGTACCTTGTGGCCGTTCGGGGTCGCCCAGCTGTAGACGTCGATCATCGTCAACTCCTTTATTGCATGCGCGAAAACGGCGCCGACAGGGCGCCGCGACAGGCGGTCATTAGAGCATGGATCGATGCGGGCTGCAGGCGACGGCAACGTGCGGCCACGCGCCTGCGCGCGCGTGTCGCCGAGGCGGCGGAACCGGCGTTCGAGCGGTGGCCGCGCGCCGGATCAGCGCTTGTAGCGCGGCTGGCGTTTCTCGAGAAATGCGGTAATGCCTTCGAACGCGTCCGCGTGATGCAGTGACGCGACGAAGTGATCGCGCTCGGTGCCGAGGTGCGCATCGAGCGGCTGCGCGGTCGCATCGTCGAGCAATGACTTGATGCGTGTCAGCGCGTTCGGCGAGATGCCGGCAAGCGAGTCGGCCCACGCGAGCGCGTCGGACAGCGCGGCACCGGGCGCGGCGAGCCGGTTGACGACGCCGAGCGCATGCAGGCGTTCGGCCGCGACAGGCTTGCCCTCGAACAGGATTTCGGCGGCGAGCGCACGCGGCAGCGCACGTGCGAGGAACCACGAGCCGCCGCCGTCGGGCGTGAGGCCGACGCGTGCGTACGACATCACGAACTTCGCATCGTGCGCGGCAACGATCAGGTCGCACGCGAGCGCGAGCGAGAAGCCCGCGCCGGCCGCGGCGCCTTCGACGGCCGCGATCACGGGCTTCGTCGTTGCGCGCAGCGCCGTGATCCACGCGCCGAGCTGATCGATGCTGTCCGCCTGGTAGGACGGATCCTTCGAGCGGTTGTCGAGCAGCCGGTTCAGGTTGCCACCCGCGCAAAAGAAGCGATCGGCCCCCGTGAGCACGACCGCGCGAATCGCGGGATCGCGCTCGGCGGTGGCGAGCGCTTCGACGCCGGCCGCATACATGTCGGGATGCAGCGCATTGCGCGCGCCGGGATTGGACAGCGTGAGGACGAGCGTCGATTCGCTTTCGGGCGGACGCGAGGCCAGCAGTTCAGCACTCATGCGAGTGTGTCTCCATCGAATGGCGGGGTTGCGGCGCCGCATGTTGCGCGGGCTTGCGCGCCTACCCGTGAGGGTGATGCCGCAGCGGATGTATCGTTGTCTTGACGGACGCGAAACTGCTTTAGACTAGCACGAACGTGCTTTTCAGCGCGACGCATCCCGATGCGGCCGGCATCACTGCGGCCGCGCCTCAGCAACGAAGGAGACTCCGATGCTACAGCTGTGCGGTATTCCGTTGTCCAACTATTACAACAAGGTGAAGTTCGTCCTGCTCGAGCATGGCATCCCGTTCGAGGAATCGGCATGCGGTCTGCCGATCAACGATCCGGCACTGCTTGCCGATTCGCCGCTCGGCAAGATTCCGTTCCTGAAGACGGAAGAGGGCGCGCTGTTCGAGTCGCAGGTGATCATCGAGTATCTGGCCGCGCGTTTTCCCGACAAGGCCATTTTCCCGGCCGGGCCGTTCGCGGCCGCGAAGGTGCGCGAACTCGTCGAGACGCTCGAGCTGTATCTCGAATGGACCGCGCGCGAGGTCTATACGGAAGCGTTTTTCGGCGGCAAGGTCAGCGACGGGATGAAGGCGCACGTCGAGAAGCGCCTGCCGCGCGCGATCGATGCGTTCAAGCGGATGACGCAGTTCTCGCCGTACGTGCTCGGTGACACGTTCAGTCTTGCGGACATTGCCGCAGCGATCCACCTGCCGGTGATCGGGATGGCGACGAAGGCCGTCTTCGGCCGCGATTTCCTGCTCGACGCCGGCATCGACTGGAAGGCGCACGCTAAGCTGGTCGGCGAGCGGCCGGCCGCGCAGCGCGTGGCGGCCGATCGCAAGGCCTACGTCGAGGCGGCGAGCGCCGCGCGTTCGTAAGCGCGGTGCGGGCGCGGTGTCGTACCGCGCCCGGCCGCCGAGGCAAGCCTTACAGGCGCGCGAGCCGTTCGAGTGCGGATGCGAGCGTGCCTTCCTGCTTCGCAAAGCAGAAGCGCACGACGCCCGACTCGTGCGGCTCGTGGTAGAACGCCGACACCGGAATCGCCGCCACGCCGATTTCCGATGTGAGCCACTTCGAGAATTCCGCTTCGGGCAGATCGCTGATCGCCGAATAGTCGACGCACTGGAAGTACGTGCCGGTGCACGGTAGCAGCTTGAAGCGCGTGCGCTCGAGGCCGGCGCGGAAGAAGTCGCGCTTCTTCTGGTAGAAGCCGGCCAGCGTCAGGTACGGCGCCGGATCGCGCAGGTAGTCGGCGAGCCCGATCTGCATCGGCGTGTTCACCGTGAACACGTTGAACTGATGGACCTTGCGGAACTCCGCGGTCAGCGCGGCAGGCGCCGCGACGTAGCCGACCTTCCAGCCCGTCACGTGGTAGGTCTTCCCGAAGCTCGACACGATGAAGCTGCGCGCGGCCAGGTCCGGGTAGCGCGCGACGCTCTCGTGCCGCGCGCCGTCGTAGACCATGTGTTCGTACACTTCGTCCGACAGGATCAGCACGTTGGTGCCGCGCACGATCTCCTCGAGCCTGCGCATGTCGGCCTCGCGCCACACGGTGCCGGTCGGGTTGTGCGGCGTGTTGATCATGATCATCCGCGTCTTCGGCGTGATCGCGGCGGCCAGGCGATCGAACGGGATCGCATAGTCGGGCGCTTCCAGCGTGACGAACACGGGTTTGCCGCCGGCCAGTTCGATCGAAGGCAGATAGCTGTCGTAGGTCGGTTCGACGACGATCACTTCGTCGCCGGGATGCACCGCGCACAGGATCGCCGTCAGCAGGGCCTGCGTCGCGCCGGCCGTGACTGTGATCTCGGTGGCCGGATCGTAGCGGCGGCCGTAGACCTGCGCGATCTTGTCGGCGATCGCATCGCGCAACGGCGCGACGCCGGCCATCGGCGGATACTGGTTGTGACCGTTGCGCATCGCGGCCGCGACCGCGTCGACGATGCGCGGGTCGCAGTCGAAATCCGGGAAGCCCTGGCCGAGGTTCACGGCGCCTTTCTCGGCGGCGAGCGCGCTCATCACCGTGAAGATCGTCGTGCCGACGTTCGGCAGGCGCGAGGGGAAAACGGGAGTCGTAGGCATGTCGGTAGGAGCGTTCATCGATACGGTCGCAAGCGGGTGGCGCCGGGCTCGTCAGGCTGGCGTGGTGGTGGGGGCCGACGCGGCATCGAGCGCGCAGGCTTCGGTAAATGGCGCGGGCTGCGCGATCCGGAAGCCGAAGTCGCGTGCGGTGCGCTTCGCGAGCTTGAGCAGCGCACGGTCCTTCGACACGAGCCAGTCGGCCTGCGCGGCGCGCGCGAGCTCGAGAAACTTCTGATCGTCGCGGTCCTTGCACTTCGGCAGCGGCGGCGCGTCGGCGTCGACGGGCGGCGGCTCGACGAGGCGCGTCAGGCGGGCGACGGTCGCGAGCGCTTCGGCCTTGTCGATCGCGCGCGCCTGGAACTGCGGATAGTCGAGCACGAGCTCGAGTTCGTTCAGGCAGCGGCCGTCGATCACGGCGGCCAGCGTGCCGCGTTCGAGCGCAGCCCGGATCGGGCGGGTGGCCGGGTCGTCGAATACGAGTATGTCGATCCAGACGTTCGAGTCGAGCACGACGCGATGTGCGGCATGCGGGGCGAGGGAGCGGGTCATTCGTTACAATCGGTGGTTTTCGTCTGACCGCAAGGCACGGCGTGCCAGCGAGCCTCTATGATAATCGTTCTCTCCCCAGCCAAATCCCTCGACTACGATACGCCCGCCCACGTCCCGTCTTACACGAAGCCTGCATTCGTCGACGATGCGTCGGAACTGATCGCCGGCCTGCGCAAGCTGTCGCCGCAGGATATCTCGACGCTGATGGACATCTCCGATCCGCTCGCGCGGCTGAACTTCCAGCGCTACGCGGACTGGTCGCCGACCTTCACGACGGCCAATGCGAAGCAGGCGGTGCTCGCGTTCAACGGCGACGTGTACGAAGGGTTCGATGCCAAATCGCTGTCGGCCGCCGATCTCGACTATGCGCAGCAGCATGTGCGCGTGCTGTCGGGCCTGTACGGGCTGCTGCGCCCGCTCGACCTGCTGCAGCCGTACCGGCTCGAGATGGGCACGCGTTTCGCGAACGCGCGCGGCAAGGATCTGTATGCGTTCTGGGGCGACCGCATCACGCGGGCACTGAACGAGCAGCTCGAGACGCGCAGCGGCGCGGCACGTGTGCTGGTCAACTGCGCGTCGACCGAGTACTTCAAGTCGGTCAAGCCGAAACTGCTGGCCGCGCCGATCGTCACGCCGGTGTTCGAGGACTGGAAGGGCGGCCGCTACAAGATCATCAGCTTCCATGCGAAACGCGCCCGTGGCCTGATGGCGCGCTATATCGTCGAGAACCGCATCTCCGAGCCGGCCGCGCTGAAGGATTTCGCGGTGGAAGACTACGCGTTCGATGCCGCTGCGTCGAACGATTCGACTTACGTATATCGCCGGCGAATCGGCGAGTGACCGAGCCGGCCGTTCACGAGACGGCCGGTGCATGCATGAGGCCGGACACGTGGCAGACCGCCCGCTCCGGTCGCAATTGGAGAGACAGATGACCCTTTCGATCACCAGCAATTTCGACGCAGGCGCCGTCGACGTCGTGTCGTGCGATAGCCCGGACGCGATCCGGCTGCGCATACGTGGCGACAACCGCTCGGAATTCGCGCAATGGTTCTACTTTCGCCTGACGGGCGCGCGCGGCGAGCGGTGCGTGATGTCGTTCGAGAATGCAGCCGAATGCGCGTATCCGTCGGGATGGCGCAACTACAGTGCAGTCGCGAGCTACGACCGGGTCGACTGGTTCCGCGTGCCGACGACATTCGACGGCAAGACGATGACCATCGACCATGCGCCCGAGTTCGACAGCATCTACTACGCGTATTTCGAGCCGTACTCGGAAGAGCGCCATGCGGCGTTCCTCGGCGCGGTTCAGCAATTGCCGCAGGCGAGCGTCGTCGAACTCGGCCGCACGGTCGAAGGCCGTCCGATGTCGCTGCTGACGCTGGGTACGCCGGAAGTCGACGGGGCACCGAAGAAGAAGGTATGGATCATCGCGCGCCAGCACCCGGGCGAGACGATGGCCGAGTGGTTCGTCGAAGGGCTCGTCAAGCGGCTGGCCGGATGGGGCGACTGGGCGGGCGATCCGGTGGCGCGCAAGCTGTACGACCGCGCGACGTTCTACATCGTCCCGAACATGAATCCGGACGGCAGCGTGCACGGCAACTTGCGCACCAACGCGGCGGGTGCGAACCTGAATCGCGAGTGGATGGAGCCCGATGCCGAGCGCAGCCCCGAAGTGCTGGCCGTGCGCGATGCGATCCATGCGATCGGCTGCGACATGTTCTTCGACATTCACGGCGACGAAGATCTGCCGTACGTGTTCGTTGCGGGTTCGGAGATGCTGCCGAGCTTTACCGAGCAGCAGGGCAGGGAGCAGACCGCGTTCATCGAAGCGTTCAAGGTCGCAAGCCCGGATTTCCAGACCGAGCACGGCTATGCGGCGAGCAAGTACAAGGAAGACGCGCTCAAGCTCGCGTCGAAGTACATCGGCCATCAGTTCGGCTGCCTGTCGCTGACGCTCGAGATGCCGTTCAAGGACAACGCGAACTTGCCCGACGAGCGGGTCGGCTGGAATGGCGAACGGAGCGCGGCGCTTGGCGCTGCAATGCTGGCGGCAATCCTGGTGCACGTCGAGACGTTCGCGTAAGCGCATCGTCGTCGATATGAAAAAGCCGGCGCATCGCATGATGTGCCGGCTTTTTGGCTTCTGTCGTTGCCGCTCCGCCGTATCAGGACTTCTTCGCGGTTTTCTTCTTCACGGCATTCTTCTGGCCGCTGGATTTTTTCGTTGCGACGGCTTTCTTGCCGGTGCGGCCGGATGCCTTGGCCTTCACCTTGCCGCGGTGTGACTTGCCGTTGAACTTCTTCGTCGACGACGACGGACGCTCGACGCGCGGCTTCAGCGGCGGCACGGGATCGTTCCAGCTGAACGCAAGCATTTGCTGACCGACGTAGCCGCAGCGGAATTTCAGCGGTGTCGGGTCGCTGCCGTCGCTGTGGACGCCAAGGCCATCCACGGTAACGATGTTGTCGACCTTCACGCGCTGCTTGCCCTGATCGAACGAATCGTTCCACGGCGTGATCGTCGCCTTGCCGTTTTCGAACGCGTTCGGCGCGAAGTCGACGCGATCGAAGGCCGACGACGTGCTGGCGATGAAGCTGCCGTGCGCCGCACAATCGGCGACGATCGGATCGGCGTGCATCTCGTTGACGAATTTGTTGATCAGTTCGGAGCGCTGGTCGAGGAGGTCGGCGAATACCGGTGCCGGAAGCGCAAGCGACAGGCCCGCGACACAGGCCGCCAGCTTGCCGAGCGCCCGGAAAATCCGGAGCGAGGCAGGTGAGCTGTCCATCTGGTTATTGGTGAGGAGCAAATGAGGCATCGGGCACGTATAGATGCCCGATGAAGATCAGGAGTTCAATCTTAGCGTAAAAAAGTTGTGCGGCAGTAGGCGTTGCACTCTCCCGCGCTGCGCAAACGGATCGCCGCGCGCACCGCTCGCATCGGGGCCGGCGCGTTCAGGCGCGCGGGCCGCCGAGGCGATAGCGCCGAACGTCGAACGTCGTGACCCACGCCGGACGATAGACAGCGATGAGCGCGGTGGCCATGCCGGTGAACCACGCTTCGCCGAGCGCGAGCAGCGCGGTGTTCAGCAGATAGCCGGCGGGAATCACGACGGGCACGCCGTCCGCGAGCGCGAGCTGGACACCGGCCGCGGCCGCGGCGACCGAGACGATCGCGATGGCCGGTGACAGGAACCCCTGGCCGATGATGAACGATGCGAGGTTGTGCGGGAGCCACGCGATCGCGGCGCGTTGCAGCAACGCGGACACGGCGACCGGTAGCGCGCCGTAGATCAGATAGGTGAGACCGATGCCTTGCCACGGCGCATCGAAGACGATCGCGGCGACGGCCGTGACGGCACCCATCGCGATCAGCGCAAGCGTCCAGTCGAACAGCGTGACGAGCAGCGTCGCGCCGAGCAGGTGCATGACGATGCCATCTTCGAGCCACGCATTCGAGGCCCACAGCACCGTGATCGCAGTGACGAGCGCGAGCCACACGTGCTGGAGCGTTGCGTCCTGCAGCCGGACGAAGGGACGATTCCAGAGCGCGAGCACGAGCAGCGCCACGGCGGCGATCCAGCCACCGATGCCAACCCAGAGCGGAAGCGGTGTGAAAAGAAAACCCATGGGTCCATATTACTCGTTGAGCATCAAAGGTGGGAATCCGCACATGTCGACCGTCGCAATATCGAGACTGTCCGATCAGCGGTCGCGCCGAAACCGCGCCCGCGGTTCGGCCGCGAGCGGCAGGTCGCGAGTGCTGGTGTCCGCGGCAGGCAGCGGGTATGGACGGTCGTTCCGTTGCTTGCGCAGGGGGACCGGGCCGCGTTCGCCGATGACGGGCTTGCTTGCACGATCGCGGTTCGCCAGCAGCACCTCGAGATGGGGCGACAGCCAGCCGTTGTAGATCGCGACTGCGGCAGCGCGGTTTGCCGCGCCCAGCTGCTGGAAGATGCTGGCGAGGTGGATCTTCACGGTGCCTTCGCTGATGCCGAGCGTGCGGGCGATCATCTTGTTGGTGCTGCCCATATGGACGAAGCGCATGATCTGCGCCTGTCTAGGCGACAGGAGGCTGCTTGGCGGGCGGCGCGGCAGCGATCCGGCGAGCGTCTGGAAATGGGCATCGTGACGCGCCGCGGCGGCGGAAGGCAGCAGGCTGAGCGCGATCGGCGGGATGTAATGGCCGCCCAGCAGAACCATTTCGAGCGCCCGCACGATCAGGTGCGGCCGTGTGGAGTGCGGGATCACGCCCGCGACGCCGTAGTTGTAGAAGCGCTGGATGGCCTCCGGCGTGGATTCGTCGATCAGCACCGCGGCGGGCGTCGGCGAGCAGGCGCTGCAGAGCGCCTGGAGTTCGCTGTGCCGCCCGACGTCCAGCCAGTCGATGGCAACGAGGTCGAAACGCTGGGTGCGCAGCAGCCGGCGCGCCTGGAAACCATCGGGTGCATCGTTGATGCGGGCGTGACGGTCGATCTGCCGCAGCAGGGCTTTCAGTCCGTCACGCCGTTCGGCGTCTGAGTTAAGCACCAGGAACCGCATATTCAACCTCCGTAAGGTGAGTCATTGAGCTGCCGTCGGCATGGGGTGGCTCCGATAATGACAAAAACCTTACACGATGTCTGCTTGGCTGAAAGGATTAGGAAAAGTCTGAAATTTCGCGTGAGGGAAATGCGGACGAAAAAAAGCCGCTCCGGCAGGAACCGGGAGCGGCTTCGTTGGGCAGGCTCAGCGGGCCTGCCTTGCACGATCAGTGAAAGTGCGGCTGGGCGGGCGATGCGTCTTCCGGCATTTCCGCGTGGACGATCTCGCCGAGCGGATCCGCATAGAGCGGCACGCCGCAGTCGTCGCAGTACTCGGGCTCGAAGCGGCCTGCGTGCCGGCGGACGTCGGTTACGCCGCATTCCTTCAACAGACTCACGATCTCCTCGAGCGGCCCTTCGATCGGGGCTTCGCCTTCCAGCGTCGCGCTGTCGATCGACACGTCGCCGTTCTCGCGACCGTACAGCGGCCACACGACGCCATAGATCACGTCGTTGCTGGCACGTCGCGTGAAGCCGACGCGATACTCGTCGATCCGGCGCTCGCCGAAGCCCGCGACCACCGCGCGCAGCTCTTGCGGTGCCGCACCAAGTGTGTCGAAAAGATAACGGATGGCCGTTCGGACCGTGTGCGGACGGATGCGCTCGTCCGCATCGCGGCAGGCCGAGTAGTACGCGTCCGGAAGCAGGCATTCGAACTCGCAGCCGGGCAGGGCAGCCGACAGGTTCGGGCCGCCCTGGGCAGTCCATTGCTCGAGACACTGGCCGCGTTCGATCCGGTTGCCGTGTTCTTCCTCCTGCCAGCGAAACAGCGGTGCGCCGGCCGGCGCGGCGACGACGGCGAGCAGGAAGCGTGGGTCGGCCAGGATCGGTGAGGTTTCGGGCAGGTCGCCGAAGCTGAGCTTGGCTGCGTGCTGGCCGAGCGCCGCGTGTGCGAGCTGCTGGGCGAGCCGATAGGTCTCGACGTGGTGACGCGGCAACTGGTCGATGCTGTACAGGAACGGGGCCAGCCCGACGAGCGTGCCGGTGGCGAGCACGTGCGCCTGCAGGTGCGTGCGCAGTGCGTCGGCGACGTCGCCTTTCAGCGGGCCCGACGGAATCATGTAGCGCGTCCAGGCGAGAACGGGAACGGCGACCAGCAGCGCATCGTACGGCTGGCCGTCGTGTTCGATCACCATCGATTCGCTATGCGTCTCGGCCATGTCGGCGAGCGCGCCATAGGCGTCGGGGTGGTTCTGCTGCAGATGGTCGAGTGCTGCGTCGAGCGTGGTCTGGTTGCCGTTGCGAACAATCTTGGCAAGCAGCGCATCGAGCTTCGCTTCCCAGAAGCGATCCTCGATGCGACTGCCCGAGGCGAAGAGCGCAAGCGACAGGCCGACCAGTTTGTCGGCGTCGGGGGGGAGGCGTTTGGCGATTCGCTGGCGCATATTAAATACGTATAGAAAGAGGCGAAGAACCTCACATTCTAGTCCGTTCTTTGCGCCATAAGCGGTCTCGTGCTCCGGCATGGCCGGAAGGCCGAATCGGCGGGGATGAAAGAAAAATCCATCGAACCCCTTGCGCGAGTGCCGGCAGGTGCTTAGAATCACGCCTCTTTCGCGCTAACGGAAACGCGGCGCGGGGGAAAAAGGGAAGCGGTGCTGTCGGGCGGGTCGTAGCGGCCTCGGCGGTGCAGGAAGTTGAACCCCAGCCGTCGCAACGAAGTAGTTAAAAAGTTGTTGACGAACTGAAAAAAGCGGTTCATAATCTCTCTTCTCTGCTGCTGAAAACGCAGCGCTGCTGAGAAAGCCTCCGGGTCCTCGCAGAAGTGCTCTTTAAAAATTAACAGCCGATAAGTGTGGGCGCTTGATGGCAGCGAGCTGATCTTCGGATCAGAAAAGCGAAAGTATCAAGAGTCTCACACTAAAGTAAGTCAGGTTTATGAAGTGATTCATATTCCTGTC
>NZ_QTQJ01000023.1:0-114906 GCF_003853795.1 Burkholderia sp. Bp8991 | reverse complement strand
CCATCGACTTCACGTGCCACGGTTGCCTTACCGTCGGCGATCGTCACCTTCGACGCGAACGTCGCTTGCGGCAGGCCTGCCAGCGCAGCCAGCATCTGGCCCGTCTGGTTCGAATCGTCGTCGATCGCCTGCTTGCCGAGGATCACCAGTTGCGGCTGTTCCTTGTCGACCAGCGCCCTCAGGATCTTCGCGACACCGAGCGGCTCGACCGCGTCGCCAGCTTCGACGAGGATCGCGCGATCCGCGCCGATCGCGAGCGCCGTGCGCAGCGTTTCCTGCGCCTGCGCGACACCGACCGACACGGCCACCACCTCCGTCACGACGCCGGCCTCCTTCAGCCGCACGGCCTCTTCCACCGCGATTTCATCGAACGGGTTCATCGACATCTTCACGTTCGCGATGTCGACGCCGGTGCGGTCGGACTTCACGCCGACCTTCACGTTCGCGTCGACCACGCGCTTCACTGCCACGAGCGCTTTCAACTGCCTGCCTCCTCTCTTGTTTCGACCGCCGCGGCGTATCAGCGCGCGGTGTATCCGCCGTCGATCACCAGCTCCGCGCCCGTCACGTAGCGCCCGGCCGGCGACACGAGATACAGGATGCCGGCCGCGATGTCGCGCGGGCTGCCGATCTTCGCCATCGGCACGTGGGTCTGCAGATAGCCGAACACGTTGTCGGGATCCTGGCCCATCTGGCGGAACGCGTCCTCGAGCATCGGCGTGCGGATGTAGCCCGGATGCACGGAGTTCGCACGAATGTTCTTCGCCGCATACAGCATCGCATCGACCTTCGCCATCATCCGCACCGCGGCCTTCGACGCGTGATACGCGGGCACGTCGGGGCCGCCGACGATCCCGTACATCGACGACAGGTTCACGATCGAGCCGCCGCCGGCCGCTTCCAAGCGCGGAATCGCCGCGCGCGTGCACAGGAACACGCCGTTGACGTTCACGTCCTGCACGCGCTGCCACTGTGCGAGCGTGAGTTCGTGCGTCGGCACGTTGTGCCCTTCGATGCCCGCGTTGTTCACGAGCACGTCGAGGCGCCCGAAGCGCGCGACGATCTCGCCGAACACGCGCTCGACGTCGGCCTCCTGCGTGACGTCGAGCGACCAGAACGCGGCCTGGCCGCCCTGCGCGCGGATCTCCTCGACGAGCGCTTCCGCGGGCTGCGACAGCACGTCGAGGATCGCGACGCTCGCGCCGGCCGCGGCCAGCGTGCGCGCCGTTTCCGCGCCGATGCCGCGCGCGCCGCCGGTGATCGCGGCCACCTTGCCGCGCAGGTCGAACAGGTCTTCGATGAGTTTCATTGTGTCTCCTTGTATTTAGGCGAACCGGTCACGAACGGGCCGGCCATCAAAACCATCGCGCATCATCGCGCCGTCGGCGCAGCCAGGAAATCGATGCATTCCCGATTGAAATAGGCCGCATGCTCCACCATGACCCAGTGGCCGCAACGGTTCAGCAGCACGAAGCGCGCGTCGCGGCAACGCTCGAGGAACGTCAGCGCGCCGCCGACCGGATTGAAGCGGTCGTCCGTGCCCCAGAAACCGAGCACCGGGCAGCGCAGGTCGGCGAGCGCACCCGTCAGGTTCGGCACGCTCATCGTCGACAACACTTCGGTCGGCTGCTCGACGCACACCTTCATCCGCTCGGCGACGAGCGCGTCGGTGACGATCGCCGGATCGTGCACCAGCAGCGTCAGCAGCTCGCGCATCGTGTCGTCATTCATCTGGCGATTGGTGAAGAGCTTCACCATCCGCTGGATCCCTTCCATCCGGAAATAGGTGTCGCGATCCTCGACGCCGCCCGGCGCCATCATGATCAGCCCGTCGACTTCGTCCGGGTAATCGAGCGCGTATTTCAGCGCGATCGCGCCGCCGAGCGAGTTGCCGAGCAGCACGGCCGGCCCGATGCCGAGCGCGGCCAGCTGCGCGTGCAGCGCGCCGACGAAGAAATCGAGCGTGTAGGCGACGTCGGACGGCTTCGACGACTGCCCGTAGCCCGGCAGGTCGACGACGATCGCGCGGTGGCCGGCCGCCGCGAACGCGGGGTAGTTGTGCTTGAAGTTGCTGAAACCACTCGCGCCCGGGCCGCTGCCGTGGATGAACACCACCGGGCGGCCTGCGCCCGCCTCGAAATGATGCAGGCGCAAGCCGCCCGGTACGTCGGTGAAGATGCCGGCCGGCGGCGTCGTGGGGGTCGTCATCGCGGGTTTGTCTCCTTCGTCGGTCGATGGATGCCTGCCACGATGATTACGCCGCCGGCGCCGCCCGGCATCATCCTTTCAGACTACGAAGCCGCGCGCGCTTGTTCCTATCATCGGGCCACCGAAACGGAGGCAGACGATGAACGGATTCGACTACAGCGGCAAGACGGTGCTCGTGACGGGCGGCACCAAGGGCATCGGGCGGCGCATCGCCGAGCGGTTTCTCGCGGCGGGCGCGCGCGTGTTCGTGTGCGGGCGCAGCGCGCCCGACACGCCGCCGTCCGCCGGCGGACGCACGGCCACCTTCATCGCGGCCGACCTGCGCGACATCGAGCAGGTCGACGCGATGCTCGCGACGGCCCGCGCCGCAACCGGCGGCCTCGACGTGCTCGTCAACAACGCGGGCGGCTCGCCGTTCGTGCTCGCGGCCGACGCATCGCCGCGCTTCACCGAATCGATCGTGCGGCTGAACCTGATCGCGCCGCTGCAACTCGCGCAGCGCGTGAACGCGATCATGCAGCCGCAACCGCACGGCGGTGTGATGCTGTTCATCGCGAGCGTCAGCGCGTCGCGGCCGTCGCCCGGCACCGCCGCGTACGGCGCCGCGAAGGCGGGGCTCGTCAACGCGGTCACGTCGCTCGCGGTCGAGTGGGCGCCGCGCGTGCGCGTGTGTGCGATCAGCCCGAGCCTCGTGCAAACCGAATCCGCGACCGAAGGCCACTACGGCGACGATGCGGCGCTCGATGCGATCCGCGCGACGATTCCGGCCGCACGGCTCGCGACACCCGACGACGTCGCGTCGGCGTGCCTGTTCCTCGCGTCGCCCGACGCGTCGTACACGTCGGGCGCGAACCTGCGACTCGACGGCGGGGGCGAACGGCCCGCGTTCCTGGCCGCAGCGCAGATGCAAGCGCGCTGACGCACGCGCCGCCAGAGGCGTGCGCCGATCGTTTCCAGTCCTAGGGAAGTCATCTAGTTCATTTTGACGATTCCCTGCTATCGCGATCTCCCTACTCTGCCTCTCACGACAACCACAGTCGACCGTCGTCGATACCCCCAGAGGAGACACCATGCATCAACGGATTTCGCGCCGTACCGACAAGCGGGCCACCGCCGCGCTGTCGACGCTGGCCGCCGCGCTGCTGACTTGCGTCGTTCCCGACGCGCACGCCGGCAGCACGATCGAGCTCGGCGCCGACACGACGCTGGACTACACGTTCACGCTGAGTTACGGCCTCGGCATGCGCACGCGTGCGCCGAGCGGCAATCTGCTGACGCCGGCGAACATCAACGGCGACGACGGCGATCGCAACTTCGCGAAGAACAAGCTGATCGAGAACCAGGTCAGCCTGCTCGGCGAAGTGAACCTGAAGCACGACGACTGGGGCGTGTTCGTCCGCGCGAGCACATTCTACGATCAGGCGTACCGCCACCCGAACTACAACGACGCGCCCGGCACGGTCAACCACACGGGCCAGTACAACAACTTCACCGGCGACGCCCGCTACTGGTCGGGCGGCCACACGACGCTGCTCGCCGCCTACGCCTACAACACCTTCAAGATCGGCCCGACGAGCCTGAACGTGAAGGTCGGCGACCAGGTGGTCGCGTGGGGCGAAAGCCTGTTCTTCCCGAACATCGCGGGCGCGCAAGGCCCGGCCGATGCCACCAAGTCCTATGTCGCGGGCGCTCAGGTGAAGGACATCCTGCTGCCGGTGCCGCAGATCTCGACGCAGTGGCAGATCACGCCGAACTTCAGCCTGCTCGGCTACTACCAGTTCTCGTTCCAGCAGAACCGCCTGACCGCGCCCGGCACGTACTGGAGCTATTCGGACGTGGTCGGCCCGGGCGCGCAGTTCATCATCGGCCCGGGCGGAATGATCATTCCGCGCGGGGCCGACGACAAGCCGAGCGCCCGCAACCAGTGGGGTATCGGCGCACGCGTGCGCGTGCTGGGCGACACCGAGCTCGGCGTGTACCACCTGCATTACAACGACATGAACCCGAGCGTCGTCACGACGTACTTCCCGACGCTCCAGTACCAGCAGAAATATTTCAGCAACATCAAGCTGACCGGCGCGAGCTTCTCGACGCAGGTCGGCCCGGTGAACGTCGCGGGCGAAGTGTCGTACCGCCAGGGCGCGGCCGTGCTCGTCAACACGCCGACCGGCCCGCAGTCGACCCGCGCGAACGTGCTGCAGACCAACCTGTCGGGCATCTACTCGATCGGGCCGAGCTTCCTCGCAAACTCGCAGTCGCTGGTCGGCGAACTGACGTACGTGCATGCCGGCGGCATCTCCGCGCTCGACGGCTCGACCACGCTCGCCAACTCGCGCAACGCGCTCGCGATGGAGATCGCGTGGACGCTCAGCTACAAGAACGTGTTCAACGGCTGGGATCTCGACGTGCCGCTGACCTACTCGCACGACCTGACCGGCACGTCGCCGCTCGCCGGCGCGCTCGGCTCGCTGACGGGCCAGGGCGATCACCGCGTGACCGCCGGCGTGACGTTCACGCGCCTGAGCAACCTGCAGCTGGCGCTCGTCTACGCCAAGTTCCTCGGCTCGCCCAACCCGGTCACGCGTCCGCTCGCGGATCGCGACTATGTGCTCGCCACGGCGACCTACCACTTCTGAGCGGCCCGGCCGCTCGTCACTCAGCAAGAAGAGGATTTGTCATGAAACGAACTCGTCTCCCCCTCCTGCGCGCATCGGTGATGGCCGCGTGCGCGCTCGTCGCGACGGCCTCGTTCCCGAAGGTCACGCCGGACGACCTGAAGGCGCTCGACGGCCCGCTCACGCCGATGGGCGCGGTGCGCGCCGCGAGCAAGGACAACAGCGTGCCGGAGTGGTCGGGCAAGTGGCTCGGCACGCCGCCCGACGTGCAGTACAAGCGCGGCAGCCGCTACCCCGATCCGTTCGCGAACGAGAAGCCGGTCGCGACGATCACCGCCGAGAACATGGCGCAGTACGCGGAGCACCTGACCGACGGCCAGAAGGCGATGTTCAAGCGCTATCCGGCCACGTTCAAGATCAACGTCTACCCGAGCCACCGCGACTTCCGCTACGCGGATTCCGTCTACAAGGACATCCGCACGTATGCGCCCGATTCGACGATGACGTCCGACGCGAACGGGCTGACCAACGCGCCGCCGCAGGTGCCGTACCCGATCCCGAAGACGGCCGCCGAGCTGCTGTGGAACCAGCGCTTCTCGTCGGCGATCGGCACCGAGCAGGCAACCTACGACCAGGCGGTCGTGTACTCCGACGGCAACATCGCGTGGGGCAAGGTGCGCTACGACATCTACTCGCCGCGCAACGTCGGCAAGTACGACGTGAAGAGCGACCTGAACAACCGCACGTTCTATCGCAACGCGACGGAGCTGCCGCTGTCCGACCGCGGCTCGCTGATCGTCGGCTTCACGAACTGGGACAAGGCCGGCGCGGACAACTCGTCGCGCACGTGGATGTACAACCCGGGCACGCGGCGCGTGCGCCAGGCGCCGGAGTACGGATATGACCAGCCGCAGGGCCCGGGCGGCTTCCGCACCGTCGACGACGACCGCCTGTACAACGGCCCCGGCGACCGCTACGACTGGAAGATCGTCGGCAAGCGCGAAGTCTACGTGCCGTACGACAACTACAAGGCGATGGACAGCTCGGTCAAGTATGCGGACCTGCTGACCAAGGGACATGAAAACCCTTCGTACATCCGTTACGAACTGCATCGCGTGTGGGTGCTGCAGGCGACGCTGAAGAGCGGCTATCGTCACCAGTACGCGAAGCGCGTGCTGTACATCGACGAGGATTCGTGGATGACGCTGCTCGCCGACAACTACGACGCACGCGGCCAGCTGTGGCGCACCAACGTCGCGACGACGCTGTACGCATATGACGCGAAGACGTTCTACCCCGGTGTCGTGTTCTTCCACGACCTGATCTCCGGCGCCTACATGGCCGACCGCCTGACCAACGAAGGGCCGATGCCGAAGCTCGACAGCAGCCCGCAGTTCAGTGAAGCGTACTTCTCGCCAGACGCGATCCGCAGTTCGGGTAACTAAGCAAATCGCCGCCCGCGCCGGAGCCTCGCTCCGGCGCCCGATGCCGCCCGGGACGGCGGCCTTTTCCATTCGAGGGCCCTACCATGTCCAACCGCTTGCATGCGACGCTCGGCGACGAGCTGTATGCCGCGTGGCACTCCCGCGCGCCGGTCGCGCCGCTGTCGGGGCGGCCGCGCCGGCTGTCCCTCGACGATGCGTACCGGATCCAGCAACGCTTCATCGAACGCCGCGTCGAATGCGGCGAATCGGTGGTCGGCAAGAAGATCGGCGTGACGAGCCAGGCCGTGCAGGACATGCTGAACGTGCGCCAGCCCGATTTCGGCATCCTGCTGTCCGGCATGCACTACGCGGCCGGCGAGGCGATCGCCACCGAGTCGCTGATCGCGCCGCGCGCCGAAGGCGAGATCGCGTTCATCCTCGCGCACGACCTGCGCGGCCCCGGCATCGACCGCACCGACGTGATCGCCGCGACGGCCGCGGTTGCGCCCTGCTTCGAGATCGTCGATTCGCGCATTCGCGACTGGGCGATCCGCATCGAGGACACCGTCGCCGACAACGCGTCGTGCGGCGTCTACGTGCTCGGCGATTCGCGCGTCGATCCGCGCACGCTCGATCTCGCCGCGTGCGAGATGACCATCGAGAAGAACGGAGAGATCGTCGCGCAAGGCCGCGGCGATGCGGCGCTCGGCCATCCCGCCGACGCGGTCGCGTGGCTCGCGAACACGCTCGCCGAATACGACGTGCCGCTGCTCGCCGGCGAGATCGTGCTGTCCGGCTCGCTCGCGAAACTGATTCCGGTCACGGCCGGCGACGCGCTGTCGATGCACATCTCCGGCATCGGCGGGTGCGACGTCCGCTTTATCTAAAGGAAGAGGAAGGATCCTGATGAAGAAAATCAAATGCGCACTGATCGGGCCCGGCAACATCGGCACCGACCTGCTTTACAAGCTGCGCCGCTCGCCGGTGCTCGATCCGGTGTGGATGGTCGGCGTCGACCCTGCGTCCGACGGCCTCGCGCGGGCCCGCGAATTCGGGCTGAAGACCACCGACAAAGGTGTCGACGGGCTGCTGCCGCACGTCGCCGACGACGAGATCCGCATCGCGTTCGACGCGACGTCGGCCTACGTGCACCGCGACAACTCCGACAAGCTCACCGCGCTCGGCGTGAAGATGATCGACCTGACGCCAGCCGCGATCGGGCCGTACTGCGTGCCGCCGGTCAACCTCGACGCGCATCTCGGCAGCGCGCAGATGAACGTGAACATGGTGACCTGCGGCGGCCAGGCGACGATCCCGATGGTGTACGCGGTGTCGCGCGTGCAGCCGGTCGCGTACGGCGAGATCGTCGCGACGGTGTCGTCGCGCTCGGTCGGCCCCGGCACGCGCAAGAACATCGACGAATTCACGCGCACGACGTCCGGCGCGATCGAACAGGTCGGCGGCGCCCGCAAGGGCAAGGCGATCATCGTGATCAACCCGGCCGAGCCGCCGCTGATCATGCGCGACACGATCCACTGCCTCACCGACGGCCCGCCCGACGTCGACGCGATCACCGCGTCGGTGCATGCGATGGTCAAGGAAGTGCAGCGCTACGTTCCCGGCTACACGCTGAAGAACGGTCCGGTGTTCGACGGCAACCGCGTGTCGGTGTTCATGGAAGTCGAGGGGCTCGGCGATTACCTGCCGAAATACGCGGGCAATCTCGACATCATGACCGCCGCCGCGGCCGCCACGGCCGAGCGTTTCGCCGAACAGATGCTGGCCGCGACGGCCGCCACCGCTTGAGTCGAGGAGTCACACGATGTCACTTGCAGGCAAGAAGATCACCGTCCACGACATGTCGTTGCGCGACGGGATGCACCCGAAGCGTCACCAGATCACGCTCGACCAGATGCGCAACATCGCGCGCGGGCTCGATGCGGCCGGCGTGCCGCTGATCGAGGTCACGCACGGCGACGGGCTCGGCGGCGCTTCGGTTAACTACGGTTTTCCCGCGCATACCGACGAGGCGTACCTGAGCGCCGTGATTCCGGAGCTGAAGCAGGCGAAGGTGTCGGCGCTGCTGCTGCCCGGCATCGGCACCGTCGAGCACCTGCGCATGGCGCACGAGCTCGGCGTCGGCACGATCCGCGTCGCGACGCACTGCACCGAAGCCGACGTGTCGGAACAGCATATCGGCCTCGCGCGCACGCTCGGCCTCGATACCGTCGGATTCCTGATGATGGCGCACATGTCGTCGCCCGAGCAGCTCGTCGTGCAGGCGAAGCTGATGGAGTCGTACGGCGCGAACTGCATCTACATCACCGATTCGGCTGGCCACATGCTGCCCGACGACGTGACCGCGCGGATCGGCCAGGTGCGCGCCGCGCTGAAGCCGGAGACGGAACTCGGCTTCCATGGCCACCACAACCTCGCGATGGGCGTCGCGAACTCGGTCGCGGCGGTCGCCGCCGGCGCGAACCGGATCGACGCGGCTGCCGCGGGCCTCGGTGCCGGCGCCGGCAATACGCCGATGGAAGTGTTCGTCGCGGTGTGTGACCGGATGGGAATCGAGACCGGCGTCGACGTGTTCGCGATTTCCGACGTCGCCGAGGATCTCGTCGTGCCGATCATGGACGCGCCGATCCGCCTCGACCGCGATGCGCTGACGCTCGGTTACGCGGGCGTCTACTCGTCGTTCCTGCTGTTCGCGAAGCGCGCGGAAGCGAAGTACGGGATTCCGGCGCGCGACATCCTCGTCGAACTCGGCCGGCAGCGGCTCGTCGGCGGGCAGGAGGACATGATCGAGGATGCGGCGCTGACGATGGCGCGGGCACGGGCGGTGGCGGCCTGAACGGCAGTCAGCGTACAGCACGCGCGGCAATCGGCATGATGCGAGCCGTTCGTCGAAGATTTCCTGCGAGACGCGGCCGCTCGAGCATTGCGCACGCTTGATGCAGTGATTCGGAGCCGGTAGCCGAATCGGCCGCAACGCGATCGGCAGCCCCCGGCTTCCTGGTTGTCACCGCCCCTTGCTCAGAAGCACGACAACCAGGATCGCGACCAGCGCAGCGAACCACTTCAAGCCGGTAAACATCTTGTCGAGCCTTTCCGTCAGCGCCACGACGGGATTCCCGTCGTCCGTGCGCAGCGGCATCCGCGCTGTCCGGCCATCTCCCGGCAGACTGACCTTCGGGAGATCGATGGCGAGATACACGACGTATCCGCTGGCGATCGGCGCCGCCTTCAATGCGTTGCCATCCTCGCCGGGCCTCAGGAACACGCGCAATCCCCCCGTCAGCACGGCACCGGGCGGGATCGACGTATAGACGTCCCGCAGGCACAGCCCGGCCTTGACGGCTGTGACCTGCCCCGCCTCGACGCCGTCGGCAAGTGCCTGCATGCTGCTCGCCGGCACGTCGCACCATGCCCACCACTGAGCCGGTTCCTGCATCTCGTCATCGGACTCGTTGTAGCCGAGCCGTGCCGTGCCAAGCGGATCGTCCGAATGGGTGATGCCCAGTTCGTCCTGCAATTCGCGAAGGCCGTGCCGTTCAGGCTGGCCGATCTCGCGAGCCGCGAAGGTGATGTATATCGTGCGCGTGCTGTTCTGCACGTCACCCATGATCGACAGACAGCAGTCGTCCAGACTCGCCGTCCCCTGGACATAGGTCGAAAGCGTCGAATGCGTTGTCCCTCCGGCGGGCTCCAGTCGCCTGACGACCTGGATGTCCTGCAGGGTGAGCCACAGCGACTTCGCCGGGTAGTACGTCTGCACGTTGCCGTCGGCGCCAAGGTGCTCGATCGTATGGCCGGCGCATTTCCCGATTTCGATGCAATGCCGCGCGTCCTCCTGTAGCCGGTCCTCGCCTGCATTCCGGTGCTGACCATCGTAGCCGGCAAGTTGTCCGGCATCGGGGCGCGTCAGCGGTGTCCGGGGTGCAATCCTGACATTGTCGAGAACGTCGTCGTGGGTACGGACTTCCGTGACCGACGCTCCGGCACGGGCGATCGATGCGGCAGGGGCTCGTGAACGTATCCCGTATCGCGTGTCGACGACGGGAAGCACATCACGGGCCTCCATGCCGAGCGTGATCCCGGGCGCCTGTTCCGCGAGCGGATCGGCGTACTGCGATCGGGACGCGGCCGAGACCTTCACGAGCGAAGGAAGCAGTCGGGTCAGCAGGTCGGCGTACGGGACCAGCAGCGGCAGGAACAGCCCGGCCAGCGACAGGTTGAACAGCGTATGGAAATCGGCCACCACACGCCCATTGTCCGGTTCGATCCTGACCATGACGCAACCGATCGGCGTCAGTGCGACAAGCGCAATCACCACGCCGGCCGACAGAATGAGCAGCATGCCGACCGGCACGCATCGGGAGGCAGGATCGTGTGTCGCGGTCTCCTCCAGCACCGGGCGGATGGCCACGCCCAGGTTGGCACCCAGCACCAGTGCGAAAGCCGTATCGGGGGGAATGACGTTTTGCGCGCACAGCGACATGATCAGGAGCACGATCGCGACGTTCGAATCGGCGGCCCAGGCCAGGCCGGCCGCCAGCAGGACGTCGATCAGCGGTATCGTGGATGCGTCGCTCAGCAGCATCCGAAGATTCGGCGCATCCTCGTAGTCCGTCATCAACTCCTGCAGATGATGCAGTGCGAGCAGCAACAGGCCCAGGCCGATGAGCGTGCGCCCCAGTTCATGAGCGCAAGTGTTCGATACCTTGCGGAACATCAGTACGCCAACGAGGATCAGGGCGGGCGACACGGCGCCGACTTCGAACGAAAGCACCTGCACGAGCAACGTCGTACCCACGTTCGCGCCGAGCACGACGGCCAATGCCGGGACAAGGCCGACGCGCCCCTGCGCGGCGAGCTCGCTCGTCATGACCGCGGTCGTCGTACTGCTCTGCAGTACCGCTGTTACGCCCATGCCGCCGAAGAAGGCAGGGAGTCGCCCGAAAAGCGCCCGTTCCAGCAGCGACCGCAGGCCAGCGCCGAACGCGCGCTGCATGCCGGTCTGAAGCATCTGCGTCCCGAGCAGCACCAGCGCAATCGAGCCGGCGAGATCGACCAGCGTGAACGTGAATGTCATGACTCTGGGCCCCAGACGCCGACCGGTTGTTCTTGTAACGTTTCCCGTCGTGAAGTTCGATCACGCCCGTCGCCGGCCGGCGAGGAAAGGCGAACTCGAATACGTCTTGTCGCGACGGAGAAACGCACGACCGAACCGTAGATCACGCGACGAGCCTTCCCCCGAAGACGCCGTGCGCCACGTTACGGTCACCCACGGCGGTTTCCATGAAATCACGCGCCCGCAGACACACTCCCCGCTGCAAGTGGCGTGCCACCAATGCGGGTCGGGTGCGCAAGGCGTGTTGAAACCGAAAAATACGGAAATGGGCCCGTTGGGCGAATGGATGTGTTGCAGCGTTGATACAGGCCTGCGTCTCTCATGCATCGGCCCATGTTGATTGCCGCCAACACGCGCGGCCGGCGACCACGTGGTGGCGTCACCGTCACGAGCGGGCCGAGCACGCCGCTGTGCCGACACGTCGGCATGTTTCGAAATTGAAACGCGCGGTGCGATACGTGGATGCGTACAACTGGATGGGAGCGGAGCGCGCGCTATGGACCGGCGCTCGTCGAAGATGGCTCGCCGACGTCGAATCCGCGAACCAGACCGGCGAACGGCGCGACCTGCGCCGTCCATCCGGTGTGCCCGGCCGCATGACCGGGCCGGACGGGTTTCGATCGGTACAGCGTTGCGCCGCCCGATCGCTACTGCTTAGCGACGCGGTTGCCCGGTGCGCGGCGGACGCGGCGAATTCGCGTCCTTGTGACGGAAGTTGATGCGCCCCTTCGTCAGGTCGTACACCGACAGTTCCAGCGTCACACGGTCACCCGCGAGAATGCGGATGTGGTTCTTGCGCATGCGGCCCGACGCATACGCGCCGACCACGACGCCGTTTTCCAGCGTGACACGGTATTTGCTGTCCGGCAGCACTTCGTCGACGATTCCGTCCAGTTCCAGCAGTTCTTCTTTTGCCAAACCAATTCCTCCAGACAAGGTGAATGACCGCGGCCGCGGCGAACTGACCGGCGCCGTGCCCGGCAACGGGACGGCGGCCGGCAGGATGCCGGGTATCAATTCGTTCAGACGGGCGACGGGCCCGCCTTGCAATCGGAGCCCGGCGCGTTGCGGCGGTCGGGCGGTCAGTGGCGGCGATGCGATCAGCACCGCGCAAAGTCGGGACCGCGCCGCGTGCGGCATGGCGACGGTCTACTCGGGTTGCAGCATGGGCCGCTGGCGACACGGCGAACGCGTCGCGAGGGCGTTGGATCGCACGTCGTACGGACGTGCGATGGATGAGGGAAGCACACGACCGATGCATCGTGAATGCCGCGATGCATCGGTCGTGTGCGTCGGAACGCGCTGGACGCCGGCTCGGGCCGGCCTCCGCGCGAGATCCGTCCGGCAGCGGCCGCCGCTTGGCGACCGGTGCCGATACGGCTTACTGCGGCGTGATGTTCGACGCTTGCAGCCCCTTCGGGCCACGCTTCACTTCGTAGCTGACCTTCTGGCCTTCGGCCAGGGTCTTGAAACCCGTGCCGCGGATTTCAGAGAAATGGGCGAACAGATCGTCGCCGCCGTTGTCCGGGGAAATGAAACCAAAGCCCTTGGTTTCGTTGAACCACTTGACGGTACCGGTATCCACAAATACTTCCTTAATACGAATGAAATGAACATGCGCCCGTGACGGGCACAGAAAGAATCAAAGAGGGAGAGACCAACGACTGCCGCACGCCGTGCGGCCAATGATGAGCAATCGAGCTTCTTGAAGACTTCGGTCTCGGACACTACGCGGTGCAAGCCGATCCGTCAAGTCCTTTCGATGCGACGCGTGCGCGCGGCAGCACGCGCCGCCTTGTCCGGCGGGCGTTTGCGGCAATCGGGAGGCGTAGCGATACGCCCCCCATTTTTCCCGCCACTCGCCACGCCGCGCCGTGACTGCGCTATTGCATTACTGCGGTTCGAACACGTGATGTAGCGCCGGCGGCGTCTCGCCGTCGCGGATCTTCATCTCGAACGACTTGCGCGCGACGCTCGACGGCCGCACGTCGGCCGCGTCCAGATAGAACTGCGAATACCAGTCGCGCATCTGGTACAGCGGCCCGTCGCCTTCGCACAGCAGCGGGTTGTCGATGCGCGTCTTGCTGTGCCAGATGTCGACGTCCTCGTAGAACGCGCGCTGCGCTTCCTTCACGTAAGCGTTCGCGATCTCCAGGTTCTGCGCGTCGCTCAGGCCGGCCACCTTCTTCACGATCACGCCGTAGCGCAGCTCGAAGCTGTTCATGTCGATCGGCACGTGGCAGTTCAGCAGCACCGAATGGATCGGCTGCCCGCCGCTCTGCCCCGTCATCTGCGTGATGTGCACGGCCGGCCCGAAATACGTCGACAGCGCGGTCAGGCTGTCGCCGCCGAGCTTCTCGCTGCGGCCGACCATCAGCTGCGTCGCCTTGTGATCCTCGAACAGGTTCGCGAAATAGTCGATCGGCGCATGGTGCACGGTCGCGAAGTGCGCGACGTCCGAGATGTTGTCGACCAGCTCGCGGCAGTTCGCGTTGATCACCATCTTGTCGACGACCCAGTCCGACCATTCGTCGGAGAAGCACACGTCGAGCCTCGGAATCGCGACTTCCGGCGGCGGCGCATTGCCTTCCGGGTCGTTCCACACGAACAGCAGGTTGTTTTCCTCGCAGGTCGGCCACGCGCCGATGCGCGCCTTCGGCGGAATCCGCTTGCAATACGGAATCGACGCGCACTGCCCTGCGCCGTTCCACGCCCAGCCGTGGAACGGGCAGACGAGGTTGTCGCCTTCGACCGTGCCGAGGCTCAGGTCGGCGCCCATGTGCGGGCAGTATGCGTCGACGATGTTGATCCTGCCGGTCGAATCGGCGAACGCGGCGAGCTTGCGACCGAAGATGTTCAGCGTGTGCGGCTTGCCGTCCTTGTAGTCGCGGGCGAGGCCGAGGCAGTGCCAGCCGCGCGCATAGCGCTGCGCGAGCGGCTGGGCTTCGATCTTGTAAGGGCGTGCGGACATGTGGGTTGACTCCTCTTTGGGGGACGCGCGGCGGCCCGCCGCGCACCGGGGTAATGGGGGTTCGGGGGTTGCGTCGTTCAGCGCGCCGGATTGCCGGGTTCGAGCGCGCGCGTCGGTTCGCGCGCTGGTGCCGACGCAGACGACGCGGACGGCTGCGGCAGTTGCGCCACGCGGCGCTCGGCACGCTCGACGCCGAGCCACGCGGCCAGCGCGGGGAGCAGGAACACCGCGCCGAACAGGTTCACGAGGAACATGAACGCGAGCAGCACGCCCATGTCGACCTGGAACTTCAGCGCGGAGAACGCCCACGTGCCGACGCCGATGAACATCGTGACGGCCGTGAACAGCGCCGCGGTGCCGCGCTGGCGCATCGCGTCGGCGAATGCGTCGGGCAGCGTCGCGCCGTGGCGCAGGTCGTGCTGCAGGCGTTCGTACAGGTAGATCCCGTAGTCGACGCCGACGCCGACACCGAGCGTGATCACCGGCAGCGTCGCGACCTTCAGCCCGATGCCTAGTCGCGCCATCACCGCGTTGCACAGGATCGACACCAGCGTGAGCGGCACGATGATGCACAGCACCGCGCGCCACGAGCGGAACGTGACCGCGCACAGCAGCGCGATCGCACCGAAGATCGACAGCAGCATCGCGACCTCCGCGTCGCCGACCGCCTCGTTGGTCGCGGCCATCACGCCGACGTTGCCGCCCGCGAGCCGGAACGCGACGTTCGGCGTCGGGTTCTCGGCCGCGTAGCGCTTGATCTCGTCGACGATGTGCGCGATGGTCGTGCCTTCGTGGTTCTTCGTGTAGATCAGCACCTGGATCGCCTTGCAGTTCGCGGTGTTCATCCCGTTGTCGGGGTCGAACGCGTTGGAACCCTGCGTGAGCCCGTCGCTGGAACGCGGCAACGCGGCCCAGCGCGGATTGCCTTCGTTGAACGCGGCGATGAACACCTTGCCCTGCGACGCGACGCTCGTCACCGACTGCACGCCCGCCACGCCGCGCATGTTCATCTCGAACTTCTCGATCGCGCTCATCACCGGGTAATGCAGGCAGGCGTCGTCGAAACCGGTCGTCTCGACGATCACCGACAGCACGTCGACGCCGATGTTGTACTGGTGCGTGATCGCCGCGTTGTCGACGTTGTAGCGCGAGTTCGCGCGCAGCTCCGGCGCGCCGGTGCCGATGTCGCCGATCTCGAGCCTGCGCGACTCGAGCGTGCCGTACGCGAGCAGCGCGAGCGCAACGGCGAACACGCCGAGCGCGGGCGCCGGCCGCGCGAATACCGCGAAGCGCGACCACTTCCCGCTGCCGCCGGCCGCCGCCGCGTGCTGTGCGCGCGCCAGCGTGCCGCGTTCGAGGCGCGTATACGACAGCAGGATCGGCAGGAACACCTTGTTGGTGACGATCATCAGCAGCACGCCGAGGCACGCGGTGATGCCGAGCTCGCGCACGATGTCGATCCTGATCCGCATGATCACCATGAAGCCGAGCGCGTTGGTCAGCAGCGCGACCGTGCCCGGCACGAACAGCTTGCGGAACGCGTCGCGCGCGGCCTCCGCCGACGATGCGCCGCGCACCAGCGCCTGCTTCCACGCATTGGTCATCTGCACCGCGTGCGACACGCCGATCGAGAAGATCAGGAACGGCACGAGGATCGACATCGGATCGATGCCGAGCCCGAGCAGCGGCAGCGCGCCGAGCAGCCAGACGACCGGCAGCAGCGCGACGACGAGCGCGAGCACGGTCGTCTTCAGCGAGCGCGTATAGGCGAACAGCAGCGCGGCCGTCACGAGGAACGCGAGCGCGAAGAACGCCATCACGCCGGCGATCCCGGCCTCGACGTCGCCCACCAGCTTCGCGAAGCCGATGATGTTCACGTCGATGCCCTGCTTCGCGTAGCGCGCGCGGATTTCCTCGAGCTGGCGCGCGACCGCGCTGTAGTCGAGCCGCTTGCCGGTGGCCGGATCGGTCTCGCGCAACTCCGCGCGGATCAGCGCCGACTTCAGGTCGTTGCCGACCAGCCGGCCGATCTGCCCGGAGCGCGCGACGTTGCGGCGCACCTTCGCGAGGTCGTCCGGGTTCGCGCTCGAGAACTGGCCGGGCACGACCACGTCGCCGCGAAAACCGGCTTCCGTCACCTCGGTGTAGTGGACGTTCGGCGTAAACAGCGAGAACACGCGCGAGCGGTTCACGCCGGGGATGAAGAACACGTCGTCGGTCGCGTGGCGCAGCGCGTCCATGAACGTCTGGTTGTAGATGTCGCCGTCGCCCTTCCAGCGCAGGCTGACGAGGATCGTGTTCGCGCCGGGGAACGCGCCCGCGTAGCGCTCGAACACCTGCATGTACGGGTGCTGCATCGGGATCATCTTGTTGAAGCCCGGATCGAGCTTCAGGCGCGTCGCGGACAGGCCGAGCGCGACCGTCAGCGCGACGCACAGCAACATCAGCAGCCGGCGCTGCCGGATGATGGTATCGGCGCAGCGCTCGACGAACGCGGCGAGGCGCGACGCGGGAACGGCTTCGGTGGAGCGTGACAGGTCGTTCATGGATTTCTCGTGTCGGAACGGACGAAACAGGCGATGCGGACGATGCGGGCGGCGCGGCAACGCGACCGCCGCCGCGCATCAGGACGGCGACGCAGCGAGCGGCGCGACGCCGGCCTCGCCCCCGAGCAGCAGCGCGCCGCGGCCCATGTCGAGCACGGCCGCGAGGCTCTGCACGCCGCCGAGCTTGCGCACGTCGAAGGTCAGGCCGCCGTCGCGCGACCCGACGATCGCGCCGCCCTGCCCGACCAGCACGAGTTCGCCGTCGGCAAGCTGGGTCGCGCCGAAATACGACACCGGCACGTGGCTGTCGACGTGCGTCCAGGTCGCGCCGCGATCGGTGCTGCGCAACACGTTGCCGCGCATGCCGTACGCGACCCAGTCGCCGTTCGCGAGCATCAGCGCGCCGAACAGCGAGCCTTGGTACGGCGACGGCACCTTGTCCCAGCTCGCGCCGTTGTCGGTCGAGCGCAGCAGCGTGCCGCTCTCGCCGGCGATCAGCAGGTCGCCGTGGCCGTCGCCGACGATCGCGTTCAGGTGGCGGTCGCCCGCCGGTGTCTTGAGCGGCTGCCACGTGAGCCCGGCATCGTCCGAGCGCAGCAGCTGGCCGAAACTGCCGGCCGCGAACAGCGGGCCGTTCGCGGTTCCCCACACGGACAGCAGCGGGTCGGAATGCGCGTTGTCGCCATGAACTTCGCGCCAGTGCACGCCCGCGTCGTCGCTGCGCAGGATCCGGCCGTCATGGCCGACCGCGATGCCGAGCGTCGGCGTGACGAAGCTCACCTGCGTGAGCGTCGATCCCTGGTCCGGCGTGACCGACGCCGGCCGCCAGCGGCCGCCCGCATCGTCGCTCAACAGGATCACGCCGCGCTCGCCGACCGCGACGATGCGCGTGCCGGCGCGGGCGAGCCCGTTGATCTGCAGGCGGTCCGCATGGATCGCGGTGACCGGGAACGCCGGCAGCGGGCGCGGCGAGAACGCGAACAGCGCGGCGCCGAGCACGAGCGCCGACATCGCGAGTCCTGGCAAAGTACGTTTCATCGGTTTGTCTCCTTCTCTGCGAGCGGCCCGGGCCCGCGCCGACGCGCTCGCCCTGCCGCTGCAAGTCTCCGGGCCGTCGGTCGTTGCCGCGGCCTCGAATGGTCCCGAATGGATGGCAGCCGAACCGGGCTGCCGGCTCGGCTGCCGGTGAGCCCTGCTCGAGCGTCGTTACGCGCCGACCTCGAACAGCGCGGCGGCACCCATCCCGCCGCCGATGCACATCGTCACGACCGCATGCCGCACGCCGCGGCGCGCGCCTTCGAGCAGCGCGTGCATCGTCATCCGCGTGCCCGACATCCCGAACGGGTGGCCGAGCGCGATCGCGCCGCCGTCGACGTTCAGCCGCTCGTCGGGGATGCCGAGCGTGTCGCGGCAATACAGCGCCTGGCACGCGAACGCCTCGTTCAGCTCCCACAGCCCGACGTCGCGCACGGTCATCCCGAAACGTTCCAGCAGCTTCGGAATCGCGAACACCGGGCCGATGCCCATCTCGTCCGGCTCGCAGCCGGCCACGGCCAGCCCGCGGAACGTGCCGAGCGGCGTCAGTCCGCGACGCTCCGCCTCGGCCCGCGACATCACGACGACCGCCGCCGCGCCGTCCGACAGCTGCGACGCGTTGCCGGCCGTCACGAACTCGCCCTGCTCGACGACCTTGCCGCCGCTCCACGACGGCTTGAGCCCCGCGAGCCGTTCGGCCGTCGTGTCGGCGCGCACGCCCTCGTCGCGCGCCGCGTGGACGGCTTCGTGGCCGCTCGGGTTGCCTTCCTTGTCGAACAGCGCGCGCCGCACGTCGAGCGGCGCGATTTCCGCGTCGAAGCGGCCGGCCGCCTGCGCGTCGGCCGTGCGCTGGTGGCTCTGCAGCGCGAATTCGTCCTGCGCGGCACGCGAGATGCCGTAACGGCGCGACACGATCTCGGCCGTTTCCATCATCGCCATGTACGCGGCAGGCTGATGGTCGAGCACGGCCTGCGAACGCGCGCGGTAGCCGTTCTTGTGCTTGTTCTGCGTGAGCGAGATCGATTCGACGCCGCCCGCGACGACAATCCGCGCGTCGCCCGCGCCGATGCTGCGCGCGGCGCTCGCGATCGACATCAGGCCCGACGAGCACATGCGGTCGATCGACATCCCGGGCACCGACGCCGGCAAGCCGGCCGCCGCGGCCGACAGGCGGCCGATGTTGTAGCCCTGCGTGCCCTGCTGCGCGGCGCAGCCGATCAGCACGTCGTCGACGTCGGCCGGCGCAACGCCCGCGCGTTCGAGCGCCGCGCGCACGACGTGGCCGCCCAGCGCGGGCGCCTCGGTGTCGTTGAACATGCCGCGAAACGCCTTGCCGATCGGCGTGCGTGCAACGGAAACGATGACTGCGTCTTCCATGAGCTGGCTCTCTGAATCGAAACTAGAAGTAGTAGCGGCTGATCGTGTCGGCGACGCAGCCGGGCTTGGCCTCGCCTTCGATCTCGACGGTCACGCGAACCCACGCCTGCACGCCGCCGTCGAGCGCCTCGACGCGCAGCAGCTCGCCGACGCCGCGCACGCGCGCGCCGACCTTCACCGGCGCCGGGAAGCGGATCTTGTCGCAGCCGTAGTTGACGCCGAGCCGCGCGCCGTCGATGCGCACGATCTGCGGCAGGAAATAATTGACGAGCGACAGCGTCAGGTAGCCGTGCGCGATGCACGCGCCGAACGGGCCGTCCTTCGCGCGCACCGGGTCGACGTGTACCCACTGGTGGTCGCCCGTCGCGTCGGCGAAGCCGTCGATGCGGATCTGGTCGATCGCGAGCCACGCGCTCGCGCCGAGCGTGTCGCCGACGGCCGCCGCGAGTTCGCCGGGATGCGCGAACACGCGGGGCGTCGCGCGCACGGAGTCGAGGGTCGCGCTCATCATGCGTGCTGGCTGCTGACCGACAGCACTTCGCCCGTCATGTACGACGCGTAATCGCTTGCAAGGAACACCATCACGTTCGCGACCTCCCAGACTTCGGCGGCGCGCCCGAAGGCTTCGCGCGACGCCAGTTGATTCAGCAGGTCGGCCGGGGCCGACTTCTTCAGAAAATCGTGCATCGCGATGCTCGGCGCGACCGCGTTGATGCGCACCCCGTAAGGCGACGCCTCGAGCGCCGCGCAGCGCGTGAGCGCCATCACGCCCGCCTTCGCCGCCGCGTAGTGCGCCTGTTCCGCCTGCGCACGCCAGCCGAGCACCGATGCGTTGTTGACGATCGCGCCGCGGCCGCGGGCCTGCATGTGCGGCAGCATTGCGCGCGTCATCCGGAACGTCCCGGTCAGGCTAATGTCGATCACCCGCGACCATTCGGCATCGTCCATTTCGACGATGCGTTTCGCTCCGCCGAGCCCGGCGTTGTTGATCAGTACGTCGACGCCGTCGAGCTTGTCCTGGGCTTCCGCGACGAGCGCCTGCACGTCGTCCTCGACCGCGACGTTGCACAGGCGGCCGTAGATCTGCTGCAGCCCCGTTTCAGCGCGCAGCGTCTCCACGGCCTGTTCGAGGCGTTTCTCGTGGATGTCGGAGATGAACAGCGCGCGGCAGCCTTCCTCCGCGCAGCGGCGCGCGGCCGCGAAGCCGATGCCGGCGCCGGCGGCGGCCGTGATCAGCACCGATTTGCCGGCGAGCAGCTGGTGGCCCGGCACGTACGCCGGCGCTTTCTGGATCTGGGGTTCGGTCATGCGTTTCCTCGCGGTTCCCTGGGCATGCCGAGCCCGCGCTCGGCCATGATGTTCAGCTGGATTTCGTTGGTGCCGGCGTAGATCGTGTCCGCACGGGAGAACAGGAACACGCGCTGCAGATGGGTGAGCTTCTCGTCGGCCGGATCGATCACGTTCGCGCGGGACCCAAGCGCGTCCATCGCGAGCTGGCCGAGGTCGCGGTGCCAGTTCGACCAGAAATACTTGTAGATCAGCGCCTCGCGGCGCAGCGGCGCGGTGGCGCCGTTCGCGTCGTCCGCGCCCGACAGCATCCGCAGCGCGTTGTAGCGCATCACGCGCAGCCCGGCCCACGCGCGGCCGATCCGCTGGCGCAGCACCGGGTCGCGATCGGCGCCCGATTCACGCGCGGCGTCGATCACCCAGTCGAGTTCGCGGACGAACTGCATCTGCTGGCCGAGCGTCGACATGCCGCGCTCGAAGCCGAGCAGCGTCATCGCGATCCGCCAGCCGTCGCCCGGCGCGCCGACGAGATCGCGAGCTTCCGCGCGCGCACCGTCGAAGAACACTTCGTTGAATTCGGCGCCGCCGTTGAGCTGTTTGATCGGGCGAATCTCGATGCCCGGCTGGTCGAGCGGCATCAGCAGGAACGACAGCCCCTTGTTGCCCTTCGACGCCGGATCGGTGCGCGCGAGCACGAAGATCCAGTCGGAGTCGTGCGCGAGCGACGTCCACACCTTCTGGCCGTGCACGCGCCAGGTACCGTCGGCCTCCTGCTCGGCGCGTGTGCGCACGTTCGCGAGGTCCGAACCTGCACCCGGCTCCGAGTAACCCTGGCACCAGAACTGCGTGCCGGCGAGAATTCCGGGCAGGAAACGCGCGCGCTGGTCGTCAGTGCCGCACGCGACGAGCGTCGGGCCGAGCAGCCCTTCGCCGATGTGCCCCATCCGCCCGGGGCCGCCGGCGCGCGCGTATTCCTCGTGGAAGATCACCTGCTCGGCGACCGAAAAGCCGCGGCCGCCCGCGTCGGTCGGCCAGCCGAGGCCGGTCCAGCCGCCCTGCGCGAGTTCCCGTTCCCACGCCTTGCGCAGTTCGGGAAACGCTTCCTCGTCGCCGGGGCCGCCGCGGTACTTCAGGCACGCGAATTCGCCGGTCAGGTGCGACTGCACCCAGTCGGCGACTTCGTGCCGCAATTGCTGTTCGCGCGTTTCGCTGTTCATTGGAGTGCTCCGGTACGCGCTGCGGACGAACGCGTGGCGATCGAAGCCGACGGCGACGACGCGAGCACCGCGTCGTGCCGCGACGCGCCGCCGTCGATCGCCTGGCTGGCGATCCATTCGAGCAGTTGCGGCGTGCTGCCGAACTGCGCGCCCGACGCCTGCGCGCGCTTGAAATAGAGATGCGGGTCGTATTCCCACGTGAAGCCGACGCCGCCGTGCAGCTGGATCGCCTCCTGTGCGCAGAACGCATACGCATCGTTGGCGGCGGCTTTCGCGGCCGCGACGTCGGCGCGCAGCGCAGCGCCGGGCGTGCCGCTGCCGGCTTCCGCGTCCCACGCGTGGGCGGCGCCGAGCACGGCCGAGCGCGCGGATTCGATCAGCACCATCATCTGCGCGCAGCGGTGCTTGACCGCCTGGAACGATGCGATCGCGCGGCCGAACTGCACGCGCTGGCCGGTGTAGTCGAGCGTGAGATCGAGGCATTGCTGTGCGCCACCGAGTTGTTCGGCGGCCAGCGCGAGCGCTGCGAACCATGCGGTGCGTTCGAGCAACTTCGCGGCAGCGCCGCCGCTCGCGAACAACGCGTCGCGGCTCACGCGGGCCTCGTCGAGCACGACGCGCGCGATCGGCCGCGTCGCGTCGAGCGTGTCGAGCGGCGTGACGCTCAGGCCCGACACCGTCGCGACGTCGATCGCGAACACCCCGATCGCCTGCCCTTCGTTCGCGATCCGTGCCGGGATCATCAGCAGGTCGGCGCGCGCGCCGTCGATCACCTGCTCGATCGTTCCGGACAGCGCGTAACCGCCCGTCGCTTCTTCCGCGACGACCGGCAGTTGACCCGCGCCGGCCGGAAGCTCGAGCGGCAATGCCAGCGTCGCGCTGCACGCGCCTTCGGCCAGCTTCGCGAGCCAGCCGGTCGCGCCCGGCGTATCGCAGCCGGCCAGCGCGGTGGCCGCCAGGCACGCGGTCGAAAAATACGGCACGCACGCGACGCGCCGCCCAAGCTGCTCCATCAACAGCGTCTGTTCGACCGCGCCGAGCCCCATCCCGCCCGCCGCCTCCGGCAGCGCCAGCGCGTTCCAGCCGAGTTCGCCCGCGAGCGCGGCCCACAGCGCGTCGTCGCGGCCGGCCGCTTGCTCGATCGCGCGGCGCACGTCGGCCGACGCGCTGCGCTCGGCGAGCACGTCGGCTGCCGCATCGCGGATCATCGCCTGTTCGTCGGTGAGCGCCAGATCCATCGTCAGCTCCCGTACACGCGCTGCGCGGGCCGCGCATCGGCGAGCAGCCGCGCGACCGCCGGGCCGACCTCGGCCGGCGCCCAGCGCGCGCCGCGATCGACGCTCGGGCCGGTGCGCCAGCCTTCGGCCACCGCGATCATCCCGCCCGCGACCTCGAACACCTGGCCCGTCACGTCGGCCGACAGCGCGCTGCCGAGCCACACGACGAGCGGCGCGACGTTGGCCGGATCGAAATAGTCGAAGCCGCCGTCCTCGGGCTTCTTCATCATGTCGGCGAACACGCCTTCGGTCATCGACGTGCGCGCGGCCGGCGCGAGCGCGTTCACGCGCACGCCGTAGCGCTGCAGTTCGACCGCCTGCATCAGCGTGAGCGCCGCGATGCCGGCCTTCGCCGCGCCGTAGTTCGACTGGCCGATCGAGCCTTGCAACCCGGCGCCGGAGCTCGTGTTGACGATGCGCGCGTCGACCGGATGGCCGGCCTTCGCGGCGTCGCGCCATACACGCGCCAGCACGCTCGACAGGCAGAAGTGGCCGCGCAGGTGTACGCGCATCACGTCGTCCCAGTCGGTTTCGGTCATGCTGGTGAACATCTTGTCGCGGCAGATGCCTGCGTTGTTGACCAGCACGTGCACGTCGCCGAATGCTTCACGTGCGGCGTCGACGATCCGCTGCGCGGTGTCGATCCTGGTGATGTCGTCCGAATTCGCGAGCGCGCGGCCGCCGCGTCGTGCGATCTCGTCGCACACGGCCTGCGCTGCCTCGTGCCGGATGTCGTTGACGACGACCGCCGCGCCCTCGGCCGCGAACGCGAGCGCGTATTCGCGCCCGAGCCCGCCGCCGGCGCCGGTGATGATGACGGTGCGTCCGTTACAGATTCCCATGCTGATGCCTCCTGGATCGAGAGATCGTGAAAGTGACGCGCTCACAGGCGCTCGATGATCGTGACGTTCGCGAGACCACCGCCTTCGCACATCGTCTGCATCCCGTAACGTCCGCCGGTGCGTTCCAGTTCGTGCAGCAGCGTCGTCATCAGCCGCGCGCCGGTCGCGCCGAGCGGATGGCCGAGCGCGATGCCGCCGCCGTTCGGGTTGGTCTTTTCGTGCGGGAAGCGCGTGTCGGCAAGCCAGGCCTGCGCGACCGACGCGAACGCCTCGTTCATCTCGACGACGTCGATATGCGCCCAGTCGAGTCCGCTCTTCGTCAGCGCAACCTTGGTCGCCGGGATCGGCGCGGTGAGCATCCACAGCGGATCGTCGCCGAGCACGCTCAAGTGATGAATGCGCGCGCGCGGTGTGAGGCCGTAGCGCTTCAAGGCATCTTCCGACACGATCAAGAGCGCCGCGGCCGCATCGCAGGTCTGGCTCGCGACGGCGGCCGTCAGCGAGCCGCCCGGCATCAGCGGTTCGAGCGTCGCCATCTTGTCGAGCGACGTGTCGGGGCGCGGCGTTTCATCGTGAAGGACGCCTTCGAGCGGCACGATTTCCCGCTTGAAATGGCCGGCCTCGATCGCCGCCACCGCACGGCGATGGCTCTCCAGCGCATAGCGTTCCATCGCGTCGCGCGACAGGTTCCAGTGATCGGCGATCCGTTGCGCGGCGACGAACTGCGATACCGGCGCGTCGCCGAAACGCGCGCGCCAGCCGGTGCTGCCCGAGAACGGGTCGTTGAAACCCAGCGACACCGCGCTCGTCATCGCGGACGAGATCGGGATCTGCGTCATCGTCTGCACGCCGCCCGCAACCACCACGTCCTGCACACCGCTCATCACGGCCTGAGCGGCGAAGTGCACGGCCTGCTGCGACGAGCCGCACTGGCGGTCGACCGTCACGCCCGGCACCTGCAGCGGCAACCCGGCCGCGAGCCAGCAGGTGCGCGCGATGTTGCCCGCGAGCGGGCCGATCGTGTCGACGCAGCCGAACACCACGTCGTCGTATTCGTCGGCCGGAATCGCGTTGCGTTCGACGAGCGTCTTCAGCACGAAGCCGCCGAGGTCCGCCGCGTGCACGTGTGCGAGCCCGCCTTTGCGGCGGCCGGTCGGCGTGCGCAGCGCGTCGACGATATAGGCTTGTTTCATTGATTGGTTTCCTCGAAGTCGAAGGTCTGCGCGGGGCCGATCGGCAATGCGTCGCCGAGGATCGCGTCGGCCACGCGGGCCTTGTGGAACGCGGTGTCGCCCCAGCTGCCGGAGAACGCCCAGATCCGCTTCATGAAGATCTGCAGGTCGAGCTCCCACGTGTAGCCGATCGCACCGTGAACCTGCATCGTGTGGCGCGCGGCCAGCTGCGCGGCGGCGCTCGCCGCGAGCTTCGCGTGCGACACCAGCACCGCGCGCTGCGGGTGATCGTCGGCGATCGCTTGAGCCGCGCGCGCGACCACCGGCCGCGCGAACTCGTAGCGGATCGCGACGTCGGCGAGCAGGTGCTTGAGCGCCTGGTACGAACCGATCGCCTTGCCGAACTGCTTGCGCTGCGCGCTGTAGTCGATCGCGACGTCGAGCACGCGTTGCGTGAGGCCGAGCAACTGCGCGGCCACCGCGAACGCGCCGTGGTCGAGCGCGCGATCGAGCAGCGGCGCGGCTTCGTCGGCGCCCGCGATGCGCGTGGCCGCCGACGGTTCCCAGTCGAGCGTGAACAGGCGCCGCGACGGGTCGACGCTGTCGACCGCGCGCCACGCGCACTGCGCGGGATCGACGCGGTGCAGCTCGCCGCGGTGCTCGCAGAGCAGCGCCTGCGCGACGTGCACGTCGGCCGCATACGGGTTCACCGGATGCACGAGCGCGACACGCGCGCGCCCTTCGGCGATGTCGCGCAGCAGCGCGTCGCGCCAGCCGCTGGCGGGCAGCCGCGCGAGCACGCCGGCCGATACCAGCGCCGTGTCGAGCAGCGGCTCCGGGCTGCCGAAATAGCCGTAGGCCTGCGCGAGCAGCGCCCATTCCGCTTCGGTCAGGCCGAGGCCACCGTGCGCTTCGGGCACCGACACGGCGGTCAGCCCCTGCGACGCGAACAGCGACCACAGCGCGTCGGAGCGGCCGGTCGGCGTGGCCCACAGCTCGCGGATCAGCTCCGGGGTCATCTCGGTCATCAGCAGGCGCTTCACGCTGTCCGCGAGCGCTTCCTGGTCTTCATCGAATACGAAATCCATACGATGTCCGTTCAGTGAGGGAATCGCCGGCGCGCTCACGCGCGCGGCATGCCGAGCATCCGTTCGGCGACGATGTTGCGCTGGATCTCGTTGGTGCCCGCGTAGATCGGGCCGGCCTGCGCGAACAGGAAGCCGTCGAGCCAGTGGCCGAGCGTCGCGTGCTGCGCGGCCGTCTGCGGGACGACCTCGCCGTGCGCGCCGAGAATGTCGAGCGCGGTCTGGTGCATCCGCAGGTCCAGCTCCGACCAGAACACCTTGTTGGTGCTCGATTCCGCGCCGATATGGCCGCCCTTCAGCAGCCGGCTTGCGGTCGCATAGGTCGACAGCGCGTACGCCTGCGCGTCCATCCACGCCGACACCACGCGTTCGCGCAGCGTCGGGTCGCGATCCGCGCTGTCGCGGTGCGCGAGATACAGGTCGCGCAACGCCTGCGCGGTGCGCTGGAACCGCGCGGGCGAACGCAGCATCAGCCCGCGCTCAAAGCCGGCCGTCGCCATCGCGACCTGCCAGCCCGCGCCTTCGGCCGCGAGGCGGTTCTCGACCGGCACGCGCACGTCGTCGAAGAAAATCTCCGCGAAGCCCGTCTGCCCGTTGAGCTGGCGGATCGGACGCACCGTGATGCCCGGCGCGGACAGCGGCACCATCAGGAACGTGAGCCCGTGGTGACGCGACGATTCGGGATCGCTGCGGAACAGCCCGAACAGCCAGTCGGCCCACACCGCGCGGGTCGACCAGATCTTCTGGCCGTTGAGCACGTATTCGTCGCCGATGCGGATCGCCGTCGTGCGGATCGCGGCCATGTCCGAACCCGCGTTCGGCTCCGACCAGCCCTGCGCCCACACGTGCTCGCCGGCCGCCATCGCGGGCAGGAAGCGCGCCTTCTGCGCGTCGGTGCCGAAGTCCATCAGCGTCGGGCCGAGCAGGAAGATGCCGTTCTGGTTCACGCGCATCGGTGCGTCGGCGCGCCAGTACTCTTCCTCGAAAATCAGCCACTCGATCAGGTCGCAGCCGCGCCCGCCGAGTTCGCGCGGCCACGTGACCATGCTCCAGCGGCCCGAGTGCAGCGTGCGCTCCCATTCGCGGTGCGCGGCGAAGCCTTCCTCGGTATCGAAGCTCGGCAGCCGCTCGCGCGGCACGTGCGCGGCGAGCCATGCGCGGATTTCCGCGCGGAACGCCTGCTGTTGCGGCGTATAGGTCAGGTTCATGCGCGTGCCTCCTCGACGCCTGCCTGCGCGTCGAACCGCGCGTCGCGCTTCTCGACGAATGCGGCGCGCGCCTCCGTCGAGTCGTTCGTCATGTACGCCTGCAGCGTGAAGCCCTGCTCCCAGCGGTACTTGCCCTCGAGATCGCCGTCCTCGACGCCGTTCAGCGCCTCCTTCGCGAGCCGCACCATCGCCGGGCTCTTCTCCGCGATCTTGCGGGCGATCGCGAGCGCCGCGTCGCGCAACGCGTCGCGCGTCACGACCTGCTCGAGCGCGCCAAGCCGGTACGCCTCGGCTGCGTCGATCATGTCGCCGGTGAAGTACATCGCGCGCACCTTCTGCACACCGAACAGTCGTTGCAGATGCGCGCCGCCGCCCATCGCGCCGCGGTCGATCTCCGGCACGCCGAAGCGCGCGCAGTCGGCCGCGACGACGATGTCCGCCGCGCCGCAGATGCCGATCCCGCCACCGAGCACGAAACCGTGCACGGCCGCGATCACCGGCTTCGGGTTGCGGTGCACCGCGCGGAACGTCTCGTAGTTGCCCGCGTTGACCGACACGATCCGCTCCGGATGCGCGGCGAGTTCCTTGATGTCGACGCCCGCGCAGAAGCCGCGGCCTTCGCCGCGCACGACGATCACGCGCACGTCGTCGTCCTCGCCGAGCGCGTCGAGCGCGCGCGCGAGCGCATGCCAGCCCTGCGCATCGAGCGCGTTCACGGGCGGATGGGCGATCACCAGTTCGGCGATGCCGTCGGCGCGCTCGATCCGGAACGGCGTCGCGCCGCCCGGTTGATTGGATGCAGTCATCTCCAAAGCCTCCCTGTGATGTTTTTTACGCAGCCTGTGCCGCGGTCGCGCCGCGCAATGCGGCCAGCGCGTCGAGCCGCTCGCCGGCTTCCGCGACGATCCGCGCGATCAGCGCATCGCACGATTCGATCGCGCCGATCATCGCGGCCGCCTGGCCGCTCGGCAGCACGCCTTCGTCCGGCCGCCCCTCGACGATCGCGCGCTGGATCAGGAACGGCGCGTTCGCGGCCATCAGCGTCTGGCTCGCCGTGTAGTCGTGCGAGCGCAGCGCCTTGATCGCGAGGCCGAGCATGTCGCCCGTGCTCAGCCCGTTCTGTCGCCGCCACGCTTCGGCCGTCTTCAGCGCGAACCACGTGCGGCGCAGCGGGCCGAAGCGTTCGAGCTTCAGCAGGTACGGGTTGTCGATCATCCGTTGCGGCAGCCCGTCGAGCGCGTCCGACACGCGGATCCGCGCCGGGTCGCCGACCGCGACGTAGCGGTCGAGCGTTTCGCGCGGCACCGGCGATTCGGCGCTCATCAGGAAACGCGTGCCCATCGCGATGCCAGCTGCGCCATACGCGAGTGCGGCCGCCAGCCCGCGGCCGTCGAAGAATCCGCCGGCCGCGACGACCGGCACCCGCACCGCGTCGAGCACCTTCGGCAGCAGCAGCGTGGTCGGCACCGAGCCCGTGTGGCCGCCGCCTTCCGCGCCCTGCACCGTCACGATGTCCGCGCCGAGCTCGACCGCCTTCGACGCGTGCTTCGGCGCGCCGACGGTCGGCATGCAGACGATGCCGGCGTCCTTGAAGCGGCGAATCGTCTTCGCGTCCGGCCCGCGGCCGTAACTGACCGCACGCAGCTGGTGCTTGATCGCGAGATCGACCACCTGTGCGGCGTTCTTCTGGAACATGTGGAAATTGATGCCGAACGGCTTGTCGGTCAGCGACTTCACCTTCAGGATCTCGGCCTCGACCTGCCCGGGTTCGAGCGTCGCGCCGGCGAGGAAGCCGAAGCCGCCCGCGTTGGCGGTCGCCGCGACTAGCCGCGCGTCGGCCACCCAGCCCATCGCGGTCTGCACGATCGGGTAGCGGCAGCCGAGCAGGTCGCACAGCGGCGTATGCAACGTCGTGCTCATGCGGCGGCTCCGTTGACGGCGGCCGGTGCCGCATCGGCCTGCGCTTCGTCGTCCGCCGGTTCCGGCTTGCGCTGCGAGCTGGCCATCTTGCGGGCGTCGTAGCCGCCGAGGCGGTCGCCGCTGACGAGCTCGTTGTGCGCATGCGCGAAGTGGTGCCATGCGAACGCCGCGTCCATCGCCGCGCGCTTGCCCTGCAGTTCCTCGACGTGGTTCAGCGCCTGCTTGGTCAGCGTGAGGCCGAGGCGCGGCATCGTCGCGATCTTCGCGGCGATCGCGTAGGTTGCATCGCGCAGCCGCTCGCGCGGCACCACGCGGTTGACCATGCCCATCTGATACGCGCGCTCGGCCTGCATCCGCTCGCCGAGGAACAGGAACTCCTTCGCGATGCGCGGGTTCAGCTCGTACGCATGCGCGAAATACTCGACGCCGGGAATCCCCATCCGCACGACCGGATCCGCGAAGAACGCATCCTCCGACGCGACGATCAGGTCGCACACCCATGCGAGCATCAGCCCGCCCGCGATGCACGCGCCCTGCACCATCGCGATGGTCGGCTTCGGCAGGTCGCGCCAGCGCCGGCACATCCCGAGGTACACCTCCTGTTCGCGCGCATAGAGGAATTCGCCGCCCTCCTTGTCGACGTGGTCGTACCACAGCGACGCGCGGTCGAACGACTCGTGGATGTCGCGGCCCGGCGTGCCGATGTCGTGGCCCGCCGAGAAATGCTTGCCGGCGCCCGCGAGCACGATCGCCTTCACCGCGTCGTCGTGCGCCGCGCGCCGGAACGCCGCGTCGAGCGCATACGTCATCTTCGAGTTCTGCGCGTTGTGATACTCGGGACGGTTCATCGTGATCGTCGCGATGCCGTCCTCGACCGCGTAGTCGACGACACCGTCGCCGAACGTCATCTGGGTCGCTTCCATGTCGGACCTCATCCGCGGCGCGGCGCCGGATTGTTGCGCACGATCGTCGCGCGCAGGTTGTGAGGGTCGAGCGCACGCACGATGCGCAGGTCTTCCGCATTCGGCGCGGCCGTCGTGCCGAGGTCGGGCGCCGCGATCAGCGGGAAGCCGGTCGCGTCCTGCACTTCGTCGAAGCTCACGCCCGGATGCAGCGAACGCACGCGGATCGCGTGGTCGGGCCCGCCGAAATCCATCACGCACAGGTCGGTGACGATGCTGCGCAGGTCGACGAAGGTCTTCATGCCAGGCAGCCGGCGCGCCGGGTTGTAGCCGACCGTGCACACCATGTCGACTTCGCCTGCGACGAACGTGCGCTTGCCGTGGCCGCTCACGAAAAACGAGTTCGCGTGGTTCGTCGAGTTGCCGGGGAAGCCGCGCGCGCCGAGCAGCTGCGTCTTCGGACGCGCGTAGTCGTCGCCGAGCCACGAGATGTTCGCCTGGCCGAAGCGGTCGATCTGCGTCGGCATCACCAGCGCATGACGGCGGCCGTGCCACAGGCAGTCGAACACGCGCTCGTAGGTCATCCAGCCGCTCGCCTGCACGCGATAGCCGTCGGGACGCGGCCCGAGAGGGATCGGCGCCTCGACGAGATACGCTTCGCCGTCGGTCAGCATCAGCCCGCTGTTGTACGCGAGCCGCGCGAGGCCGGCCGCGAGCCGCGGGCCCGTGCCGATGCCGGTCGCCAGCACTTCGCCGTCGTCGCGCCAGAGTCGCGCGGACGCGACGATCATCAGTTCCGCGAGGGAATGGTCGAGAGATTCGCTCACAGGCGCTCCTTTACAGAATCGGCAACGGCAGCGTCGTCACGTGCGACAGCCCGCCGACGCCTTCGAGATACTGGCGTTCGTCCTGGCCGACCACGTCGCGCAGGTAAGCCGCCGTCTTCGCATCGTCTTCCGCGCTCGCGCAGTACGCGCGCAGGTGCGGCAGGTCCCAGCCGTAGTCCGGCCCGCACGACGTCGGGTGCGCGCCGCCCGGCGCATGCACGACGCCGGTGACGAGCGAGCGCTCGAACGGGTTGCGGCGTGCGGCGTCGAGGTCGTCGCTCGCGAGCGACGCGTCGACCGTTTCCGCCGACACGTAGCAGCGCTGCGCGGCGCGCGCCATCCACGCATCGAAGAACGGATCGGGACCGTCGATGCGCGTGTTGCCCATCCGGTCGGCCGCGTTCACGTGCAGCAGCGCGACGTCGAGTTCGATCGCCGGCATCGCGAGCAGCGTTTCGCCGTCGTCGTACGGCGATTGCACCGTGCGCAGCTGCGGCGCGTGATCGAGCAGCGCGGTGCCGAGACCGGCGCGCGTCGGCAGGAACGGCAGGCGCGCGCCGGCCGCGCGCAGGCCGAGCTGCAGCATCCCTTCGTCGAGTTCCAGCACGTCGACGCGGCCCTGTTCGCGGGCCCGGCGGAAATGCGGCTCGAGCGGAATCACGTCGAGCGACACGAAGCCGAACACCGCCTTGCGCGCCTTGCCGGCCGCGCACAGCAGGCCGATGTCGGCGCCGCCGTACGCGACGATCGTCAGGTCCTTCAGGTTCGAGCGCGCGATCTCGCGCACCAGTGCCATCGGCTTGCGCCGCGGCCCCCATCCGCCGATGCCGATCGTCATGCCGTCGGCGAGTTGCGCGACCACGTCGCGCGCGGACATCGTCTTGTCGAGAGGTTTCATCGTCATCGTGCTGGCTTACCGGTATCCGATGCTGAAATCGTGGCCCCACTGGCTCACCTTCGTGGCCTCGAACACCGCATGCTTCGACCAGTCGACCGTGAGGCCGCCGAAGCCGTATTCGAGATCGAAGCCGCCGGGGGTCTTCATGTAGAACGAGATCATCTGGTCGTTGCAGTGGCGGCCGAGCGTCGCCGACATCTTCACGTCGTGCGCGGCGACCCGATCGAGCGCGCGGCCGACTTCGTCCATCGAGTCGACTTCGGCCATCACGTGCACACAGCCCGACGGCACCGCCATCTCGAACAGCGCGAGGCTGTGATGGCGCGCGTTGCGGCAGTGCATGAAGTGAATGCGCTTCTCGGGTTCGGCGGGGTCCGGCGTGAACTTCACGCGGTAGATGTCGGACAGCTCGAAGCCGAGCACGCCGCGCACGAACGCGTCGGTCGCGTCGAACTGCGGCGCGGGCAGCACCGCGTGGCCGAGCCCCATGTCGCCGGTGACGAAGCGCGCGACGCCCAGCGGCGACACGAAACGGCGGAAGTCGCAGCGCGCGCCCCAGTACAACTCGTGGCGGTTGCCGGACGGGTCGGTACACCACGCCATCGCCTGCACGCGGCGCAGCGCGGCTTCGTCGCGCGTGGCGCGCACGGCCTCGACACCCGCCTGCCGCAGTGCCGTCAGCGCGGCGTCGAACGCGGCGCCGTCGGGCAATTCCCAGCCCGACGCGAAATAGCGGTCGGTCGCGCCGGGGACGATCACGTAGCGGAAATCGCGCTCGTCCATCTTCAGGTACAGCGCGCCGTCGGGCGCGTCGAGCGCCTGCATGCCCAGCACGTCTTCCGCGTAGCGGCGCCACGCATCGACGCGGGTCGCCTCGACGACGACGTAGCCGAGCGCACGGACATCGATCATGTCGGCCTCCTCCAGGTTCAGAATCCGTTGTTCGTGAAAGGATTCTGGCCGGTCGGGGATGGCGTCACATCGTCTGTTGGGACGAGAGCGGGCGGGTGTTTCAGGACGACGCCGGCCGGGAGAGGACCGGGAATCGGACGCGCGCTAAAGCCCGGCGATACGGGTTGCAAGCGGGCGATGCGCGACGGAGAACGCGCAAGGGAAGAAGGCGGGAAGCGATGGCGGATTGCCGCGACGCGGCAACCCGGCTCACTCGAACGGGTTCAGCAGCCGGACGCCGGTGCGGGCGAAATCGTCGACATTGCGCGTGACGACCGTGAGATCGTTGATCAGCGCGGTGGCCGCGATCAGCTTGTCGAGTGCGTGGGCCGGGTCGGGCACACGCAAATGGCCCCACATCTGGCTGGTCTCGAGATCGACCGGCAGGATGTTCGACGCATAGCCGGACAGAATCGTCGCCATCCATGCCTCGAGCGCCGACGCCTGCGGATGATCGCCGCGATGGCGGATCAGATCGACGCCGCGCCGAAGTTCGGCCACCGTGACGATCGACAGGTAAAGCGGGCTCGCGTCGGCCTCGGCCTGCCTGAAGAACCCGCGCACGCCGCGGTTGGTTCGCTTGCCCTTCCTGATCTCGCTGATGACGTTCGTATCAATCAAAAACACGCCTGACCTCGCCGGAATCCTGAACACGTTGGAAATCCGCGTCTTCGCCGACGTCCGGCATGCTCATCAGCACTTGCGCGAATGTCCTTCGCTTCGGCCGGCCGAGCGCATCGGCCAGAATGGCCCGATGTTCGGCCTCGGCACTCCTGCCGTTCGCCGCAGCCTGCTCTCGAAGGCTCTGAACGATACTGTCATCCACGTTACGCACCAGAAGATTTGCCATGAGTCCCTCCATCCAGATTGCTATCAATGATAGCGCCAACGCGGTGAATTGCAAGCATTGCTATCATCGTCGTGATCGGACGGCAGCCGGGTGTCGGCGTTGGCCGGCGGCAGCGGACGGGATGAAGCCACCCACGTTCCGCCGTCGGCCCGACGCGTCGAACTGCTTTTGACCAAGGTAATCCAGCCGCGGCGACGAAAAAAGACGGCCGAATGGCCATTCACCGACGGATAGTCTGCGCCGGTGGGGGATGTCCGACGCGCGCCGCACGACCATCACCAGCGCCGCGACCAGAATCACGGACGTGATCGGCGACATCGTGCCGGTAACGACTGCGACGAACGCCTGGGCCGGCACGGTCCAGGTGAGTGCCAGGACAATCGATTCGAGCCGGTTCGGCCGGACGTTCCGGCAGTCGAGCAACAGGCAACGGGAAGGTCTGCGGATGCGGCCACGGCACGAAAGCGTCGAACGGCCGGAGCGCGGCCGTGCCATAACGCGCGTCCCGCTCAGAACCGGTACGAGATCCCGATCTGCAGCACCGGGTACCACCGATACCGCGACATCACGCGGTTCAGTTCGTCGAGGCCGCTGGCGGTCAGAATCTGGCTCTTCTGCGGTCCGGCCGCGGCGGCGAGTTGCGGCGACAGCGTGTACGAGCAGCGCGGGATGCCGTACGCGACGCCCAGGTCGGCGACGAAACCGAGCCCCTTCGACGCCGGCCGGTGCCCGTAGCCGATCCCGACATACGGCATCACGGTCGGATAGCGTGCCTCCGCGACCGCGTACATCCCGGGGAGCGCCGGATAACGCTTGCCGGCGAACACGTAGGTCCCGTCGGTGGGCACCGACACGCCGCGGATATCGTCGTCGTTGAAGCGCAATCCGATCGTCGCGCGAAAGCCGCTGCCGCGCCACGGAAAGATGTCCGCATAGAGGCCGCCTTGCCGCAACTTGATGTCGTCCTGGTAGCGGTTGCCGGCCACCGTGAAGTCATGCGTCAGATTGATCGCGTTGAAATCCGCGTGCGCGCCCAGCACCGAATTGAAGCTGACGGCCGCGCCGATGCCGACGCCCTGCGTGCCGCCCTGCAGGTAGATTTCCTGTGCGTGCGCGCCGGCCGTGACTACCATCGCCAGCGCTGCCCATTGGTTCATTGTCATTTTCACGGGCGTCCCCCCGACATGTGCCGGGCGCGCCGACCCGCCACGTGCAGCGCATGTCGCCACGCGCGGCGGGTCCCCCGGCACGACATCTTGCAAGCAAGCTTGCTGTTTGACGGATCGAGCGTACGATGCCCGTGCGTGCCGCCGATACGACGCAGCGTGTCCGGCACGACGGGCCGCTATCCCGCGGCTCGATCCGATCCCCGATATTTCGATGTCGTTACGTGCCGCTCCCGCGATTTGTCGTTGCCATCAGTCGCGATTGTGTCGAGCGGCCCCGACCTAACCGCAAGGCATGTGCCATGCGGCGCGAACCGGCACGGGACAAGCGTCGCGGCCAAACGTCCGCGGTGATGCGGGGGAGAATCGACGGAAATGTTTCAGGAACGCATCTGTTTTCGGCACGTCAGCACCGTGCCCGATGCAGCGGAGCGATGCATCGGGTGCCGCGACGCGCGCCGGGCAAGCACGCGCGGCTGTCGACACGCGCGACATCGCAACGGCGTGCAAGCACGTGTGACGTCACGCATGGCAGGAAATGTTTCATCGACGTGACCTCGCGCGAGTCGCGCGTGGTCAGGATGCGAGAAGCGCGCAGCGCGGATCAGGGTGAATACCGAGGACGGTGCGCGCGCAACCAGTTGCCGCCGCGACGGCCGTTCATGCGCTTCGACGCATGCATGCGGGCAGTCGCTCCCGGGCGCCTGCGGCGCGAAGATCCGGGATCGATACGGCGGATTCGGCGCCGAAAGCAACCGAACGTTCGTCTGCCGGGCCCGCTCTCCCGAGCGGGCTCCGCGCATCCGCTACAACCCGTACCCGCCCGAGACGTTCAACTGCTGCCCCGTGATGTAGTTCGCGCGATCCGACGCGAGGAACACCGCCGCACGCCCGATATCGTGCGCCTTCCCCCAGCGCTTGAGCGCGAGCATCTTCTGCGTGTCGTCGATCCACGCCTGGTCGAACTGCCCCTGTTCGAGCAGCACCGGAAACATCCCGGCCTCGATCACGCCGACCAGGATCGAGTTCGCGCGAATCTCGTGACGGCCTTCCTCGCGCGCGAGCCCCTTCACCAGCGCCTCGTTCGCCGCCTTCGGCGCGACCGACAAACCGTCGCGATCCGGCCAGCGCAGATGCCCGGCCGAGCCGAGCGTGACGAACGACCCGCCGCCCGACGCACGGAAATGCGGCAACGCGGCCTTCGCCGCATTGAAGAAGCCGACCGTCTCGACCGCGATCGCACGGTGCCAGTCGTCGTGCGTCATGTCGCCGATGCGACGCTGGTTCACGAACGGGCCGGCCGCCCACACGATCGTGTGCACGCGGCCGTGCGCGCCGATCGCGGCCGCGAGCGCGGCATCGATCTGCGCGGGAGCGGTCACGTCCGCGCAATGCGTGGTGGCCGCGACGCCTGCGGCGCGCACCTCGCGCGCGACGCGCTCGGCCACCTCGGCCTTGCTGCGGTAACCGAGCGCGACCGGCACGCCGGCGCGCGCGAATTCGAGTGCGACGCCCTGCCCGATTCCGCCGCTGCCGCCGAACACGAGTACCGCGCCCTGCGGAAATCCGTTGTCGTTCATCCGTTCGTCCCGTTGATTTCGTGCCGTGCGCCGGCGTTCAGGCCGCCGCTTCGGTGCCCGCGCGCAGCCGGTACTTCAGCACCTTGCCGGCCGCGCTCGTCGGCAGTTGCTCGACGAACGTGAAATGCCGCGGCACCTTGTAGTTCGCCATGTTGCTGCGCGCCCAGTCGTTCAGTGCGTCGGCGTCGGTGTGCGCGCCGGGACGCAACACGACATACGCATGTCCGACCTCGCCGAGCCGCGTATCGGGCACGCCGACCAGCGCGACCTGCGCGATCGCCGGATGCGCGGCCAGCAGCCGCTCGATCTCGGCCGGATAGCAGTTGAAGCCGCCGACGATGAACATGTCCTTGATCCGGTCGGTGATCTTCAGGTTGCCGTTCGCGTCGACACAGCCGAGGTCGCCGGTATGCAGCCAGCCGTCGGCGTCGACGGCTTCGCGCGTCGCATCCGGCTGGTTGAAGTAGCCGCGCATCACGTTGTAGCCGCGCACCCAGATCTCGCCGGTCTCGTCCGGCCCGAGCGCCGCGCCGTCCGGCCCCGCGATGCGCAGCTCGACACCCGGCATCGGGCGGCCCGACGTAGAGGCGACCGTCTCCGCGTCGTCGCCGTGGCGGCACAGCGTCGCGAACCCGCACGATTCGGTCAGTCCGTAGCCGGTCAGCACGGTCTCGAAGCCGAGCTCGGCGCGCATCCGCTCGATCAGGCTCGGCGCGATCGCGGCCGCGCCCGTCACCGCGATCCGCAGCGACGACAGGTCGCGCGTCGCGCGATCGGGCGCATCGAGCAGCGCGTAGTACAGCGTCGGCGGGCCGGGCAGCACCGACACGCGTTCGTCGGCGATGCGGCGCAAGACGTCGGCCGGCTGGAACACGAGATGCGGCAGCACGGTCGCGCCGCTCGACAGCGCGGCGAGCCAGCCGGCCTTGTAGCCGAACGTATGGAAGAACGGATTGACGATCAGGTAGCGGTCGTCCCGGCGCACGCCGGCGATCGTCGCCCACGCCTGCGCGGCGCGCAGGTTCTGTCCGTGCGCGGTCATCACGCCCTTCGGGCGGCCCGTCGTGCCGGACGTGAACATCAGGTCCATCACGGTATCCGGCGTCACCTGCGCCTCCCGCTCGCGCACGGCGGCGAGCGGCACCGCCGCGCCGCGCGCGAGGAATGCATTCCAGGTTTCATCGTGCGCGCCGGACGGCGGCTCGCCGTCGAACACGACGACGCGTTCGAGCGTCGCGGGCCGGTGCGGCGCGAGCAGCGCCGGATAGGATTCGCCGAGGAAGGTGCCGCAGCAGAACAGCAGCCGCGCGCCGCCGTCGTGCAGGATGCCGCCCACCTCCATGCCCTTCATCCGCGTGTTGACCGGCACGAGGATCGCGCCGACGGTGTGGATCGCCAGCGCCGCGACGATCCATTGCGGCAGGTTCGGCGCCCATACGGCGACCCGGTCGCCGGCGTCGATGCCGCTCGCGAGCAGCGCGCGCGCCGCTTCGAGACGCGCCGCATCGAGTTCCGCGTAGGTCAGCCGGCCGTGCTCCGACTCGATCGCCGGATGCGCGCCGTGGCGCGCGGCAGCCCGCGCGATCAGCGCGGGCGTGGTGAGGATTTCGTTGTCCATCGTCATATGCGTCGAAACAGGGTTGCCGTCGGTGCCATCGACACGTCGCGGCTCAATCGGGGAACACCACGCGCAGCGCGTCGCTCGCGGGCCGCGCGCAGCAGGCGAGCGTCCAGCCCGCCGCGATCTCGTCGTCGTCGAGCACGTGGTTGCTGTCGAGCGTCACCGCGCCGCGTTCGACGCGGCACATGCACGCGCCGCACTGCCCCATCCGGCAGGAATTCGGCGCAGGCAGGCCGGCGCGCAGCATCGCGTCGAGCAGCGTTTCGCCGGGCGCGCTGTCGAACGCGAACGCCTCGCCGTCGAGCACCGTCTCGATCGCCGCGCCTTCACCGTCGCCGTCGCGATCGTCGTCGCCGGACGCCGCCGCCGTTGCGGTCGATGCCGCCGGATCGGCCTGCGCCGGCGCATCGGGCAGCGACGCGAAGCGCTCGACATGCACGCGCGCACGCGGCAGCCCGAGGCCGAGCATCGCGGCGAGCGCGTTCTCCATGAACAGCGCCGGCCCGCAGATGAACGTCTCCTGCTGGCTGAACGGCCGCGCGAGTTCCTCGAAATGCCGCTGCAGCGGCACGCCCTGCACGCTGTCGAGCCAGTGGATCACGCGCAGGCGGCCCGGGTGGCGGTGCGCGAGCTGCCGCAGTTCGTCGCGGAAAATCACCGCGCGCTCGTCGCGGTTCGCATAGATCAGCGTCAGCATCCCGCGGCCGTGCACCAGCGCCGATTTCAGGATCGACAGCACCGGCGTGATGCCGCTGCCGCCCGCGAACAGCAGCAGGTCGCCGTCGAGCGTGCGCGGCGTGAAGACGCCGGCCGGCGGCAGCACGTCGAGCGCATCGCCCGCGCGAATGCGGTCGCACAGCCAGTTCGACGCACGGCCGTCGCGCACGCGCTTGACGGTGATCTTCGGCGCCGCGTCGATGCCCGGCGCGCTCGACAGCGAGTAGCAGCGCGCGACGGTCGAGTCCGTGCATGGCACGTTCAGCGTCAGGAACTGGCCGGGCCGATACGCGAACGCATCGCGCAACGCGGCGGGCACGTCGAACACGAACGAGCACGCGTCGTCGCTTTCGGCGATGACGTCGGCCACGGTCAGCCGGTGAAAACGGGGATCGCTCATCGCCGGCTCCTCATGCAGTGCGAGCCGCGCCGGCCGCACCCGCCGAAGCCGTATGCCAGCCGGCTTCTCCCGCACGGCACCGCGCGTCGTTCGACGCCAGCGCCAGCGCTGGCGCTGGCGCAACACCGGCGAACGCGTTCAGCACCTGCGTTTCCGCCGCGCCGATCAACTGCACGAACTCGTGCACGATCGTTGTGTCCGCACCATTCTCGATATTGCGGTTCAATCTGCGTGTCATGGATCGTCTCGTTCCGATGCGGAAAAACGCGCACCGCCGTCACGCGGCCGCGCGGGCCGCGGGCGCGCCGGGCGTCGTGTACGCACCGTCGAGATAGACGAGCGGATCGACGTCACCGCTCATCAGCACCTCGCGAATGCGCCCGATGAACACCGTATGCGTGCCGTATTCGAAGCGGCCGTCCTGCTCGCACACGAGGCTCGCCTGCGAATCGTGCAGATACGGCACACCCAGCGGCGACGTGTGCCACTCGCCGGTCGTGAAGCGCGCCTCGCCCTTCAGACGGCCGCTGCAATCGATCGCGATGCCTTCATGCCGTGCCGACAGCACGTTCACGCAGAACGGTGCCCCCGCATCGAGCGGCGGATACAGCGACGCATTGCGGTTGATGCAGATCAGCAGCGACGGTGGATCGGTCGACAGCGAATCGACCGCCGTCGCGGACATCGAGTAGCGCCGGCCGTCGTGCGCGCTGCTGATGACCGTGACGGAGCGCGCGAGGCGGCGCATCGCGAGCAGCATGTCGGTGCGCAGCGGATGGGTGGTGAGATCGCTCATGGTTGGACTCCGTCAAGTTCTGTCGTGGACGGCCGGGCTGACCGGCCGCCGGCGTCGGCCGCTTGCGCGGCCAGGTGGTCGGCGGCGATGAACCCGAAGGTCATCGCCGGACCGAGCGTCGAGCCCGCGCCGGGGTAGCTCGCGCCCATCACCGATGCACTGGTGTTGCCGATTGCATAGAGGCCGTCGATCGGCGCGCCGTCGGCGCGCAGCACGCGCGCCTGCGCGTCGGTGACGAGCCCGCCCTTCGTGCCGATGTCGCCCGCGTCGATCCGCACCGCGTAGAACGGCGCCTCGTCGACCGGCCCCAGGCACGGATTCGGCCGGTTCTTCGGATCGCCGTAGTACGTGTCGAACAGGTTGTCGCCCTTGCCGAACGCTTCGTCGATACCGGTTGCCGCGTAACGCGCGATATCGCGCAGCGTGTCGTGCAGCCCGGCCGCATCGACGCCGATCCGCACGGCGAGCGCGTCGATCGTGTCGGCTTTCACGAGCACGTCGCGAAACGCGTCCGGAATGCGGGAATCGGGCATCATCGACGCCGGCATGATCGGCCCGCACGGATACTTGCGGCGAAAGCGCGCGTCGAACACCATCCACGCCGGCACGCACGCGCCGGTGCGCGCATGGTCGCGATACATCGCCGGCACGAATTCCGAATACGGCGCGGCTTCGTTGACGAAGCGCTTGCCGAGACCGTTGACGATCACGCAGCCGGGCAGGTTGCGCTCGACGAACAGCGCGCGTTGCTTCTCCTCGCCCGCGACGCCGACCGTAGGCGCGCCCCATACGTGTTCCATCAGCGCGAGCGCGCCGCCGAGCCGGTGGCCTTCGGCGATCGCGTCGCCGGTGTTGGCCGGCGGCGTCGCGCTCCATTGCATCTGCGTCGGTTGCGGCAGGTAGCGCTCGCGCATCGGCTGGTTGCGCTCGAAGCCGCCCGCGCCGAGGATCACGCCGCACCGCGCGGCGATCGTCACCGGCTGCCCGAAGCGCTGCGCGCGCACGCCCGTCACGCGGCCGTCGACGTCGAGCAGGTCGCGCATCGGCGTGTCGAGCCACACGGGCACGTTGCGCTCGAGCAGCGCGCGGCGCAGCCCGCCGATCAACGCGTTGCCGAGCGTCAGGCGCCGGTCGCGCCGCGTGCGGCGGCGCACGCCGAAATCGAGCCAGTAGCGGCCGAACTGCGCGATCGCGAGCCTCATGAAGCCCGGCCCGCGCGAGAACAGCGTGTGCGCCTCCTTCGACGTCACGGCCACGCGGCCGCCGATCAGCGTGCCGGGCGACGGCGGACGCAGCCGGTCGAGTTCGTCGCCGAGCAGCCCGCCGTCGAACGGCAGCGGATCGAGCGCGCGATAGCCCGGCATCGCGCCCGGCAGCTTCTGGAAATAGTCCGCGTACTTCGGCAGCGCCTGGTAGCGCACCGGCGTCTTCGTTTCGAGGTAGCGCAGCATCTCGGGCGCCTGGTCGAGATACGCGTCGAGCCGCTCGCGCGACGATGCGCCGGCCGTGCACGCGTCGAGATAGCGGCTCGCAGCCTCGCGCGTGTCGGTCGCGCCGAGTTCCGCGATATGGTGATTGCACGGCACCCAGATGCCGCCGCCCGAGACCGCCGACGTGCCGCCGTACAGCGCCGTCTTCTCGATCACGACGACGGACAGCCCGCGGTCGGCCGCGCGGCAGGCCGCGAGCAGCGCGCCCGCGCCCGAGCCGACGACCACGACGTCGAACACGTATTGCTGCGCTTGCGTGTCGTTCATCGCCGCCTCGTCAGATGAAGTAGTCCGTGTTCTCGCGGCCGAGCATCACGGCGCCGAGGTTCTGGCCGAAGCGGTCCACGTTGTTCGCGTAGTGCGCGCGGGCCGCGTGCAGGTCGAGGAAGCGGCGCACCAGCGGATTGCGGTGGTAGATGCCATTGCCGCCCGCATAGCGCAGCAGCGCGTTCGCGGCCTGCGCGCAACGCTCGGCGACCTGCGCGGACTGGTAGCGGAAATGCACGCGTCGCTCGATCGACACGGCCGGGCCGCCCGTCACCGACGCCATCAGTTCCGCGAAATTGCGCTCGAGCAGCACCTTCATCTCGTCGATCGCGACGGCCGCGTTCGCGCACGCGTTCTGCGCGCCCGGATCGTCGGTCGTCTTCGTGCCGCTGTTGGCCGACACGCGCGTGGCCGCATAGCCGGTGAAATCGTCGAGCGCGCCCTGCAGCGCGCCGATGCACGAGGTGCACACCGCGCGCACGAAGATCTGCGCGAACGGCAGCCTGAACAGCGGCGCGTCGTTGACGGCCAGGCCCGGGCTCGTGCCGATCATCCCGTCGATCGCCTTGTGCGTGCGGTACGCGGGCACGAACACGTCGTCGACGACGATGTCGTGGCTGCCGGTCGCGCGCAGGCCGAGCACGTCCCAGTCCTGCTGGATCCGGTAGTCGGATTTCGGCAGCAGGAAGGTGCGGTATTCCGGCGGCTGGCCGGCCTCGGCCGGCGGCACCAGCGCGCCGAGGAACACCCATTCGCACAGCTCGCTGCCGCTCGAGAACTTCCAGTGGCCGGACAGCCGGAAGCCGCCTTCGACCGGCGTCACGCGGCCGACCGGCATGTAGGTCGACGCGATCAGCGTCGCGGAATCCTTGCCCCACACGTCCTGCTGCGCGCGCTCGTCGAACAGCGCGAGCTGCCAGTTGTGCACGCCGACGACGCCGTACACCCATGCCGTCGACATGCAGCCGCGCGCGAGCGCCATCTGGATGTCGAAGAAGGTTTGCGGATCGAGCTCGTAGCCGCCGTAGCGTTTCGGTTGCAGCACCTTGAAGAAGCCGGCGGCCTGCATGTCGGCGATCGTCTCGGCCGGGATGCGGCCCTGCGCTTCCGCCTGCGCGGCGCGGCCGGCCAGCGTCGGCGCGAGCGCCTCGGCCCGGGCGATCAGCGTGGCGGCCAATGCGTTCGAATCGTTGTCGCGATGCACGAATGTCTCCTGTGATACGGAGCGCGCGCGGCGGCGCCCACCCCGGTCTCTCTTTAAGTGATTCGTCGCGGGCGGCGCCGCGAGCGAGGGTTCCTGCCGACGATGGTCGGCTTCGCGCGGCCGCGCCGCATCGTCCGAAGGGACGACGGGCGCGGCGTGGCGCGACACGCCTCGCCTTATGCGCAGGCGCGCTCCTGTTCCTTGTTGAAGAACGGGATCACGTGCTCGCCGATGTTGCGGATCGTCTCCATCTGCGCGTCGTGCGGCACCGTGCCCATCTGGCACAGGAACAGCACTTCGTCGACGCCCGCTTCCTGCAGGCGGCCCACGTAGCCGATGCAGTCGTCCACCGTGCCGTACGCATGGTTCGGGTTCATCATCGCGAGCGCCGGATCGGCGAAGTTCACGACGACTTCCTCCGACGCGAAGCGCGAGCGGATCACCATCTCGCCGGTATCGGCCTGCACGAGGTCGTCGCCCCACTTCGCCGGGTCCGGACGCTCGCCGCCCGTGTACCAGTACGCGAGCGATTCCATGAAGTAGCGCTGGCCACGGATGCCGATCTTGCGGGCCTTCTGGCCGTCGGCCATCACGACCGTCGGGCACAGCGCCGCGAGGTGCTGGGTCGGGCGGAAGCCGACCTGGTCTTCCGGCTTGCGGTTCGCCCACGCTTCGCGATAGATCGCGTTCTTCTTCGCGACCTCATCGGGCCCGCCGAAGCCGAGCACCAGCGCGCCCATACCGCGCTGGCCGGCGCGCAGCAGCGCGTCGGTGTTCGTGCAGGCGAGGTACATCGGCGGATGCGGATCCTGGAACGGCTTCGGATGGATCGGACGCTTCGGAATCTTGATGTACTTGCCGTCGTGCTCGATCTCGTCCTGCACGAACATCTTCGGCACGAGATACATCGACTCGTCGATCATCGGCTGCAGTTCGTTGAGGTCGTAGCCGAACGCGCCCGCTTCCTGCTGGCTGCCGCCCTTGCCGACGCCGAAATGCACGCGGCCGCCCGACAGGATGTCGAGCAGCGCGACGCGCTCGGCGACCTTGATCGGATGGTTCATCGCCGGCGGCAGGCACACGACGCCGTGACCGAGGCCGATGCGCGTCGTGCGGCCGGCCAGGTACGCAAGGAAGGTTTCCGGCGCGCTCATGTGCGCATAGTTGGTCAGCGACGTGTGCTCCACGCACCAGATCGTGTCGAAACCGACCTGCTCGGCCAGCAGCGCCTGTTCGACCGTCTCCTTGAACACCCGGTGGTCGCCCTCGCGCGATGCGTCGGTGGTCTGGGCTTCGTAGATGAGGGAAAACTTCATTGCGTGCGTCTCCATGTATGTTGGACGAGTCGGGGTCGCGCAGGCCGCCCGCACGATACGGACGAATAGCGACGGTCCACGGATGGGAGTGTCGGCGCGCGGGCCCGCCCGGGCATCGTCTGTTTGGAGTAACGGCACGCATGCGGGGACAGAGGGGTTTCACCGTCGTCCGATCGGACTGCGTCGCGGCCGGCACCGCGCGCTAGCATCGAACGACGGTGCGGTGCGCGCCGGGCACATCACGACAAGGGAGAGAGGGAATGAAGGTATCGATGCTGCTGTACCCGGTCGACGACATCGACACGGCGCTGCCGCTGTTCGTCGACGGACTGGGCCTGAACGTGAAGTTCCGCGACGGCGACCGCTATTGCGCGCTCGACGGCGGCCCGCTGACGATCGCGCTGGTCGCCGGCGACGAGCAGATCGTCGAGCGCGCGGCGCTCACGCTGCGGGTCGATGAGGATGACGACCTTTACGCGGCGATGGCGCGGGTCGTGAAAGCCGGTGCGTCGGTGCGCGTGCCGGTGCAGGCCGGCCCGCACGAATACCGCGCGGTGCTGGAGGACAGGAACGGCGCGCTGCTGGTGCTTTCGCAGAAACGCGCGGCATGACACGGCGGTGCGTGGTGCGTGGTGCGTGGTGCGTGGTGCGTGGTGCGTGGCGCGCGGTGCGTGGCGCGTGGCGCGTGGTGCGCGGTGCGTGGCGCGCGGTGCGTGGCGCGCGGACCGGCCGGCGGGGACCCGGCCGGATGCCGCGCGACGCGTCGCCGTCCGGTAACGACGTGCGCTACCCGCTTTGATCGACCGCGCCGGGCGCGCGCAGGTCGCTGGTTTCCGGTAGCTCGAGCAGCGTGCCGGCCGGCTGGCCGAGCCGCTTCGCGGCGCGCGCGATGCATTCGACGTCGGGCAGCGCGGGCGGCCGGTCGCCGTTCAGCGCATCGAGGCATCTTCCCGATGACCACCGGAATCGGTACCATCGAGTGCTCGTAGACCGGCCGTGCGCCGGCGCGCGCCCGCTGTTGCCGGGCCGCGCCGCCCGTCGCGTCGCCGCCGCGCCGGTCGCCGCACTTCCCGTTTCGTCATGTCCCGCGAACCCTCACACTCCGCGCTGCTGTGGATCGTCGCCGCCGCGTTCTTCATGCAGTCGCTCGACACCACGATCGTCAACACCGCGCTGCCGTCGATCGCACAAAGCCTGCATGCGTCGCCGCTCGCGATGCAGCCGGTCGTGGTCGTCTATACGCTGACGATGGCGATGCTCACGCCGGCGTCCGGCTGGCTCGCCGACCGCTTCGGCACGCGCCGCGTGTTCTCGCTCGCCATCCTGGTGTTCTCGCTCGCATCGATCGGCTGCGCGGCGTCGCACACGCTCGGCCAGCTCGTCGTCGCGCGCGCCGTGCAGGGCATCGGCGGCTCGATGCTGCTGCCGATCGGGCGGCTCGCCGTGCTGCGCCGCGTGCCCGGCGAACGGTACGTCGCGGCGATCGCGTTCGTGTCGATCGCCGCGCAGCTCGGCCCGATCGTCGGGCCGACGCTCGGCGGCTGGCTCACGCAGGCGATTTCCTGGCACTGGGTGTTCATCGTCAACGTGCCGGTCGGCATGGTCGGCTTCATCGCGGTGCAGCGCTTCCTGCCGCACGACCAGGCGATGCAGCCGCCGCCGTTCGACTTTATCGGCTGCGCGCTGCTGTCGGTCGCGATGATCGCGTTGTCGCTCGCGATCGATCCGCCGATGCGCGCGCACCGCGCCGGCTGGGCGATCGGGCTGGCCGTGCTCGGCGTGGCAAGCGCGCTCGCGTACCTGCCCCATGCGCGGCGGCGCGCGCAGCCGCTGTTCCGGCTCGGGCTGTTCCGCGAGCCGAACTTCGGCGCGGGGCTGCTCGGCAACCTGCTGTGCCGGATCGGCACGAGCTCGGTGCCTTTCATGCTGCCGCTGCTGATGCAGGTGCAGCTCGGCTATACGCCGCTGCAGTCGGGGATGATGCTGCTGCCGGCCGCGATCGCCGGCGTGATCGCGAAACGCTGGATCGCGCCCCTCGCGAAACGCTTCGGTTATGCGACGTTCCTGGTCGTGAACACGGGGATCGTCGGTGGCGCGATCGCCGGGTTCGCGCTGGTGTCGGCCCGGCCCGCGCCGGTGCTGGAGATGGCGTTGCTGGTCGTGTTCGGCGCCGCGAACTCGATGCAGTTCGCCGCGATGAACGCCGTGACGCTCAAGGGCCTGTCGCACGCCGACGCCGGCAGCGGCAACAGCCTGTTCACGATGATGCAGATGCTGGCGATGGGGCTCGGCGTATCGATCGGCGGCGGGCTCGTGAACCTGTTCGCCGCGCATTGGGGCTCGATGGCGAACGGCTTCATGCTGTCGTTCGTCTGCATGGGCGCGGTCACGCTGCTGTCGTCCGTCGTGTTCCGGCGGATCGATACCGCCGCGCCGCCGCGGCCGGTCGCGCCGCGGCCGTCCGCGTAAGCGCCGCCGCGGGCAGGCGCGGCCGTCAGTTCACCGGGCGGCGCTCGACGACCCGCTTGAGCACCCAGCGGATCGACGAACCGTCGGCCGGCGGCTGCGCGACGCGGTATTCATCGACTTCCAGCACATATTGATAGCCGGGCTGGTACGCAAAGCCCTCGATGCCCGCGTACCACAGGCTCCACGGCTCGGCCGGACTGCTGCGCACCTGCAGGCAGTCCATCGGCGCGACGCCCGTGCAGCGCGCCGCCTGCGGCGCGACATAAACGGTCCGGGTCGCGGGCCGGCCGTCGGCCGGGCGGTCCGCGCGTGCATCCGGCGCGGCCGCGCCGGTCTGGCATCCGGCGAGCAGCGTGCTGCCGGCAATCAAGGCCGCGCCGAGCAGCGTTCTGGTGTTGCGATTCATCCGATGGTCCTCGGGAAGCGTTGGCGGGCCGTTTAGACGAATGCTGCGCCGGCAAAGTTCACAAATGGCTTGCAGCGCGCGCGCCGCCACCCTCATTCGTGGGATGTCACGTCTGCACGGGCACGTTACCGTATTCCGGTGCAGGCAACCGCGCGCCGCCGCCGGCGGTCCGCATTCGCGCATGCACGCACCCGCACGCCCGGCGCACCGCGACCCGGCGGCGGCAACAGGAGACAACCCGATGACCACGGCGCCCCCGGCCCTTCCCCCGTGCCTTGCCCAATCGAAACTGACGCTCGAGCAGTACGACGCGCTGCTCGCGACAATCTACGAAGGCCCGCTGGAAGACGTGCCGTGGGGCGGCGCGCTCGAACAGATCCGCGTGCACCTGGACGCGAACTACGTGACGATGATCCTGCGCTGGCCCGCCAGCGGCCACGCGGGGCTGATGGTCAATGCGTCCGCGGCGAGCGCGCCGCTGACCGGCGTCGCGTCGTACAACAACTACTATTACGCGCTCGATCCGTTCGTGAACCTGCCGAGCGATCGCGTCGTCACCGTCGACGAGCTGCTCGGCGTCGGCGTGTGGCGCAGCAGCGCGATGTATCGCGAGTTCCTCGAGCCGTTCGACGTCGGCTACCTGATGGGTGCCGACCTGCGCACGCCCGACGGGATCGAATGCCGCTTCCGCGTGTGCCGCTCGCATCACGGCCGCGCGTTCTCGGCGACCGACAAGGCCGTCTGCAATGCGCTGCTGCCGCACCTGAAGCGCGCGGTGCGGCTGCATGCGAAGTTCGGGATGGTCGAATCGGAGCGCACGCTGTATGCGAGCGCGATCGACCGCATGCTCGTCGCGACCGCGATCCTCGACGAGCGCGGCACGATCATGAAGACCAATTCCGTCGCGGACGAGATCTTCGCCGAATGCGACGGCCTGCGCGTGCGCGCCGGTGCGCTCGAGGCATCGTATCCGCTGGAGGACCGCAAGCTGCAAAAGCTCATCCGCCAGGTGCTCGCGGAGCGCGCGGGCGGAGCGCCGTCGGTCGCGCAGGCGATTGCCGTGCCGCGCCCGTCCGGCAAGCCGCCGCTCGGCGTGCTGATCCGCACGGTCCCGCTCAGCGAATGGTCGGAGGACAATCCGCGCCGGCCCGCGTGCGCGATCTTCATCCGCGATGCGGAGCGCAAGTCGCAGGCGTCTCACGACATCGTGCGCAAGCTGTTCGATCTCACGCCGGCCGAGACCGCGCTGGCGCTCGCGCTCGTCAACGGATCGACGCTCGAGGAAGCGGCCGACGAACTCGACATCAGCAAGAACACCGCGCGCTCGCACCTGCGGGCGATCTTTTCCAAGACGGGTGTCACGCGACAGGCGACGCTCGTGCGGACGTTGCTGAACAGCGTGTTGTCGCTGGGGTGAGGTGTTCGACAGGCCGGGAAGCCGGATTCGTGGACGGGTTGCTCCCGACGCCGGAAAGCCGGAAGCGGTCTGCACCGAAACGGCCGATGCGGACGGTATGAGCGCCAGCCGTAAACCCGTTGCGCTTCGCCAAGTCGTGATCGTGTATTACCATCGGCGTTTCCTCGTACGCTTCGTCGCGCCGCGTGCGCCCGCCCGGCCACGGGCGAGCCGCGCCCCCTGTTCGCATGACCTCACCCGTTCCGTCCGACACCGCGCTGCGGCCGCAGCCGATCGACGCGCTGACCGTGCCGGCCGCGCTCGACGGACGCGCTGGCACCAATCGCTCGACGAGCGCGCATCCGCAGATCGCCGCGACCCATGATCTCGACGCCGTGCGCGCATGGCTCGCACGCTTCGTCGATACGCCCACCACGTTCCAGAACTACCGCAAGGAGGCCGAGCGCCTGCTGCTGTGGGCCGTGATCGCGTGCGGCAAGCCGCTGTCGTCGCTCACGCACGAGGATCTCGTCGTGTACCGGCAGTTCCTGCTCGCGCCCGCGCCCGCCGACGTGTGGTGCGCGAATGGCGGCCGCAAGCATCCGCGCGGCGACCCGCGCTGGCGGCCGTTCTACGGGCCGCTGTCGGCGGCCAGCCAGCGGCAGGCGATGGTGATCCTGAACGTGATGTTCTCGTGGCTCGTGCAGGCCGGCTATCTGGCAGGCAATCCGCTCGCGCTGTCGCGGCAGCGGCAACGGCGGCCCGCGCCGCGCGTCACGCGCCATCTCGGGCCGCCGCTGTGGCAGGCGGTCAAGGATGCGATCGCCGCGATGCCGCGCGACGATGCGCGTGCCGCCTTCCATGCGGATCGCGCGCGCTGGGTGTTCACGCTGATGTATCTCGGCGGACTGCGCATCACCGAGGCGGCCGACACGACGATGGGGCAATTCTTTGCACGGCGCGATGCGAACGGGCGCGATCGCTGGTGGCTCGACGTGACCGGCAAAGGCGGCCGCCAGCGCCTCGTGCCGGCCACCGCCGAGATGATGGCCGAGCTCGCGCGCTACCGGCGCGCGCATGGCCTGCCCGCGCTGCCGGCCGACGGCGAAACCACGCCGCTCGTGCTGCCCGCCGGTCGCACGCGCAAGCCGCTCACGCGCGCGGCGCTGCACCGGATCGTAAAGCAGGTGTTCCGGTTCGCGGCCGAGCGGTTGCGTGCGCAAGGGGATGCAGGCGAACAACAGGCGCGCGTGCTCGAACAGGCATCGGCCCACTGGCTGCGCCACAGCGCGGGTTCGCACATGGCGGACGGCCGCGTCGACCTGCGGCTCGTGCGCGACAACCTCGGTCACGTATCGCTGACGACGACGAGCCAGTATCTGCACGCAGACGACGACTGGCGACACAGCGAAACCGAGGAGAAGCACCGGATCGGCTGGTGAACGGCGCGCCGGTCCCCTGCTTCAATACACGGCGGCCCAGTGCCCGGGCACCCACGCCCAGTGGTTGCCGGCCCAGCGGTAATGACCTTTCGCCCAGCGATAACCGGGCGCGGGCGGCGGCGGCATCACTTCGGCGACCGGCGCCGGCTGCGGCGGCCGCGCGGGTTCGACCACGCACGCGGACAGCAGCGCCGCGCTCGTCGCCACCCATACGGCAAGCGATACGGATCGGATCTTCATCGTCGATTCTCCCTGTTGTGCAATCGATCGGTCGGCGGAGGCGAACCCGCGTACGCCGTGCATCGAGTCGTGCATCGCGCTGCGCATCACGCCGCGCGTCACGCGGTTCCGCGAACGAGGCCCGTCATCGGCCGCGTCGCGCCGCTTTCCGCGAACAGCGTCGACGCGGTATGAGCGGGATCGAGCCGCAGGCTTTCGGCGGCCGCGCCCGCGATCAGCGCGTCGAGCGACGCGGTCGGCTTCAGGTCGCGCCCTTCGTACAGGTCGCCCGGCCGCAGGCCCGGCCAGTCGGCGATCACGCGTCCGCCCGCGACCGCCCCGCCCGCCAGCATCGCGACCGACGCCTGCCCGTGATCGGTGCCGCCCGTGCCGTTCGCGGCGGCCGTGCGGCCGAACTCGGTCGCGACGAGCACCGTGGTCCGCTGCCACACGGGCCCGAGACCGTCGCGCAACGCGGCGAGCATCGTGTCGAGCGCCTTCAACTGATTCGCGAGCCGCGCGTTCTGCGCGCTGTGCGTGTCCCAGCCGCCCGTCTCGATCATCGCGATCCGCGGGCCGTCGTCGCGCGCGAGAAACGTCGCCGCGAGCTTGCCGACGCCCGCCGGATCCTGGCGCGCATGCGCGTCGCCGGCGAGACCGCGCGCGGCCATCGCCGATTGCCACAGCGGCCCGAGCTGCGCGTCGGCCTCGTACAGCGCCGACACGCGCGCGAGCAGGTCGTCCGGTGCGGCCGGCAACCCGGACGCCGCATACGACGCGGCCTGCACGCTGCCGCGCAACGCGAGCGGCACCGTCGGCGCGAACGCGATCGCGTTGTCCCGCGTCGCCGGCAACATCGCGGCGAGCCGGTTCAGCCAGCCGTCCTTCACCTGGTACGGCGCGCGCCCGCCCGTCTCGAGCACGTTCTGGCCGTCGAAATGCGAGCGGTCGCGATACGGCGACGCGATCGCGTGGACGAACAGCGCCTCTTTGTCGCGAACCATTTGCGCGGTCCGCACGAGCGACGGATGCAGCGCGAACGTGCCGTCGATGCGGGTCGCCATCGACGCGTCGATCGCCAGCGGGCCGCGCAACGACGCATACGCGGGTTCCGCATACGGGACGACGATGTTCAGCCCGTCGGCCGCGCCGCGCTGGATCACGAACACGAAGCGCCGGTCGGTTTCGACGTTCGCGAACACGATGCGCGGCGCGACGAGGATCGCGCCCGCACCGGCGGCGGCGATGCTCAGGAAATGTCGACGGGAAAGGGATCGGGCCATGTTCATCTCCGTTGAAAATCGGGCGACACGAGCAGCAGTGCAAGCGACGTGGTCGCGCTCTCGGCTCGCGAGAGTGCCGTCGCCGTCGGTGCGCTCAGCGAGCCGGCCAGCAGCGTCTTGCCGAGCGTGCGCGGGTCGAGCCGGTCGCCCGTGCGTGCGGCAAACCGCTGCGCGATCTCGACGCGACGCACCAGCGCGTCGGGCGCGGCCCAGCTCGCGGCAACGTCGTCGTAGCCGGCCGGCGACCCGGGCCGCCATACCGGCTGGCCGAGCTGCGCGAGCAGCGGCGCGGCCTTCAGGTCGCCGGTATCGCGCCAGCCGAGCCCGCGCAGCGACGACACGGCCCACTCCCACGGCGTCTTGAACTTGCGATTGACCGGTGACCATGCGTCCGGCGCATTGACCAGCGCACGATAGACGGTCGGCAAATCGCCGCCGCTCGTATCGAATGCGCGGGCGAGCCGGTCGGTGAGCGCGGGCGGCGGATCGTCGGCGACGAAATGACGGGCGAGCTGGAACGCGACATGCCGGCCCGTAGCCGGCGAACGCGCCAGATCGCCCAGGATCGCGAGCGCTTGCGCGTCGCCCGGCTGGCCGTAGGTGCGGCCCATCACCGTGCGCGCGCCCGGTTCGTGCAGCTTCGGGCGGAACACGAACGCGCCGGGCGCCGCATCGCCGGACTGCGGCCCGCGTCCGCCGGCAATGCTCCAGCCGGTCAGCGCACGCGCGAATTCCGTCACGTCCGTTTGCGTGTAGCCGGTGCGTACCCCGAGCGTGTGCAGCTCCATGATTTCGCGCGCGAGGTTCTCGTTGAGGCCGCGCCGTGCCGCCGGCTGGCGGGCTTCGGCGCGCAGCGCGGCCGGGCTGTCGGGGCCGACCGAGCGCGCCTGGTCGAGGAACAGCTGCATCGCGGGATGCTGCTCGACGGCGACGAGCATGTCCTCGAAGCGGCCGAGCACGTGCGGGCGGATCGCATCGCGCTCGAAGGCGCCCGCGTATGCGGCGACCTGCCCCTTGTCGACCGACACCGCGAAATGGTTCGCCCAGAAATGCACGAGACGCTCGACGAACGGCGTGGACGTGGCGAGCGCGTTGTTCAAGCGCGCGGCGACGGCGCTGCGATAGGCGTCGTAGCCGTCGCGACGGATCGACTGCGCGGTTGCGCGCCTGGCCGCCGCGTCGTCGCTCGTCATCGTGTTGCGGGTCGTCGCGAAGCGCGTGGCGAGCGTGATCGCGTCCGGTTCGCCGGCCCATGCGGCCGGCCTCGGGTCGTAACGATCGAGCTGGGCGACCAGCGCGGCCTTCGGATCGGCAGGCGGCGCGTCGTCGGCCCGCGCGCCGAGGCCGAAGCGGTTCAGCGCGATGGCGGCCGGTGAGATGTCGTTCGGGTGGTCCATGACGGGGGCTCTCGCGATGCGTACCCGTGTTTAACGGAGGGTGGCGGGAAATCCGTCGCAGGATGAGCGAAATATTTCGGGTTCGGCGCGGGGATGTATAGCTTGCGGTCGGCTTTCAAGCAGCGGCGAGCTGCGCGCGTGCCGCGCCCGATCGTCAGATTTCCACAGCACCGGTGTTCCCTCCATCACGAGCTGCCGGACGGCAATCGTCCGAGCCTATTCGTGACCGTCACCCCAGCTCGAACGACGTCACGCCGAACACGCGGTCGATCGCGATCGCCGGCGCTTCCTTCGTATACATCCGCGCGGTTTCGAACACGCTCGACATGCCGTGCCGTTCCGCCAGCGCGACGGCCGCGGGATTCGTTTCCGGCACGTCGAGCACGATCATCTCGCCGGGCATGCGCGCCGCCAGCGCGCGAAACAGCCCCGTGGCGACGCCGGCGTCATCGGCGAACAGCGGGCCGATCTTGCAGCCGGCGTTGCAGCGGCGCACGACGCCGTATCCGGTGATGCGATCCGCGTCGATCGTTGCGAGCGCAACGGCATCCGGTTGCGCGAGCCACGCGGAAACGAAACGCGCGCGCGGCGCAGGAAAAGACTGGCGATCGTACGCCAGCAACTGCTCGAACGGGACATCGGCCGCCGCGGCCGCGTGCGCGCATCCGATGCCGTCCACACGCCCCTGATAGCGGATGTTGCGATATGCGAGCCGGAACCCGGACTTCCGGTAGTTCGCCTGTTGTGCCACGACACCGTCGAGACCGACATTGCGGTCTCCCAGGTAACGCATGCCGTGCTGCCAGATTCGCATGCCGAAGCCTTTGCCGCGAAACCCGGGTTTCACGATGTACAGACCGACGAAGCCGAAGCGTTCGTCATACGCGACGGCAGCAAGGCACGCGACCGGCTCGCCACGCCACACGCCGACGAAAAAACCGGCCGGGTCCGCTTCCCTGAAACACGGCGGATCATGCAGGCCGGGGTTCCACCCTTCGGCTGCCGCCCATTCGACCGACATGGCCACCTCGTCGGCCGACATGGTGCGCACGATCAAGTCTTCGCTTCGATCCATGGTTTGCCTCCGTCGCGGCACTCGAGATCGCCGCCAACCGATTCGCGAGCGTGACGCGTCGTCACACCACGCCAGTTACTGGCTCCCCGCCGCGTCGTGCTTCCTCTGAAACCTCGCCGGCAGCCGCCAGTTCCCGCTGCGCCGCAACCCGTCGACGAATTTCGCGCGCTCATCCGGCGTCAGCGTCGCCGCGAAATCGACGACGCTGCGCTCGACCTGCCCCCGCAATGCACTATCGGCCGCCCGCGTCCGATCGAGCGCCGCGTCGATCGCCGCACGATCGAGCTGCGGAGCCGCCAGCAGATCCAGCACCGTGATCCGCCCGTCACGCCCTTCCCGCGCGAAATCCCGACCTTCCTTGCGCGCCGCCTTCAGCGCCGCCGCAAACGCTTGCTGACGCGCGTCGGACAATTCGTCCGCGGCGAACCGCAATGCCGTGCGCTGTCCGGGCATCCCGCCCCCATCCAGGCCTCGATGCGTAGAAAACCATTGATACGCGCCGCCGCCGATCGCGCCGAGCATGAACACGTTCAACACGACCGACCCGACGAGCATGAATTTCCAGCCGCGTTCGCTCATTCGTCGCCTCCGTCGATGCCCGGGCCGCCGAACGTCGTCGTCAGGTATCCCGGTTCGTGTTGCGCGATCGGCGCGCTGCCGAGCATCAGCATCGACACGGCCACCGCGCCCGCCAGCGCGCCGGCGAGCCCGACACCCGCGAACGCCGCGCCCGACCACCACACCGTGCCCCGGCGCCGCGCACGTTGCGGCGCGGGCGCCGACGCGACGATGCGTTCGACGAGCGCCGGCGCGGGCGGCGCGACCGTATCCTGCACGAGCCAGGCATCGAGCTCGGCGGCATCGTCGAGCGCCGCGAGCGCGTCGCGCGGATGCGCTTGCGCCCACGCTTCGGCCGCCGCGCGTTCGTCGCGCGGCCAGCGCCGCGCATCCGAGCCGTACGCGGCGACGATGGTACGGAATCGTTCGGGTGTCATCGCTTGTCCTCGCTAGGTGGGTCGCCGGCCAGTTGCGCGCGCAGGTTGCGCCTTGCGCGCGCGAGCAGGCTTTCCAGCGCATCGACGGTGATGCCCATCAGGTTGGCCGCTTCAACATTCGACATGTCCTGATAGTACTGGAGCACGAGCGCTTCCCGCTGCCTGGGCGGCAATGCGGCGAGCGCCTCGCGCACGCGCGCATCGCGCGCGCGCAACTCCGCGTGCGCGGCCGGCTCGGGTTGCGGGTCGGGCACGTCGGGCAGCGTGTCGACCGGCTCCTCGCGCCGCCCGCGCAACCGGTCGTAGCACAGGTTCAGCACCACGCGATGCAGCCACGTGTCGAAGCGCGCTTCGCCATCCCGCCAGCGCGGCGCGTGATGCCAGATCCGCAGGAAGGTTTCCTGCGCAACGTCTTCGGCTTCGGTCCGGTCGCCGAGCATGCGCGTCGCGAGCGCAAGCAGGCGCGGCAGCTTGCGTGCGACGAGCACGCGCACGGCCGACGTGTCGCGCGCGCCGACCCGCGCGACGAGTTCCGCGTCCGGATCGGCGTCGCTCAACGCGGGCTGCTCCGCCATGCGCGGCGCGCCCGCCACATGCTGCCGGCGAGCGTGCCCGCCGTCCGGCTGAAGCTCATCGTCGTGCTCTCCTTGCATGCGTCGGGCCGGCGCCGCACGGCGCCATGCCGGCGCGTCCACGGCGCGCCGCACGTCGTGTCCGGCATCCGCCCGGCCGGTTTCGTCGACATCCGGTTCGAACGGCATATCGATCCTGTCGATCGCCAGCCGGCCGGCGCGATCAATATACGACGACCGGCGCGGGCCGGTAATACACCGGACGCGCCGGCACCACGACACAGCCGGCCAGCACGACGGCCGCGGCTGTCAGGATCACGATGGTTCGAAAAGGCATGGCTCGACGGATGAAGTTGTGTGGAAGTCCCGCCGCACCGGCGCTGCGCGCCGCGCGGCACCCTGCGCGTCACGCCCAGTGACCCGGCACCCAGCGCCAGTTCGGGCCGCGCGCGGCCCAGTGCCCGGGCACCCAGCGATAGCCGACGCGCACCGCTTGCCAATGCCCGGGGATCCACACGTAGCGGCCCTGCCGCCAGTGCCAGTGGCCCTGATCCCACACGTAGCCCGCGCGTGGCGCCGGCATCACTTCGACGCGCGGCGGCGGGGGCGCGACCGGCGCGACGATGACGGCCTGCGCGAATGCGGCGGAGGTCGCCAGCGCGGCCACGCATCCCGCGGCAACCCGTAATGAAATGGAAAGTTTCATGCAAGACTCCGAAGCGTCGTGTAGCGAACGTGATGGCCGGAAGTGGCCGTTCGTTCGTTAAACGACGCATGCGGAAAAATCCGTCGCGACGCGCGCAAATAAATTTCCTCCGCGCCGGCAACGCCGCGCTCACCCGGCGACGCATCGGGCCCGGGCGTGGACGACCGTCTGTCACAACCCGGCAAAACTGCGCTTCGACAATGCGTGTCACCGGGATCCCGCTCGTTTCCGGCCCACGCCCCGGACGCGCTCGCGCACGGCCGGGCGGTTCCGCATTTCGCGTGTCACTCAACGAAAATACGATCATGTCGAACCAGGACAACTTCCCCGCCGAGTCGAACGAGCCGGCCGCTTCCGTATCGCGTCGCGGCTTCCTGAAACTGGCCGGCGTCTCCGGCCTCGCCACCGCCGCGGGCGGGCTCGCGGCCGCCCGTGCCGCCGGGTCGAACCCGGACGGCACCCCCGAACAGGTGCACCTGACATGGGGCAGCGACCCGGCGTCGGAAGTCGCGATCTCGTGGGCATCGCTCGCGCCGGCCGTCAATCCGCGGGCGCGGATCGTCGCCGACGGCGAACCGGCACGCACCGTGCACGGCGTGCAGCGCCTTTACACCGACGGCCTGAACGGCGAAACGGTGTTCACGTACCATGCACGCGTGCACGGCCTGAAGCCGAACACGCGCTACCGCTACGAACTGACGGCCGACAACGACAGCAACGCCGCGCAGCCGTTTGCCGCGACCTTCACGACCGCGCCGCGCGGGCGCGCACCGTTCCGCTTCACGAGCTACGGCGACCTCGCAACGCCGAACGGCGCATGGGTGCTGTCGTCACCGCAAAGCCGCTTCGCGGTGCAGGCCGTCGAGCAGTTCCAGCCGCTGTTCCACCTGCTGAACGGCGACCTCTGCTACGCGAACCTGAACCCCGCGCATCAGCCGGAGGTGTGGCGCGACTTCGGCAACAACAACCAGACGTCGGCCGCGAACCGCCCGTGGATGCCGTGCCCGGGCAATCACGAGATCGAATTCAACAACGGCCCGCAGGGGCTCGACTCGTACCTCGCGCGCTACACGCTGCCGGAGAACGGCACGCGCTTTCCGGGCCGCTGGTACAGCTTCCGCGTGAGCTCGGTGCTGTTCATCTCGCTCGACGCCGACGACGTCGTGTACCAGGATGCGGCCGCGTTCGTCGGCGGCCCCGCTCCGCTGGTGCCGGCCGCGAGCACCGGCCGCGCGCCGATCGAACCGGGCACGTCGTTCTACGTGCGCGGCTACAGCGACGGCGTGCAGACGCGCTGGCTCGAGCACACGCTGCGTCAAGCGTCGCACGATGACGACATCGACTGGATCGTCGTGCAGATGCACCAGGACGCGCTGAGTTCGTCGAAGACGGGCAACGGCTCGGACAAGGGCATCCGCGAGGCGTGGCTGCCGCTGTTCGACCGTTACGGCGTCGACCTCGTGCTGTGCGGTCACGATCACGATTACGAGCGCAGCTACCCGGTGCGCGGCTGCAATCACCGCGCGGGCGTCGATGCATCGACCGGCGAAGTCGTCGAGACGCTGCAGCCGCGTCCGGTCGGGTCGACCGATCCCGAGCGCACGACCTTCGACACGAGCCACGGCACGATCCACCTGATCCTCGGCGGCGGCGGCACCAGTGCGCCGCTCGACGTGTACGGCGAGAACCCGGCGACCGGCTTCGCGCAGGCCAAGGTCTTCACGAAGCCGAACCGGCCGGTGCCGGGCACCGCGCCGAACACGTTCGTGCGCAAGCCGGCCGATGCGCTGGAGGATGCGATCTGGTCCGCGCGCCGCGATACGGGCACCGGCTACGGGATCGCGGTGTTCGACCACGATCCGGGCAAGCCGGGCAGCCACACGACGATCACGATGCGCTACTACCATGCGCCGGGCGCGGATCAGCACCCGAGCGCACAGTACGAGCTGTTCGAGACGATCGAGCTGAGCAAGAAGCGCCGCGAGCGCTGATGCGACGGCCGCCCGCAACGCATGATCGCGCGGCGGGCGGCCGGGGTTGGCGCGTGCGGGACGGCGCGCGCGACGCGCTGATGGATACGACGAATACGCGACGGGCTGCGCCATGCGGAGCGGCTGCGTCCATTCGACCGACGCACCTTGCATGCGCATCGGCGCGCCGGTTTCCACCGCAAGCCGCGTTGCCGCCACCGTGCCCCTAGCTTCGCGATTCCAGTGCGATACGCACGGCCAGTCCGGCCAGCACGGTGCCCATCAACCCGCGCTGCACCCGCGTCCAGACGGGCCGACCGGCAAGAAACCCCGCGATCGAGCCGGCCATGCTCGCGATCAGCGCATTCACGCAGACACTGACCGCGATCTGCACGCAGCCCAGTGCCAGCGATTGCGCGAGCACGCTGCCGTGCCCGGGCGCAATGAACTGCGGCAGCAGCGACAGGTACATCACCGCGATCTTCGGGTTCGCGAGGTTGGTGACGAAGCCCATCGTGAAGAGCCGTGCGCCGCTGTCGTGCGGCAGTTGCCGCACCTGGAACGCGGAGCGGCCGCCCGGCTTGAGCGCCTGCCACGCGAGATACGACAGGTACAGCGCGCCGGACAGACGCAGCGCGTCATACGCGTACGGCACGGTCAGCACCAGCGCGGTAATGCCGAATGCCGCGCAGAACATGTAGAACACGAACCCCAGCGCGACGCCGCCGAGCGACACCAGCCCCGCACGGCGGCCCTGACAGATCGAGCGGGAGATCAGGTAAAGCATGTTCGGGCCGGGCGTCAGGGCCATGCCGAGCGATACGAGTCCGAAAGCAATCAGGGTGGGCAAGGCCGGCACGGCAGTCTCCTTCGGCGCGATGAAGTCGGGGCGAGTGTCCAGCAATGTATTGCATGTCGGCGTCTGTCGGCATGAATAAACTGCAAGTCATGCATGAGCGCGCTTCACCCCGTCATCGCGTCGTTCCGCCGGCCCGCTACTTGCCCTTTTTCGCGCGTGCCTGCATCGCCTTTCCGGCCTTCGCGCGTTGCGCGTCGACCAGTTTCACGAATGCGTCGGCGACCGCGTTGCCGCTCGCGTTCCACGCCAGTCGCACGGAACGATGCAGCCTGGGCGACAACGCCAGCACCCGGCCGCCGAACCGGGTATAGGTGAGCGTGATGCGCGGGACGATCGACACGCCCATTCCCGCCTCCGCCATCGACAGAATGGTCCGCATCTCGACCACGTTGAACGCGGCGCGAAGCGATGCACCGTTGCGCGCGAAGTAATCCGCGATGACCGGCCCGCACCCCGCCTTCGAAAAAATGAACGGCATCGTGGCCAACCGTTTCGCCGACACGCTCTCGCGCCCGTCGAACATGCCGTTCGCCGCCACCGCGACGAAATCCTCGTCGAGCAACGGCAGGTTGTTCGCGAAAGTCTTCGTGCCGGCGACCACGCCGATGTCGGCGGTGCCGTCGTCGAGCCACCCTTCGACTTCCGCGTCCGTGCCTTCGAGCAGCACGGCCGTCACACCCTCATGCGCCGCCTTCAACGCTTCGAGCGCGGGTACGACGAACGCGAGCGAGACGCTCGGCAGCGACGCCACCACCAGCCGACCCTCGAGCTTGCCGCGCGCCAGGCCGAACTGCTGGCGCAGCGTCTGCGCTTCCCGGACGACGTTCTGCACGTACGGCCACAGGCGTTCGCCGGCAGCGGTCAGGACGACCGGCTGGCGGTCGCGCAACAGCAGCTTGACCTCGGTGACGTCCTCCAGCTCGGTCAACGCGTGGCTGATCGCGGATTGACTGCGGCTGAGCCGGTCGGCCGCGGCCGTCAGCGAGCCGAGTTCGACCACGGCAGCCAGGGCCTGCAACTGCGCAAGCGTCATCTCGCCTCCTTGTTGCGATGCATGTATTTTTCACATGATAGAGCGACGCATCATGAATTTGATTGATCCGGTGTCATGCGCTTCGATTGCGCGCCATCGCGTGACCTCGCCCGATGCCCCGCGCCGCGCTCGGGCAAGATTCAGCCTCGAATCATGTCGAACGCCGTCGCCGGACACGCGCGCGATTGCGCCGGCGCCCGCGTCCGTCCAAGCCCCGTCCGTCGCGCCTTCAGCTCCGATCGCCAAGACGCGTTAGACTGTCCCGATGGAACAATGCCGTTATTGCCAGAGAATCCGCGATGAATGGGATTGCCACGGGGACGAATGCCGCCGGGCAATCGCGAAGGCACTGCGCCGGCAGCGCGCGGGCCTGCCGATGGTGCCCGATCGCATCCGCAACGAGCTGCCGTCCGGCGCGCCCACCCAGCAGGTGATCGCGGTCCTCTCGCGCCAGCGCCTGCGGGCGCGCCGCGGCAACGAGGAACGCCGCGAGCGCAAGGAAATCGACGACGCCGACGGCGTCTGATCCGCCAACGCCCCCCGCCAGCCGCCGCACCTGCCGGTGCCCCGCCACCGGGCGTTCGCCCGTGCGCGATGTCTCGCCGCCCGTCCGCCGTCAGTTTGCAATTCCCGCAACGCGGAACGGGGACGGATCGAACTTATGTTGGAATTGTTGCCTCACCGACAATGATCTTTCGCCGGAATCCACGTTTACCCTGAATCCACCGACGCCTACGATGTAATCAATCGCTTACGACATGGTGTCGCCAGCGAACCCAATAGAACATCGGAGGTCATCATGAAATCGCTCGTTTCCGCAGTCGTCGCCGCTGTCGCCCTGTCCGCTTCGTTCGGCGCTTTCGCACAAAGCACCGTGACCCGCGCCCAGGTGCGCAACGAACTCGTCCAGCTCGAAAACGCCGGCTACAAGCCGAGCCAGTCGAGCCCGTACTACCCGGCAGACATCCAGGCCGCGCAAGCGCGCGCACACGCTGCCGACAACAGCGGCTACGGCGCGCAGCCGGCCCCGGTCGTCCAGGGCGGCGCACCGGCGGTCAAGGTGCGCAACGCGCGCGACTCGGTCTACTTCGGCCACTAAGTCCGCCGCCGCGCGCATCGCGCGCGGTCCGCCCGGATCCAGCGAGCCCGTCCCGTGACGGGCTCGCCGCGTTTTTGCCGCGCGCCGGGCCGGTCCGCCGTCAGCGGCTGCCCTCCGCCGCCACGCGGCCGCCGTCGTCGGTGGCGATACCGCCGCCGAGCAGTTCCTGGTAACGCACGCACGCGCACTGCGCGGACGCCTTCGCCGCGTACATCGCCGCGTCGGCCTTGACCAGCAGTTCCTCGGCCGACGCGCCATCCGCCGGATATTCACTCACGCCGATGCTCGCGCCCACGGCCAGGTGCCGGTCGCCGAATTCCAGTTCCTCGGCCATCACGATCTGGATACGCGACGCGATATCGCCGATCACCGCGGGCGATCGCACGTCCGAAATCAGCACGATGAATTCGTCGCCGCCGAGCCGCGCGGCCATGTCGCCGCTGCGCAGCGCGAGGCTCAGCCGTTTCGCGACCGCGACGAGCGTGCGATCGCCGGCCGCGTGCCCGTGCTGGTCGTTGATCTGCTTGAAGCGATCGAGATCGACGAACATCACCGCCAGCCCCTCGCGCACCGCGGCCGCATGCCGGATCGCGGCATCGAGATGCTCCATGAACAACAGGCGGTTCGGCAAGCCGGTCAGCGGGTCGTGACCGGCGAGGTGCGCGAGTTCCAGCTGCTTCGCGCGCAGCATCGCGACCTGCGTACGGATCTCGACGCGCATGCTGTCGAAACAGCGCGCCAGCACGCCGATCTCGTCGGCCCGCGCGACCGGCAACCGTTCGGCGGCCGGATCGTCGAACACGTGGGTCGCCGCGCGCGCGAGCATCTGCAACGGCCGCGTGATCGCGCTCGCAAACAGGATCGCGAGAATCACCGCCGCCACGCTCATCAAGAGCACCATCCGGATGATCCGCTCGCCGAGCATCCCGGCCGGCGCCAGCACGTCCGTGAGCGGACGCGCCATGCCGAGCACCACGAAGCGGTTGCCCTCGTTGTTGCCGAACGGCGTGCGCACGAACGCGAACATCTGGCCCGGTGCGGCGTCGGGCTGCGTGAGACCGTTGAGCGCCACGTTCGTGCGCGCCCCGACGAACAGCAGCCGCGTGTCGGGGAAGCTGTCCTGCATCAGCACGCGGTGCCCGCGATCGAAGCCGAAGATCTGCGACGGATCGGGGTGCACGAGGAAATCGCCCCATTTGTTCGCGAGATACACCACGTAGTCTGGCGGCAGATCGCGTTCGAGCCGGTCGAACATGCGCGTCAGCTCGACGTCGACGACCAGCGCGCCGACGACCCGGCCGCCTTCGTCGACCACCGGCGTGCCCACGCGCAGGATCGGCAGCCCTTCGGCCGCATGCGAGCCGGTCTCGTGATTGATCGCGATCGGCGACAGGTAGATATGACCGGGCGCCGTCGCAAGCGTATCGAATACGTAAGGAAACTGCCCTTTTTCCTGGAATGCACTCTCCGGCAACACGACGATGCCGTGCGCGTCGCGATCGACGCGGATCCGCTCGAGCCCGAAATCCCCGCGCGCGATCAGCCGGATCTGCAGGTACTCGGGGTGGTTCTTCATGAAGCTGTAATACACCTGTTCGAGCCGCGTGCGCGGCGCGCGATCGGCGCCTTCCCCGCTCGCGACGGACGCCGACGCCGGCAATTGCGCGAGCACGAGCACATCGTCGGCCACGTCGGACAGCGCGGTCGTGAAGCGCTGTCCGAGCAAGTGCGTCGACATCAGCAGGCTGTGCTGCGCTTCCTGCACGAGCATCGTCCGGTTCGCGCGGTAGGTGTAGTAGCCGGTCGTGCCGGACGCGATCACGCCGATGCACGCGAACAGCATCGACAGCTTCCAGGTGAGCCCGAGCCTGATCATTTTTCGAACCGCTCCGGCCGGTCGCCCGACACGATGCGGCTCCATAGCGACTCACGCCGCGCGATGTCCTCGACCGGCTGGATCCAGACGAGGTGCTGGTGGCCGGCCTCGAGACCGGGTGGCGGTTGGAGCGTATTCGCGAGCCCCTGGCGTTCGGTCAGCAGCACGCCGATCGCCGGTTCGAGCATGTAGTTGATCCACGCGAACGCCAGTTCGCGATGCTCCGCGCCGCGCGTGACGCCCCAGCAGTCGAGCCACGCGAGCGCGCCTTCGTCCGGAATCACGTAGCCGACATCCGCACCGGCGCGACGCAGCTGTTCGACCTGCTGCGTGCCATAGTTGCCGAACATCAGCGCCGCGCGATGCTGGACGAACAGCGTGGTCGCCTCGTCCGGAAGCGTGTAATACGTGAGCAGGTTGCGCCGCAGTTCGACCAGCTTGTGCGCGACGGCAAGCGTTTGCGCGGGCGACAGGTGAAACGGGTCGGGATAGCCGAGCGCGAGCGCGGTGAACGAAAAATTATGCGGCGCGCTGTTGAAGTCGAGCACCTTGCCGCGGTAACGCGGATTCCAGAGTTCCAGCATCGAGCGCGGCGCGACCGGCACCTGCTTGCGATCGTAGATCAGTCCCATCGACGAATACGTGAACGGAATCGCATAGGTCGAGCCGTTGCGCACGAGTCCGCCGATCGTCGCGAGCTGCTGGAAATTCGGCAGTTGCCGCCGGCGGTTGGGGATCTGCGACAGGTCGATCGGCGTGAGCAGGCCGTCGCTCGCATAGCGCTGGATCTCGGCCGTGTTGGCCGCAAGCACGTCGTACGGCGGCGGCGACGCGCTGTGCATCCGTGTCCACAACGCTTCGTCGGAATCGACGAAGGTTACTTCGACGTGCACATGAAAGTGCGTCTCGAATGCATTGACGACATCGTTGTCCGCGTAGCCGGGCCACGCAAGGACACGCAGTACGTTGTCGCCGACGGTCTCGGGGGAAGCGGCGCAGGCAGGCAGGCCCTGCCAGCCCAGCGTCAGGACGACAAGCCACCGGCACGCGGCGCGGCGCGCACGGCGCGCGCCGATTCCCCTGATCAATCGGTCCTCGTCCGAATTCCCCGTATGCATTCGACTGTCCTTTTTTCGAGTCGATGCTTGATCGTGCAACAAGACCACAAAAAATATCGCCGCGCAATTGGAACAAGCCGCACGCGCACTGCATCCGCCTATTCGGAGCGCGTCATCCGTGTACGCGTTCGATCGCACGTCGCTGCACGCGCTCGAACCCGGCCACTCGAACGGAGAATCATCAGGTGAAAGGCAAGACGCGACGTGTGCCAACTCCGCTTGCAGCCACGGCGCCACGCGGCATGTACTGCGTATGCGTTCGGAGCGTTCGGAGCGTTCGGTGCATTCGATGCATTCGGCGACGCGCGTCATCCGTCGCGTCGTGTCGCCACCTCCGCCTGCATGTGCGTCACGCCGTCGCATGCGCATCCACGCCACGCAGGCATGAACGCCGCGATCACGCGCGCCGGATGCGCACGCGTCGGCATCGCCACGACAGCGCGACCGGCCGCGGCCGTCGCGCTTTCCTTTTCGGGCCGCTCGTCGGACAATGACGCGCGCCCGCCGGCGCGGCGCCGCATCGGCCCCGCGCGAGCGGCACCAAGCATGCTCCGCCCGCGCCGATGAAACGCTACGAAAACCTCGCCCAGACGATCGCCGACGAAATCCGCAACGGCAACCTCGCGGTCGGCACGCGCCTGCCGTCGCTGCGGCAGATCATCGCGCAGCATGGCGTGAGCCAGTCGACGGTGTTTCGCGCGTACTACCTGCTCGAACAGTGGGGGCTGATCCGCGCGCGCGAGCGTTCCGGCTATTACGTCGCGCCGGGCGCGGGCCCGGCGGCGAACCCGCCCGCGAAACGCCGCGCGAGCCGTGCCGGCGCCACGCGCAAGGTCGACATCAGCGACCTCGTGTTCTCGGTGCTCGACGCCGCGACGCAGCCCGGCATCGTGCCGCTCGGCTCCGCATTTCCCGCGCCGCAGCTGTTTCCGCTGCCGCGCCTCGCGAAATCGCTCGCGCAGGCGACGCGGCTCGTCAGCCCGTGGAGCACGGTCGTCGACCTGCCGCCCGGCAGCGAGGCGCTGCGCCAGCAGATCGCGCGGCGCTATCTGGCAACCGGTGTCGCGCAACCCGTCGACGAGATCGTCGTCACCAACGGTGCGCTCGAAGCGCTGAACCTGTGCCTGATGGCCGTCACGCGGCCCGGCGACGTCGTCGCGGTCGAATCTCCCGGCTTCTATGCGGCGCTGCAGGCGATCGAGCGGCTCGACCTGCGCGCGGTCGAGATTCCCGTCAATCCACGCACGGGCCTCGATCTCGATGCGCTCGCGAACGCGCTCGACCGGCACGACATCCGCGCGTGCTGGTTCATGACCAATTTCCAGAATCCGACCGGCGTCACGCTGTCGCTCGACAAGAAGCGCGCGCTCGTCGAGCTGCTGGCCGCACGCGAGGTGCCGCTGATCGAGGACGACGTATACGGCGAGCTGCATTTCGGCCCCGACTACCCGCTGCCCGCGCGCGCATTCGACCGGCACGGCCTCGTGATGCATTGCAGTTCGTTCTCGAAGACGCTCGCGCCCGGCTACCGGATCGGCTGGACCGCCGCCGGCCGGTTCGCGGAGAAGGTGCAGCGGCTCAAGCTGATGACCACGCTGTCGGCGAGCATTCCCGCGCAGGCCGGCATCGCGAACTATCTGGAGCACGGCGGCTACGATCGTCACCTGCGCAAGCTGCGCGGCACCCTGCAGGCGCAGCTCGCGCGCATGGACGACGCGCTGCGGCGCTGGCTGCCGCCCGGCGTCGAGTGGGTGCGGCCGGACGGCGGGTATTTCCTGTGGCTGTCGTTTCCCGACGCGATCGACGCGATGGAACTGCACCGCCAGGCGATCGCGCGCGGCATCAGCTTCGCACCGGGGCCGCTGTTTTCGGCCGCGCACGGCTTCGAGCGCTGCGTGCGCGTGAACTTCGGCCATCCGTGGAGCCGCGACATCGAGCGCGCGATCCGCGTGCTCGGCGAGCTGGTCGCCGGGCCGGCGGTACGCAAGTCGGGCTGATCGCGCCTCGTGCGCACGCTGCGCGCCGCCCGCATCACGTCCATGCAGCGAAGCCGCGCGCGGGTTACATTGCTGGTCCCGCCGCTCCTTCACGATTGCCCATGAGCCAACTGCCCTACCTCGATCACGACGCGTTGCTGAAACTGGCGGCCGAAGCGGCACACGTTACGCAGCCGTGCACGTGCACGAGAACCTCGCTCGCCGGCTGGACGACCCTGCCGCTGTCGCTGCAGGACACGCAACTGACCGAAGTGGCCACGCTTGCGCCGCCCGGCGAGACCGAGCCGACCTACGACGAATATCATCCGGCCGGCACGCGCTATGCGTCGGACGACGCGCCGATCGCGCCGCGCCACTTTCCGTACAACCGCTGCAACGTCAGCCGCTGCATATCGTGCGGCCGGCTCTATCTGCGCTATCAGGAAGGCGGCGGCTACTTCATCGACCAGCGCATCCGCGCGCTCGATCCGACGTTGATCGTCGACGCGCCGGCGCAAACCTGAACCCGACGCGGGGCATGCGCAATGCATGCCCCGGCACACAACGGCGCGCTCCGCCGATCTGCTGCGCCGTTTCCATTCCGATCTGCGCCGTTTCCGCTCCGATCTGCTGCGCCGTTTCCGTTCCGATCTGCTGCTTGTCCCGCCGCCCCGCGCTCCCTACGCTGTCCCTGTTGCCCGACACCCGTCGCAACGTCCCCTCCCGAGCGGCGCGCGCCCCTGCGCCGCCGCTCCTCTCGCGTATCACGTCATGTACCGATATACCGATTTCGACCGGGCGCTCGTGCACAGCCGCGCCGCCCAGTTCCGCGACCAGCTCGAACGCTGGCAGCACGGCACGCTGAGCGAGGATGCGTTCCGGCCGTTGCGCCTGCAGAACGGCTGGTACGTGCAGCGCCATGCGCCGATGCTGCGCGTGGCCGTGCCGTACGGCGAACTGTCGAGCGGGCAGCTGCGCGTGCTCGCCCGTATCGCACGCGACTACGACGTGCCCGACGACGCCACCTACCGCGCCGCCTGCGACGCGCAGGCGCAGCTCGGCACGCTGCGCCTGCCGACCCGCAACGCGCACTTCACGACCCGCACCAACGTGCAGTTCAACTGGATTCCGCTCGCGAAGGCGGCCGACGTGATGGACTTGCTCGCGACCGTCGACATGCACGGGATCCAGACGAGCGGCAATTGCATCCGCAACATTTCATGCGACGAGCGCGCGGGCGTCGCGCCGGACGAGATCGCCGATCCACGCCCGTTCGCCGAGGTGATGCGCCAGTGGACGACACTGCATCCGGAATTCGCGTTCCTGCCGCGCAAGTTCAAGATCGCGATCACCGGCGCGGCCGAGGACCGTGCGGCGACCGACTGGCACGACGTCGGGCTGAAACTCGTGCGCAACGACGCGGGCGAACTCGGCTTTCGCGTGAGCGCCGGCGGCGGCATGGGCCGCACGCCGCTGATCGCGACGCTGCTGCGCGCGTTCCTGCCGTGGCAGCAGGTGATGAACTACATCGAGGCGATCGTCCGCGTGTACAACCGCTACGGGCGGCGCGACAACAAGTACAAGGCGCGCATCAAGATCCTCGTGAAGAGCGAGGGACAGCGCTATATCGACGACGTCGAGGAAGAATTCCGCCAGATCGTCGAGCATGACGGCGGCCCGCACACGATCCCGCAGGCCGAGTTCGACCGGATCGCCGCATCGTTCGTGCCGCCGCGCCTCGCGCCCCGCACGCTCGACCTGCACGACATCGAAGCGCGCATGGCCGCACACGCCAGCCGCCATCCGGCCTTCGCGCGCTGGCTCGCGCGCAATGTCGCAGCGCATCGCGACCCGGCGCTGCGCATCGTCACGCTGTCGTTCAAGCGCCGCCTGCAGGCGCCCGGCGACGCGTCGCCCGAGCAGCTCGACGCACTCGCCGAACTCGCCGAGCGCTTCTCGGCCGGCGAGGCACGCGTCACGCATACTCAGAACGTGGTGCTGCCGTGGGTGCACGTCGACGACCTGTTCCTGCTGTGGGAGCAAGCGCGCGCGATCGGCCTTGCCAGCGCAAACGTCGGACTCCTGACCGACATGATCGCGTGCCCGGGCGGCGATTTCTGCGCGCTCGCGAACGCGCGCTCGATCCCGATCGCCGATGCGATCGCCGAGCGGTTCCAGGATCTCGACATGCTGCACGACGTCGGCGACATCGACCTGCACATCAGCGGCTGCATCAACTCCTGCGGCCATCATCACAGCGGGCACATCGGCATCCTCGGCGTCGACAAGGACGGCGCCGAGTGGTACCAGGTGACGCTCGGCGGCTCGGACGGCTCGAGCGCGAGCGGCCCCGCTCGGCCGGGCAAGGTGATCGGCCCGTCGTTCTCGGCGGACGAGATCGTCGATGTCGTCGACGCGCTCGTCAATGTCTATCTCGACGCGCGGCTCGACGCCGACGGCCGCAGCGAACGATTCATCGACACGGTGCGCCGCATCGGCGCCGAGCCCTTCAAGGCCGCGGCCAACGACGCCCGTCACCAGGCGGAGCACGCATGACACCGACCGACGCACACGCCAGCACGAACGCACGCATCCGGCTGCTGACGCCGGCCGAACACGCCGACGATACGAACGCGCCGGACACCGCGACACGCACGACCCTGACGATCGGCAACGACGAGGAGTTGCGGCCGCTCGCCGCACGCATTGCGCAGGCCGCGCGCATCGACCTGCACTTCCCGTCCTTCACCGACGGCCGCGCATACAGCCAGGCGTATCTGCTGCGCAAGCGCTTCGGCTTCGCCGGCGACCTGCGAGCGACCGGCGACGTGCTGGTCGATCAGTTGCTGTTGATGGAGCGCACGGGGTTTTCGAGCGCAGTGCTCGGCGCCGATGCCGATCTGGCCGCCGCGCGCCGGCAGCTCGACCGGTTTCCCGGCTTCTATCAGCGCGATGCGAGAACGGCGGCGCCGCGGCAGGACGCGGCGCCGCAAGTCGAGACGCAAGCCGGGAAATGAAAACGGGCGGCCTGCACAGGCCGCCCGTCCGATGAACCGCAAGCGCCGCGCCCGCCGCACCGCGGGCGCCGGCGTTCAGCGCGCCGCCACCGGCTTGCCGAACGCGCCGAGGATCTTCTTCTCGAGCGCGATGTAGTCGTGGCCGAAGTGGTGGTCGCCGCCCGTCTTGATCACGTCGGCACCGGTGTTCGCGAGCGCCGGACACATCGTGTCCTTCTCTTCCGCGCCGTAGAAGCACTGCACGAGCTGCGGCGGCACCTTCGCGATTTCCGGCGCGACCTTCATCGCCTTGTCGCTCGCCGGCATTCCGAGCCAGCCCGTCACGCGGATCTGGAAATCCGCCGCCGGCGCGAAGCCGAGCAGCGACATCACCGCCACCTTGTCACGCAGGTCGGCCGGCAGCCGGTTGTACGCGAACGGCATCACGTCCGCGCCGAACGAGTAGCCGACCAGCGCCACGCGGTTCGCATGCCAGCGCGCCATGTAGGTGCGCATCACGCGCGCCAGGTCGCGGCTCACCTGTGCAGGCGGCTTCTCGCTCCAGAAGTAGCGCAGGCTGTCGATGCCGACCACCGCCACGCCGTCGCGCTGCAGCGCCTCGGCGATCGTCTTGTCGAGATCGCGCCAGCCGCCGTCGCCCGAGATCACGATCGCGAGGCGGTCGCTGCCGCCCTTGGCCGGCAGCTCGACGAGCGGCAGGTCCGACACGTCGAGCTCGTCGGTGCTGCTGGTGTCGTGCAGGTGCGACGTGACGAGCGACACGAGCGTCGCGGTGTCGCCGGCCGCGGCCGTTTCGACGAAGCCCGGCATCGCGCGGCGCACGATCGTCGGATCGGGCGGGCACGGCTTGAAGCGCGCATCGAGCTTCGCCGCCGGCGCGACCGACGCGACACCGGCGATCGTGTTTTCCGGCGCCATCGACAGGATCTGCTTCGCGATCGCGCCGCCCTGGCCCACGCCCGCGACGATCGGCGTGTAGTAACGCGCCGATTGCGCGAGGCGTTCGAGCTGGTGGCTGACTGCTTCGGCATCGCCGTCGAGGTGGTGACAGGTTTCCTGCTTCGCGGCGAGGTTCGCCGCATAGCGCTCCGAATCCACCCCGACCGTCATCGCGCCCGCTTTAGCGAGGGCGTCGGCCGCCTGCTGGTCGGCGGCGCCCCAGCCCCGCCCGCGCGAGAACAGCACGACGAAGCCGCGCAGCGGGCCGCCCGGCTTCGTCACGGTCACGGGGCCGTAGCGGCCGCCCGACACGGTTTCCGGTTGCGCCGCGGCCTGCGCCGCGAACGCCGCGCCGGCCAGCATCATTCCCGCGCAGGCGGCTGCCGCCCGCGCGATACCCTTCTTCAACATCATGAACGCCGACCTCCAGCCAGCAGGGACAGATCCGCGAGCGTGACGAACACGCCGACCGAGCCCGAGGCCGCGAGATAGCGCGGCTCCCAGTGCGGCTCGAACTTGCTCTTGAATGCACGCAAGCCGCGGAAGTTGTAGAAGCGGCCGCCGAAGCGCCAGACCATCAGCCCGAACCGGTGCCACGGCGACGGCATCTTCGCCGCCCCCATCCCCGAGAACGGCGCGATGCCCAGGCTCAGCTTGCGGAACCCCGCTTCCTTCAGATGCAGCGCGAGCTGCGTAAACAGATACTCCATCGCATACGGCGACGCGTCCGGCAGATGACGCATCACGCCGACCGTCGCCTCGGTGTTGAGGTCGGTCGTCATGAACGTGACGAACGCGATCGGCTTGTCGGCCTGGCGCACGAGCATCACCGATTGCGTCGCGAGATAGCCGTCGTGGAACGCGGCCACCGAGAAGCTCTTCTCGCGCGCGTCGCGGCTGTCGAGCCAGCCGTCGGAGATGTCGCGCAGCGACGGCAGCGCGGCCGGCACGTCGCGCGGCGCGATCACCTCGACCGTCAGCGCGTCCTTGTCGCCGCGGCGCAGCGCATAGCGCAGGTGCGACCGGTTCGAACCCTTCAGGTCGAAGCGGTCGAGCGCGATGTGCGCTTCCTCGCCGAGCTTCATCAGCGTGAGCCCCGCGTCGAGATACAGCGGCAGCGCGTTCGCGCGCACCTGGTAGAACGCCGCGCGGCCGCTGTGCGCATGCGCCAGCGCGATGAACTTGCCGATCAGCGCCGGCCATTCCTCGCGCGGGCCGACCGGATCGTGCAGCGCGGCCCACGTGCGGCCGTTCTTCGCATACATCAGGAACGCGCGGCGCGATTCGGAGAACAGGAACGACTTGTCGCCCATCAGCGCGAGGCCCGCATCGCTGCACTCCTGCGCGCGGATGATCTGCTCCGCGTCGATCAGGTCCTGCTCGGCGGGCTTCACGAAACGACCGGGCGCCGGCCGCAGCAGTTGCCACAGCGCGAACATCGCGACGAACACGCCGGCCGCCAGCGTCGCGCGCAGCGCCCGCGGCGCGCGCTCGTCGAACGCGAAATGCGACCACAGATCGCGCGTGTAAGGTACGTCGCGGAACGCGAAGCACAGCACCCACACGGCGAGCACCAGCACCATCGTCACCGAGACGAACCAGCTCACCGTGAAGCGCTCGGCGAGCAGCGACGAATGCCGGTTGAAGCGGCGGCGGCTGACGAGCAGCAGCACCAGCAGCGTGCCGAGCACGCCGGCCTCGACGAACGCGAGGCCCTTGGCCAGCGACAGCGCGAGGCTCGCGAGCGTCAGCGCGAAAGTCATCCACCATGCGCCGTCGAGCCGGCGCAGCAGCCCGCGCGCGACGAACAGCAACGCGACGCCCAGCACGCTGCAGATCACCTGCGAGCCTTCGAGCACCCACAGCGGCACGATGTTGCGCAGGATCGCGATCCGGTGCCAGAACGCGGGCGTCGCGCTCGAGATCACCAGCATCCCGCCGACCGCGAAGGTCACGAGGCTCAGGAACAGCGGCGCCAGCTGCGACACGCGCGCGGCCTGCCGCGTCACGAGCCGGCGGCGCAGCGCGCGGCCCTCGAACCCGGCCAGCAGGCCGGCCGACAGCACGAGCGGCACGCCGAAGTAGATCGCGCGATAGGCGATCAGCGCGGCGACCATCGCGTGCGCCGGCACTTCGCGGCCCAGCGTGAAGACCATCGCGGCCTCGAACACGCCGATCCCGCCCGGCGTATGGCCGATCATCCCGAGCAGCAGCGCGGCCGCGTACACGGTGATGAAAGTCGGCAAGCCGACTGGAGCGGACGGCAACAGCACCCACAGCGTCAGGCCCGCGGCCACGACGTCGAGCACCGCATAGACGACCTGGGCGACGAGGTCGCGCCGCGCCGGCACGTCGAACGCGAGCCATTTGAAGCGCGTGACGACCGGGCGCGCGACGTTGCCGCACAGCATCGTCATGACGGCCAGCACCACGAGCAGCGCGGCGCCGCTCCACGTCAGCACGCCGGGCGCGACATGCAGCATCGCGGCGAGCGTCTGCGGCACGCAGACCATGCCGACCGCCGTCATCAGCACCAGTGCGAGTGCGAGCGTGCCGCTGGTGAAGACGGTCATCCGGCCGATCTGCGCGGGGGTGACGCCCGACACGCCGTACACGCGCGCGCGCACGGCGCCGCCCGTCAGCGCGCCGAAGCCGGTTGCATTGCCGAGCGCGGAGCCGGCGATCGCGCCGATCCACAGCGCGGCGCGCGGCACTTTCGCGGCGACGTAGCGCAGGCCGACCGCATCGCGGGCGACGAGCGCGAGATAGCTGAGGGCCGTCGCGGCCAGCGACGCGCCCCACTCGCCCACGGACAGGTGGCGCAGTTGGCGGATCACCGAGCGGTAGTCGACAGATTCGGACAGGTGCTGGAACACCACGATCAGCAGCAGGCCGATGCCAAGCGCGAGCAGCGGCGACAGCACGCGCTCATTGCGGATCAGCGTCGCGACACGGGCGATCGCTGCCGCGGCACGGCCGGGCTGGCCAGGGTGGCGGGAAGACATAGAGTGTTCAGTGGTGGTGCGTAGCTTGTCGCGGCGCAGGGTGGCCTCGCGGCGACGAATCTGGTTGTTCTGCGTGGGCGGTCGGCCTGGGACGAAGCCAGGCGGCGCCTGAATCAGAAATTACGAGTATACGGATTTTATATTACAGAATCTTTCGATCCCGTACTGAGCGGTTCGGGCGCGGCGGTCGCATCAACGACGCGTCAAATTCATGCGCAAGGTGCGCATCATACCGGGAACCGCCGGGAATTTTTCATCGAATGAATGACTTGCGACGCTTTTGGGAGAAATTCTCCCGGCCCGGCCGAGCCCGCGAGAGCAAACCCGCGACCGGCGCGGGATTCGGGGAATGGGGACGGATTGCCGTGCCCGCCTCATGGGCCCTTTGTCGCTCCGTCATCGTGCCAGTCGGCGCCGGCCCGCTCCCGCAGTATGTCGATGAACGCGCGCAGCTTGGCCGGCACGTGCTTGCGATTCACGTAATAGAGCCACATCGGCGGCAGCGTCCGGCACGCGCCCGGCAGCACCTCGACGAGCGTGCCGTCGCGCAGGTCCACGTCGATGCGCTCGCGCATGAACGCGAACGCGATGCCGACACCCTCCCGCGCGGCATCGATCACCGCATCCGCGTCGTTCGTCACGAGCACGCCTTCCGGGTCGAGATCGACGTCGCGGCGCCCGTCGTGCAGCAGCCACTTGTGCAGGCGCCCGCTCTCGGAGAACCGGAACCGGATGCACGCATGGCGCGCCAGCTCGGCAATCGACGCGGGCGTGCCGTGCCGCGCCAGATAGCCGGGTGATGCGACCAGCGCGCAGGTCAGCGCGGGCGCGATCCGCACACCGATCATGCCGGGCTGCAGCCGGTCGGCAAGACGAATCCCCGCGTCGAAACCCTCCTTCGCGATATCGACCAGCTCGTTCTCGTAGCGGATTTCGAGCCGGACCTTCGGATAGCGCGCGCGGAACGCGGCCAGTATCGGCGCGATCACGAGCGAACGCGCGAGCGGCAGCGCCGTGACGCGCAGCAGCCCGCCCGGCTCGCTGCGCACCTCCTTCAGCGCGTCGCGCGCCTGCATGACCTGCCGGTACGCGGGCTCCGTCTGCTGCCGGTAATGCTGGCCGGCTTCGGTCAGGCTCACGCCGCGCGTGCTGCGGTTGAACAGCTTCACGTTCAGTTCGCCTTCGAGCTGGCCGATCGCAAGGCTGACGGCAGCCGGCGTCAGGCCGAGCGCGGCGGCAGCACGCGTGAAGTTGCCGGCCGTCGCGACCGTCATGAACGCGTGCAGCCCGGCCATCGGATCGCGTCTGCTCATCATTAAAAAAACTTGAAACTCCTTCGAGTGGAATGCCGATTCTCCCATATACAAGAACTACCTACACTGGCCCCGTCGTCTTCCACCGGAGCATCGAATGAATCCGCATCACAGCCCCGCCCTGCCGCTCGCAGCCGTCCGGCAGACGATCGAAGCCGCGCTCGCGCAGGCCGCGTCGCTGCAGGTCGCCGGTGTGTCGATCGCGATCGTCGACGCCGGCGCGAACCTGCTCGCATTCATCCGCACCGACGATTGCTTTCTCGGTGCGATCGACCTCGCGCAACGCAAGGCGCTGACGGCGATCCGCTTCCGCGCATCGACCGCCTCGCTCGGCGCGATGTCCGGCGACGGCCCGCTGCGCGGGATCGAGCACAGCCACGGCGGGCTCGTCACGTTCGGCGGCGGCGAGCCGCTCGTCGACGGCGACGGGCGCTGCGTCGGCGCGATCGGCATATCTGGCGGCAGCGTCGAGCAGGACGACGCGATCGCGCGGCATTGCCGCGATCGCTTTCACGCAACCTTTCCCACCTCGAGGTAAGCACATGGCTCAGAAACGCATCCTCATCACCGGCGCGGGCAGCGGCTTCGGCCGCGAAGTCGCGCTGCGGCTCGCACAACACGGTCACGCGGTCACGGCCGGCGTCCGCACGACCGCCGAAATCGACGCGCTGACGGACGCCGCCGCGCAGCGCGGCACGGCACTGCGCGCGGTGAAACTCGACGTGACTTCGGCCTACGACCGCGCCCGCGCGGCCGAATTCGAAGTCGACGTGCTCGTGAACAACGCGGGCGTCGGCGAAGCCGGCGCGCTGGTCGACCTGCCGGTCGAGATCGTGCGCGAGCTGTTCGACGTCAACCTGTTCGGGCCGCTCGAACTCACGCAGCAGATCGCCCGCGGCATGCTCGCGCGCGGGCACGGCAAGATCGTGTTCGTATCGTCGATCGCGGGATTGATCACGGGGCCGTTCACGGGCGCCTATTGCGCGTCGAAGCACGCGGTCGAATCGGTCGCCGAGGCGATGCACGCGGAGCTGGCGCCGCACGGCATCCGCGTCGCGGTCGTGAACCCGGGCCCGTACAGCACCGGCTTCAACGACCGCATGATGGAAACGCCGCGGCGCTGGCGCGATCCGGCCGTCCACACGGTGACGCCCGAGCGGCTGACCTTCCCGCTCGAGCAGCACGATCCGGAGGAAATGATCGCGAAGATGGTCGACGTGATCGAAAACGACGGCGGCGCATTCCGCAACCTGCTGCCGCAGTCGTCGGAAGCGTTCGTGCGCGCCGAGCAGGCGCGCGCGTGGGACCGGCAGCAGTGACGCAGGCCGGCGTCGGCAGGCGGGTCACGCAGGAACGCCCTGCCCGCCGCCCGGCCTGTCGCGTACGACGTTCGCCGTCGATGACCTTCCCGACGGCGCGAACCGTCGCGGGTCAATGCGTCGCCGAAGCCGGGCTCGCAACCGGGCGGGCCGCGTCGAGCCGCGCCGAGCGCGCTCAGTACACGTCCCGCATGTAGCGCCGCGCCTTCGAGAGCTTCGCGACGTAGTCGTTCGCGGCTTCGTCCGACATCCCGCCGTGCTCGGCGACGACCGCCTTCAGCGCGGTATCGACGTCCTTGGCCATCCGCGCGGCGTCGCCGCACACGTAGAAGTGCGCGCCTTCCTCCAGCCACTTGTACAGCTCGGCGCCCTGCTCGCGCATCCGGTCCTGCACGTAGATCTTGTCGGCCTGGTCGCGCGAGAACGCGAGATCGAGCCGCGTCAGGAAGCCGCTGTCGCGCATCGCGCTCAGTTCGTCGCCGTAGTAGAAGTCGGTCTGCGCATGCTGCTCGCCGAAGAACAGCCAGTTGCGGCCGCGCGCGCCGCGCGCCTGCCGCTCGTGCAGGAAGCCGCGGAACGGCGCGACGCCGGTGCCGGGCCCGACCATCACGACCGGCACGTCGCCGTTCACCGGCGGCCGGAAATGCGCGGACTTCTGCACGAACACCGGCACGCGGCCGTCGTCCGCGCGATCGGCGAGGAACGTCGACGCGACGCCTTTGCGCGCGCGGCGGCCATTGTGATAACGCACGGCCGACACCGTCAGGTGAATCTCGCCCGGGTGCGCGCTCGGGCTCGACGCGATCGAATACAGGCGCGGCTGCAGCCGCTTCAGCATCCCGACCAGCTCCGCGCCCGACAGCTCGACCGGGAATTCGTGCAGCACGTCCGCGAGCTGTTGCCCCCACAACCATTGCTTCAGGTCGGCCTTGCGATCGTCGCCGAGCAGCGCCTTCAGCGCACCGTTCGCGCTGCGCGACGCGATGAACGCGAGCGTGTCGGGATGCGGGCGCGTGATGTCGAAGTGGCGCGCCAGCGCATCGCCGAGCCGCACGTCGCCGACGCCCGCGACCGACACGGGCGCATCGGCCTTCAGCGCGGTGACCGACAGCAGCTCGTCGACCAGCTCCGGGCAGTTGGTCGGCCACACGCCGAGCGCGTCGCCGGTTTCGTATTCGAGGTTCGCGCCTTCGGTCGACAGCGACACGTAGCGCGTGTCCTTCGCGGCGCCCGGCCGGTTGAGCCGCAGGTTCGCGACGAGCTTCGACGGCGCCGGATGCGCCTTGGTCGGCAGCAGCCCCGACGCGCGCATCCCGGCGGTCGGCACCGCATGCAGCGCCGCATCCGCTTCCTTGATCCGGGCGACCACGCGCTCGAGCCACTGGTCGGCATCGCGCTGGAACTCGACGTCGCAATCGACGCGCGCGCACAGGCGCGCCGCGCCGAGTTCCGCGAGCCTTGCATCGAGCCGGCGGCCGTGCCCGCAGAACTGGTCGTAGTTGCGATCGCCGAACGCGAGCACCGCGAAGTGCACGCCGTCGAGGCGCGCGGCGCTGCCGGCCTGCAGCGCGTCCCAGAACTCGCTGCCGTTGTCGGGCGCGTCGCCGTCGCCGAACGTGCTCGTCATCAGCAGCACGTATTGCGCGCCGGCCAGCGACGCGACCGGATAGTCGGACATGCACGCGGTGCGGATCTCGAAGCCGGCGTTCATCAGCTGCGTCGCGTAGTCCTCGGTCAGCGATTCGATGTTGCCGGTCTGCGACGCCCACAGCAGCACGACCTTCGGGCGCGTGCGCACGATCCGCACGCCGCCGGGCGCGGCGGCCTCGGCCGGCAGTGCGGGCATGGCGCCTTCCGCGGTGTGGGCCGGCAACGCTCGGCTGAACAGCCCCGCCAGCATCCCGTCGAGCCAGAACCGCACCGGCGGCGTGAGCGGCGCGCCGGCCGGCAGCACCGGCACGCCGCCGTCGCGCCGGCCGGCGCTCGCCTTCAGCCCGCTGACGAGGCCGGCCACGTACAGGCGCTCCGCGTCGGTGAGCGGCGGCGGCGCGAGATCGGCCACGCCGAGCGCGGCCGCGAAAGTGTCGAGGTCTGCCATGTCGGATTCCTGTGAAGCCGTGATCTGCACCGCCGCCGGCACGGGCCGCGCGTCGCCGGCGGCGGCATCGGGTCGCGACGTGTCGTCGGCCGCGGACGCGAACGCGTCCGTGTCGACGCGCGCGAGCGCGACCGCGCAATACTTCAGTTCGGGTTGCTGCGATTCCGGATCGATCGCGTCGTTCGTCACCGCGTTGATGCACAGGTCGTCGCCGTACACGTCGTTCCAGTGCATCGGCGCGAAGCAATTGCCGCGCTGCACGCGCTCGGTCACGACGGCCGGCAGCACGGCGCGGCCGCGCGCCGAGCGAATCTCGACGCTGTCCTGCGTGGCGATGCCGAGCGCGCTCGCGTCGTCCGGATGCAGTTCGACGAACGGGCGCGGATTGAGCTTGTTCAGCATCGCGACCTTGCCCGTCTTCGTCATCGTGTGCCATTGATGCTGCAGCCGGCCGGTGTTCAGCACGATCGGGAACGTATCGTCCGGCAGCTCGGCCGGATCGACGTGCGGCCGAGCGAAAAAGCGCGCCTTGCCCGACGGCGTCGGGAACGCGAGGCGCGGCGCAGCGCCGCCGTCGGCTGCCGCGCGCGGCGTCTGGCTCACGCCGTCGTTCAGGTAGCGGACCGGGTGCCGCTCGCGCGCGGTGCCCGGCGCGACCGGCCATTGCACCGGGCCCTCGCGCAGCGCCGCATGGCTCGCGCCGCGCAGGTCGTAGCCGGTCGCCGGATTCGAAAAGCGCACGATCTCGTCGAACACGTCGGCCGCCGACGCATAGTCGAACGCATCGCCGAAACCCATCTCGCGCGCGACTTCCGCGACGATGCGCCAGTCCGGCAGCGCGTCGCCGGGCGGCGCAACCGCGGCGCGCATCAGCGTCATGTTGCGTTCGGAGTTGATCATCACGCCGTCGCCCTCGGCCCACAGCGCGCCGGGCAGCAGGATGTCCGCGTAGCGGTTGGTCTCGGTGTCGAGGAATGCGTCCTGCGCGATCACGAGCTCCGCGGCCTGCAGCCCGGCGATCACGTTCTGCCGGTTCGGCACCGTCGCGACCGGATTCGTGCAGACGATCCAGCACGCCTTGATGTCACCGGCCGCCATCCGTTCGAACAGGTCGACGGTGCCGCGGCCGGCGTCCTTGCGCAGCGTGCCGGCCGGCACGCGCCACAGGTGCTCGACGAAGCGCCGGTCGTCGTCGGACAGCACCGAGCGCTGGCCCGGCAGCCCGGGCCCCATGTAGCCCATCTCGCGCCCGCCCATCGCGTTCGGCTGGCCGGTCAGCGAGAACGGCCCGCTGCCAGGCCGGCAGATCGTGCCCGTCGCGAGATGCAGGTTGCAGATCGCGTTGGTGTTCCACACGCCGTGCGTGCTCTGGTTGAGACCCATCGTCCAGCAGCTCATCCATTCCTGCGCGTCGCCGATCCATTGCGCGGCCGTGCGGATGTCGGCTTCGGCGAGGCCAGTGATCTCGGCGACGCGTTCGGGCGTGTAGTCGGCGAGGAACGCGGGCATCGCGTCCCAGCCTTCGGTGTACGCATCGATGAACGCGGCATCGATGCGGCCGTTCGCGTGCAGCAGGTGCAGCAATCCGTTGGTCAGCGCGAGATCGGTGCCCGGCCGGATCTGCAGGAACAGGTCGGCCTTGTCGGCGGTGCCGGTGCGGCGCGGATCGACGACGATCAGCTTCGCGCCGGCCTTCACGCGATCCATCATCCGCAGGAACAGGATCGGGTGGCAGTCGGCCATGTTCGCGCCGATCACGAAGAACAGGTTCGCGCGATCGAAGTCCTGGTACGAGCCGGGCGGGCCGTCCGCGCCGAGCGACTGCTTGTAGCCGGTGCCCGCGCTCGCCATGCACAGGCGCGAGTTCGACTCGATGTTGTTGGTGCCGACGAAGCCCTTCGCGAGCTTGTTCACGAGGTATTGCGCCTCGATCGACATCTGCCCCGACACGTAGAACGACAGCGCGTCGGGCCCGTGCGCGTCGAGCACCGCGCGCAGCCGCCGCGCGGTCTCGGCGATCGCGTCGCGGGCCGGCAGCGGCACGAGGTCGTCCTCGCGCGCGCGCCGCACGAACGCGCGGTCGAGCCGCCCCGAGCGGCGCAGCGCGACATGCGCCGACGAACCCTTCGTGCACAGCCGTCCGAAGTTGGCCGGATGGTCGGAGTCGCCCGATACCTTGACGACTTCGTCATCCTCGACGTGCAGCACCATCCCGCAGCCGACGCCGCAGTACGGGCACACGCTCTTGACGGGGGTGGCGCTCATGCGTGGTCCGGGGCGTTCAGGCGGCGATCCATACGAAGCCGTCCTCGACCCGCGACGGATACGCGTTCACCGACTGCTCGGGCGCTTCGAGGCATTCGCCGGTCCGCAGGTCGAAATGCTGCTTGTACAGCGGCGACGCAACCACCACGCGCTCGCCGAGGCTGCCGATCAGCCCGCGCGACATCACCGCCGCCTGCGACACCGGGTCGACGTTGTCGATCGCGAACACGCCGCCTGCTTCGGCATGCGCGACGTGAAACACGGCGACCTGCTCGCCGTTGACGAGCGCGCACACGCCGGTGTTCGGCACGATGTCGTCGAGCGGGCACACGCGGGTCCAGGACAGGGGATGACGATCGTTCATGATGGGCTCCTTGGAAAAGACGCTGGTGTCGGTCGAAGTCACACGGTGGCGGGTTCGGCGACGACGGGAATCGCAACGGGCCTGCCGCCCGCGCGCTCGGCCGGCGTGGCAGGCCGGATCTGGCCGCGCGTCTCGACGAATGCGATGGTCGTGTCCGGCGCGTCGCTGTTCACGAAGTGGCGGAAGCGCTTGCGCGTGTCCGGGTCTGTGACGGCCTTCTTCCATTCGCATTCGTAGGTGTCGACCACGTGCTGCATGTCGGCCTCGAGTTCGGCCGCGATCCCGAGCGTGTCGCGCACGACGACGTCGGCCAGGTAGTCGAGCCCGCCTTCGAGGTTGTCGCGCCACACGCTGGTGCGCTGCAGCCGGTCGGCGGTGCGCACGTAGAACATCAGGAAGCGGTCGATGTAGCGGATCAGCGTGGCGCGGTCGAGGTCGGACGCGAGCAGTTCCGCGTGGCGCGGCTTCATCCCGCCGTTGCCGCATACGTACAGGTTCCAGCCCTTCTCGGTCGCGATGATCCCGACGTCCTTGCCTTGCGCTTCCGCGCACTCGCGCGTGCAGCCCGACACGCCGAACTTGATCTTGTGCGGCGCGCGCAGGCCCTTGTAGCGGTTCTCGAGGTCGATCGCGAGGCCGACCGAATCGTCGACGCCGTAGCGGCACCACGTCGAGCCGACGCACGACTTCACGGTACGAAGCGCCTTGCCGTACGCATGCCCCGATTCGAAGCCGGCCGCGATCAGTTCTTCCCAGATCGACGGCAGCTGCTCGACGCGCGCGCCGAACAGGTCGACGCGCTGGCCGCCGGTGATCTTCGTGTAGAGCCCGTACTTCTTCGCGACCTGGCCCACCGCGATCAGCCCTTCCGGCGTCACCTCGCCGCCCGGCATGCGCGGCACGACCGAGTACGTGCCGTCGCGCTGGATGTTCGCGAGGTAGTAGTCGTTCGAATCCTGCAGCCCAGCATGCTCCTTCTTCAGCACGAACTCGTTGAAGCACGACGCGAGGATGCCCGCCACCGCCGGCTTGCACACGTCGCAGCCGAGCCCGTGGCCGTGCTTCGCGAGCAGTGCGTCGAAGGTCGTGATGCGCTCGACGCGGATCAGGTGGAACAGCTCCTGGCGCGAATACGGGAAGTGCTCGCACAGATGGTTGTTGACCGCGAGGCCCTGCTTCTTCATCTCGGCCTTCATGATCTGCGTGACGAGCGGCACGCAGCCGCCGCACGACGTGCCCGCGCCCGTGCACGACTTCAGTGCGCCCAGGCTCGTCGCGCCGTCGGCCACCGCCGCGCAGATCTGCGACTTCGACACGTTGTTGCACGAGCAGATCTGCGCGCCGTCCGGCAATGCGTCGACGCCGATCGCGGGCTTCGCCGCGCCGTCCGACGACGGCAGGATCAGGAATTCCGGCGACTCGGGCAGCTCGATGCGGTTCAGCATCATCTGCAGCAGCGTGCCGTATTCGGCCGCGTCGCCGACCATCACCGCGCCGTGCAGGAACTTGCCGCAGTCCGATACCACCAGCTTCTTGTAGACCTGGCGGCGCTCGTCCGCGTACTGGTAGGTGCGGCTGCCGGCCGTCGCGCCGTGCGCGTCGCCGATGCTCGCGACGTCGACGCCCATCAGCTTCAGCTTGGTGCTCATGTCGGCGCCGGCGAATGCGGCGTCGGCCGCTTCTTCCGGGGCGCCGCCGAGCTGCTTCGCGACCACGCGCGCCATGTCGTAGCCCGGTGCGACGAGCCCGTACACCATCCCGTTCCAGGCCGCGCATTCGCCGATCGCGTAGATGTCGGCGTCGCTCGTGCGGCACGCGTCGTCGATCGCGACGCCGCCGCGCGGGCCGATTTCGAGGCCGCACGCACGCGCCAGTTCGTCGCGTGCGCGGATGCCGGCCGAGAACACGATCATGTCGGCATCGAGATGCGAACCGTCGGCGAACGCCATCCGGTGCGTGCCTTCTTCGCCGTCGACGATTTCGAGCGTGTTCTTGCCCGTATGCACGGTCACGCCGAGCGCCTCGATCTTCGCGCGCAGCATCCGGCCGCCGCCGTCGTCGACCTGCACCGCCATCAGCCGCGGCGCGAATTCGACGACGTGCGTGTCGAGCCCCATGTCGCGCAGCGCCTTCGCGCATTCGAGGCCGAGCAGCCCGCCGCCGATCACCACGCCACGCTTCGCGTGCGTGCCGCACGCCTGCATCGCTTCGAGATCCTCGATCGTCCGGTACACGAAGCAGCCCGCGCGATCGCGCCCCGGCACCGGCGGCACGAACGGACGCGAGCCCGTCGCGAGCACCAGCTTGTCGTACGCGAGCGTTTCGCCGGACGCGAGCGTGACCGTGTGCGCGGCACGGTCGATCGATGCGACCCGGGCGTTCAGCCGCAGGTCGAACTGCGGATGACGCTCGAAGAAGCCGGGTTCGACGAGCGACAGGTCGTCGGCCGACTTGCCCGCGAAGAATTCCGACAGGTGCACGCGGTCGTACGCCGGACGCGGTTCCTCGCCGAGCACCGTGACCTGCAGCGCGCCCGCCGCGCCGGCTTGCGCGGCGACGCATTCGAGGAGCTTGTGGCCGACCATCCCGTGGCCGATGACGATGAGTTTCATGATGACGTTTCCTTCGGTCGATCAGTTCGCGGCGCCGGCGGCGGCGAGCGCGCGGTCACGCAGCTCGGCCTCGCGTGCCTTGTGTTCCTCGCTGAAGCGCACGGCCATCGCGCACAGCGCGGTCGCGGTGACGGCGAGCCCGAGCAGGCTCAGCGTGTGCTGCACGTCGCCGACGCCCTTCAGCAGGAACGCCGCGGCCACCGCGCCGACGTTGCCGCCCGCGCCGACGATCCCCGCGACGCCGCCGAGCGCCTTGCGGTCGATGAACGGCACCAGCGCATAGGTCGCGCCGCAGGCCATGTGCGTGAAGAGGCCGAAGGTCAGCATCGCGACGAGCGCCATGCCGATGCCCTGCGCATGCGAGAACCAGACCAGCCCGAGCCCTTCACCGACGATCAGCGCGCATAGCAGCGTCGCGCGCACGTCGAGGCTGCGGCGCGCGGTGATCTTGTCCGACAGCCAGCCGCCGAGCGCGCGGGCGAACAGCGCGAGCAGCCCGAACATCCCGACCGCGAAGCCGGCGTCCTTCAGCGACAGCTTGAAGTGATCGACGTAGTACAGCGCGGCGATGTTGTGGATGAACACCTCGACGCCGAAGCACGCGCCGTACGTGACGAACAGCATCCACACGCGATAGTTGCCGCACGCGGCGAAGAAGCTCGCCCAGCCGCCCTTCTTGCCGCTGTCGACCGTCACGCCCTGCTTGCGCAGCGCGATGAAGTCGCCTTGCGGGCAGTCCTGCGTGAAGCGCCAGTACGCCCAGGCCATCGCGAGCATCGCGACGCCCGGCACGACGAGCGCGATGCGCCACGACGCGTCGTCGCCGAAGCCGAGCATCAGGCCGGCCGCGACGAGCAGCGGCATCATCGCCTGCGTCGCGCCCGCGCCCGCGTTGCCCCATCCGGCGGTGGTCGCGTTCGCGGTGCCGACCACGTTCGGCGCGAACATCACCGACGTGTGGTACTGCGTGATCACGAAGCCCGCGCCGATCGCGCCGATGCCGAGCCGGCAGATCAGGAACGTCACATAGTCGTGCGAGAACGACACCGCGAACACCGGAATCGCGCCGAGCACCAGCAGCCCGACATACACGCGGCGCGGGCCGAAGCGGTCGCACATCGGGCCGACCAGCAGCCGCACGGCGATCGTCGCGGCCACCGCGGCGATGTTGATGTTCGCGACCTGTGCCGCGGTGAGGTGGAACTCGCGCGCAATCAGCGGCATCAGCGGCGCGCATGCGAACCACGCGAAGAAGCATACGAAGAACGCCATCCACGTCATGTGGAACGCGCGCATCGGCGCGGTGCGGAAGCTGAAGAGATCGATACGGGTAGCTTTGTCGGTCATGTCATCCGCCAAACGAAAAACGGCGTCCTGCACACCCGGTCTCGTCGAGACCCGATGTGTAGGACGCCGTTGCCCATGAAGCCCGTTGCCGGGCGCGTCGGTAATCGGTACTGCGGACGAATCGCCATTGACCCGCCCGAGCCAGCTTACGCAAACGCCGTGCCATATCCGCCCGAATCGCATCTGCAGCCCCGCCGCACAAGGCTCGCCGGCCGTTGCACGCGTCGCTGCACGACGCCGCGCATGATACGTCGGGATGCAGCGAGGCACAGATACGGTGCGCTGCAGCACTGTCGCCGTGCGACATCGCGGTGCGCGTGGACGGGGCCGCGATGCACGCCGATGCGGCATCGCGTGCGCCGCGGCCCCGCGGCCGCATGCGGGCCGGCGTCCGTCGTGGCGGTCGCAGCATGTGTATCGCGGCAGTCATTGCCGCATTTGTCACCACGTCGGTTGCCGCGCTCGCCGCCCGGTTCGAGCAGGTTGGCCCGGATATTGCTGATTCCGGACCACACCGGCAACGGCGCCGGTGGGCAGTCCCCGCAAGTCGGGCCCGCCGTTGCAGGCGGGCGCAACAGATCAGGACAACGACGTCCCCCCGTGCCCGGCACGGCCGGATGTCGCGATCGCGTCGACCGCCCGCCGCCGCCGCAAGCAACAATGCGTTATCGATCGCCGCACGCACGCGGCACTGGAACACGACATGACGACTGGAAAAGTCACGCTGCTGGGCGCCGGGCCCGGCGATCCCGATCTCCTCACACTGAAGGCCGTGAAGGCGCTGGCGGCCGCCGACGTGCTGCTGCTCGACGATCTCGTCGCGCCCGGCATCGTCGAACTCGCGCCGCACGCGCGCGTGATCCGCGTCGGCAAGCGCGGCGGTTGCCGCTCCACGCCGCAGGCGTTCATCGAGAAACTGATGCGCCGCTACGCGCTGCGCGGCGCGCACGTCGTGCGCGTCAAGGGCGGCGACGCGCTGCTGTTCGGCCGCGCCGGCGAGGAACTCGCGACGCTGCGCGCCGCCGCGATTCCCGTCGACATCGTCAACGGCATCTCGTCGGGCTTCGCGGCCGCCGCGAGCCTCGGCATCTCGCTCACGCACCGCGAGCACTGCCAGGGCGTCACGTTCGTCACCGCACATCGCCAGGACCACGGCGAACCCGACTGGGCGGCGCTCGCGGCGACCGGCACCACGCTCGCGATCTACATGGGCGTGAGCCGCGTGGCCAGCATCGCGGCGGGCCTGCTCGCCGCCTTGCCCGCGTCGACGCCGGCCGCCGCCGTGCAGTGGGCCGGCACGCCGCACGAGCGCCGCTGGGCAGGCACGCTCGGCGGCCTCGCGCGCGGCGTCGCGGCGGCCCGGCTCGGCAGCCCGGCCGTGATGCTGGTCGGCGCGGCGATCGGCGAAACCGCCGTGCGGTGCACCGATGTCGCCGGCGAGGCGCTCCTGTCGCGGGCGGCGTAGCATGGGTCACGTCACGCGGCACCGTCCGCACGCCCGTTCCGCTCACCGCGGCCGCGTTCGCGCCGGCTGCCGGGGATGCATGCGTGAGGTTCCGGGCACATCGACTTCCGCCCGCGCCCCGCAACCCCCGTTCCACCCTTGCACCGAAGCCGGTCCGTCCCCGTTCGCGTCATGAGTTCGTCCGTCCCGCCCGCACGCCTGCGCGTGCTGCTCGTCACCGACACCGACAAGCCGATCGGCGAACTCGGCGACGCGCTCGCGCGCCTCGGCTACGAGATGCTCAACGACGTCGCGACGCCCGCGCGCCTGCCCGCGGCCGTCGAGGAGCAGCGCCCCGACGTCGTCATCATCGATACCGATTCGCCGTCGCGCGACACGCTCGAGCAACTGGCCGTGATGCACGCGACCGCGCCGCGCCCCGTGCTGATGTTCAGCCACGATGCCGACCAGGCGCTGATTCACGCGGCGGTCGGCGCCGGCGTCAGCGCGTATCTCGTCGAGGGCCTGTCGGCCGAGCGCCTCGCGCCGATCCTCGAAGTCGCGCTCGCGCGCTTCTCGCACGACGATGCGCTGCGCCGCCGGCTCGCCGACGTCGAGCGCGAGCTCGCCGAACGCAAGCTGATCGATCGCGCGAAGCGCCTGCTGATGGATCAGCGCAGGCTGTCCGAGCACGATGCGTATGCGTTGCTGCGCAAGCGCGCGATGGACCAGGGCCTGCGCATCGTCGACGTCGCGCGGCAACTGCTCGATGCGACCCAACCGTCATGAATGCCATGAACCCTTCGCCTCCCGCCGCGCCGGAACGCGCGCATCTTCGTCTCGGGTTCGTCGCGCTGAGCGACGCGGCCCCGCTGATCGTCGCGCAGCAGCTGAATCTCGGCGCGCGCCACGGCCTGACGCTGGAACTGAGCCGCCAGCCGTCCTGGGCCGCCGTGCGCGACAAGCTGCTGAGCGGCGAACTCGACGCCGCGCACGCGCTGTACGGGCTCGTGTGCGGGCTGCAGCTCGGCATCGGCGGCCCGCAGGCCGACATGGCCGCGCTGATGGTGCTGAACCGCAACGGCCAGGCGATCACGTTCGCCCGCGGCCTCGCCGACGCCTACCGCGCAAGCGGCGACGTCCGCACGGCGCTCGCGACGCTCGGACGCAAGCCGCTGCTCGCGCAGACCTTCCCGACCGGCACGCATGCGATGTGGCTGAACCACTGGCTCGCGTCGCACGGCATCGATCCGTTGCGCGACGTGCGCAGCGTCGTGATTCCGCCGCCCGAGATGGTCGCGGCGCTCGCGAGCGGCGAACTCGACGGCTTCTGCGCGGGCGAGCCGTGGCACGCGGTGGCCGAAGCGTGCGGCGCGGGCCGGACCGTCGCCGTCACCAGCGAGATCTGGCCCGATCATCCGGAGAAGGTGCTCGCGGCCCGGCGCGATTTCGTCGCGCTGTATCCGGCCACCGCGCGCGCGCTGATCCGCACGCTCGTCGATGCGTGCGCGTGGCTCGACAGCGCCGCGCACCGTCGCGACGCGGCCGGCTGGCTCGCGTCGCCCGATGCGCTCGGCGTACCGGCCCGGCTGATCGCGCCGCGCCTGCTCGGCGACTACGGCCCGGGGCCGTTCGCGCAGCCGCCGCTGCCGATCCGCTTCCATGACGGCGGCGCCGTGAACCGGCCGGATCCCCAGGAAGGCCGGTGGTTCCTGTTGCAATACCGCCGCTGGGGCATGCTCGACGGCACGCACGACGACGCGGCCATCGCCGCGGCGATCGCGCAGACGGCGTTGTATGATGCTGCGGTCGCCGAAGGCGGTGCGGCGGACAGGTGATCCCGGCACGGATGCCGGGGCCGCCGCGCAGCACCATGCCGCGCCCCGCGGAATGCCTGACCCGATGCGCCGGTCCGCTCCGGCTCGCCGCGCCGCATGGACGCGTTTGCATCCGCGTCGCCAGTCCGTCCCCGTTCAGAATCGATGCCGAAACGAACGCGCACGCCGCTCGACGTGCTGCTCACCGAAATCCGCGCGTGCCGCGCCTGCGAAGCCGACCTGCCGCTCGGCCCGCGCCCCGTCGTGCGCGCCCATCGCGACGCCCGCATCCTGATCGTCGGGCAGGCGCCCGGCGCCCGCGTCCATGCGAGCGGCATCCCGTGGGACGATGCCAGCGGCAAGCGGCTGCGCGACTGGCTCGGTGTCGACGCCGACACGTTCTACGACGAGACCCGCTTCGCGATCGTGCCGATGGGTTTCTGCTACCCCGGCCGCGGCGCGAGCGGCGACAACCCGCCGCGTCCTGAATGTGCACCACTGTGGATCGACCGGCTGCTCGCCGAATTGCCGTCGATCCGGCTGACGCTGCTGATCGGCCAGTACGCGCAGCGGCATTTCCTGCGCGACACGCGCCAGGCGACGCTGACCGACACCGTGCACGCGTGGCGCGACTACGGCCCCGACGTGCTGCCGCTGCCGCATCCGTCGCCGCGCAACCAGGCGTGGTTCAAGCACCATCCGTGGTTCGATGCCGAGGTCGTGCCGGAACTGCGGCGGCGCGTCGCGCCGCTGATCGCCGGCTGACGGAAACCGGCCGCCCCCTGTTCCCAATCGAAATGAATCAGAACGACATAGACTTTTCATGCACCGGCTGCGGCCGCTGCTGCCACGACCTGCGCATTCCGCTGACCGTCGCCGAGGCCACGGCATGGCTGCGGCGCGGCGGCCATGTGGAACTGTTGTGCGACGCCATGCCGTGGCCCGTCGAACCGGCCCCCGACGACGCGTTCGCCGCATACAAGCGGGCACGTTCGTCGCCCGCGTTCAGCGGCACGCTGCCGGTACGCGTCACCACCCTGCTCACCGCGTCCCATGCCGGGCCGTGCCCGAACCTGCGCGACGACCTGCGCTGCGCGATCTACGACGAACGGCCGCTGGTGTGCCGGATTTACCCCGCCGAGGTCAATCCGTTCGTACCGCTGGCGCTGGACGGCAAGCAGTGCCCGGCCGACGCATGGCAGCAGGCGCCGCTCACCCGCGGCGGCACGATCGTCGATGCCCTCACACGCGAGAACATCGCGTGCGCACGGGAGGCGAGCGTGGCTGAGACGCCGCTTCGTGCACGACTGTGCGCGGCGCTCGGCATCGATACGGCAGCCGTCGCGAACGAAGGATTCGCGATTCACGCGCCTTCCGCCGGCGCGCTGCTGGCCGCGCTGAGCGCGCTCGACGATGCGCGCGCAACGGCGGCCGCCGAGCCGGCGCCGACGGCATGGACGCTGCTCACGAATCGCACCGCGACCGCCGACACGCTCCGCTCGGTCGGCGCATCCAGCCGGCTCGCCACCGACGGGGCCGACACGCGCTGCCGCTACCTGGGCTTTCATCCGGCCGCCTGATTGCCCTGTCGCCGCGCGGGGCGCGCGCCCACGCGGCCCGTCCGGCCTGCGCGGATCGGCCCGCAGATTCCGGCCGCGCCCGGTTCGCTGTACCATCGCGGCTCAACCGCGTCACCAACAGCAGAATCCTTCATGCCCTCCACCGCCCCGCCGCGCCTGTACGGGATGCCCGAACGCAGCGACCGGCTCGATTTCTACATCCGCGACCAGGCGTCGCGCCAGGCGATCACCGAGCCGCACCGGCACGCGTATTTCCAGATCCAGTTCAACCTCGGCGGCGACACCGAGCAGCGGATCGGCGGCGTCACGCGGCCGTTTCCGCGCGGCGCGCTCGCGTTCGTGCTGCCCCACCGAGAACACCTGATTCCGCATCCGGAAGGCGCGCACTTCATCGTCATCAACTTCAGCCAGGCGTTCCTGCGCGCCGATCTCGACGTCGATCCGCTCGATCTCGAGGATGTCCCCGCGCAGCGCTTTCCGGAGCTGACGCCGTTCCGCTTCCAGGAACATCTCGACTTCATCCTGACCGGCGACGCGTTCGACGAGGCGCGGCGCCTCGCGCTGTGCATGCTCGATGCCGACCGCGTGCGCACCTTCGGCTCGACCACGCTGCTGCGCGGCTACCTGCTGCAGTTGATCGGCCTCGTCTGCACGCAGTACGCGGGCGCGCTCGACAAGCTCGCGCAGCGTGGCGCCCAGCGCGCGGGCCGGCGCGACGCCCTCGCTCGCGTGCTGCGCCACGTGCGCGCGAACCTGACCCGCGAGGACCTCACGCTCGCGGCCACCGCCGAGGCCGCGTTCCTGTCGCCGAACTACCTCGCGCACCTGGTGCGCAAGGAAACCGGCAGCACCTTCACCGATCTCGTGACCGAGCGCCGGATCGCGCTCGCGCAGTCGCTGCTCGCGCATACGAGCCGGCGCATCGCCGACATCGCGCGCTCGGTCGGCTTCCGCGACGAAGGGTATTTCGCGCGGCGCTTCCGGGCGCGGGTCGGCGTGTCGCCGAAGGCGTACCGGGATGCCAACGCCGCGCTGCCGGACGCCGACGCAGCGCCGACGGCCGGCGACGCGTAGATTTGTCCGGTTAAAGCGCAGTTGCGTCGCATCCCGGCGCGCATGCGTCGGGTATCGTTCCATGCATGCCGGCCCGCGGCGCATTGCGCGGGCAACGGCATCCGTCTATTCATCGAACGAGGTCATCCGATGTCCGCATACGTCATCGACGCTTCCGAGCGTCCTTCCGTCGAAGTCGAACAGTCGTCCGCGCGCTTTCCGGTGCGCCGCGTGTTCTGCGTCGGCCGCAACTACGCCGACCACGCGCGCGAAATGGGCGCCGATCCCGACCGTGAACCGCCGTTCTTCTTCACGAAGCCGGCCGACGCGATCGTCCCGGCCGCCGGCACCGTCCCGTATCCGCCGCTGACCGGCGACCTCCATCATGAAATCGAGCTGGTCGTCGCGATCGGCAAGGACGGCCGGTCGATCGACCCGGCCGATGCGCTGTCGCACGTTTGGGGCTACGGCGTCGGCGTCGACCTCACGCGCCGCGACCTGCAGGCCGAAGCGAAGAAGCTTAGCCGGCCGTGGGACTGGGCGAAGGGTTTCGACGCGTCGGGCCCCGTGACCGCGCTGCGCGCTGCGACCGCCACGGGCCATCCGGCAAGCGGCCGGATCTGGCTCGCGGTCAATGGCGAAACGCGCCAGCAAGGCGATCTCGCCGACATGATCTGGGCCGTGCCGGACGTGATCGCGTACGTGTCGCGCTCGGTCGAGCTGAAGGCCGGCGACCTGATCTTCACCGGCACGCCGGCCGGCGTCGGCGCGCTGCAGCCGGGCGACCGCGTGACGGGTGGCGTCGACGGCGTCGCGACGTTCGAGTTCACGATGGGGGCGAAGCCGTAAGGCATCGTGCGGGCGCATGCGACGCGCAGTCGGTCCGACGGCTGTCGGGTCGGGTCGTATCGCTCCTTGTCGATCCGGGCAGCGATCGCATCGCGCCGGATCGGCGTGCCGGTCCTGTCGCGTCGATCACGCGCGCCGTTCGCGGGCGTCGAAGATTCGTACGCACACCGCGGCCGCCAGCGCGATCGCCGTGGACTGGTCGCCATCGCGCAGCCTAGCGACCCGAGCGTGAAGATGCCGAGGCGCGTCAGCATGATCGGTCGCCGCCCGGACCGGTCCGAGAGCGGCCCCATCACGAACTCGAGCGACACGGCGACCGCCGCGTAGCCGCCTAGCGACAGCGCGACGAGCGCATAGTCGGCGCGCAGGTCGCGCGCGATCGCCAGCAGCGACGGCAGGAACAGGCTCAACGGCAGCACCGAGAACGCGCACAGCAGGATCAGCGTTGCGTGTCGCGGTGCAGCCGGCTCGGAAGCGATCGGCAGGTTTGGATGCAAGCGGGTGCCCACCCCGCACGCGTCGCGTGGACGTGCGCAATGCAAAAGACGTTCTTCGTGGATTTCCGGGGAGGTCGGTTGTCGACCCTGAACGGCCCTTCAGATTCATCCAAAGCGGCCAATCGTTGTGAGCTGCAGCGGGATTTTGTAGCCACGCTCGATGAGTATCTTGGCCTCGGCGCGACTGCGGAATCATGCCCGATTAAATTGCTTCTCCCGCAGCGTGCCGTTGGAACCTTCAACGGAATCGTTCTGCCAAGGGCGGCAAGAACGGACACAGCGTGTACGATCTGGTCTTCAAGAAAACCATCCAAGGAGAGAGGAATGAATCCGGAACAGGCCCGTGCCGAAGAAACCCAGGCGATGGAGCGCATGGTGGCCGCCACGCTGCGCGTGCAGAGTACGTTCGCCTCGATGCAGAAGCAATTTCCGCCGCAAGGCAGCGGCGAGCCTTCGCCGTTCGCGCTGCAGACCTTTGATGCCGCCCTGCAGGAACTTGAAGACGCACAGGCCGCGTTCGATGCGCTGCTGAACGATCTGATCGACGGTAACCGCTAAAGACCACGCCCTTATCTGCACCGACTGTCGACAATCTAAAAAGCTGTGTCGAACGGCCGTTTGTGGCCGAGGCCGTGTGAAAACGCATGGCCAAGGCTCCAGTTGAAAAACTCGACCCTTCAGATCGCGCTGTATCGGCCTGGTGGCTGTTCGGGAAGGGTAAAGTGACACCCGAAAACCGTGTGGTTTCGCGTTTTCACACAGCCTCGGCCGAATACTGCCCAATTAGCCGTCAATTCATAAAGCAGTCGATCGAAGAACCTCCCCCGAAGATGCCACCGACCGCGGCCAAGTTCCGCGTTCGCAAAACCGGTCCCCCACCAGGACTCACGGGCGCAGCCCGAACACGCCGTGCCACAGAGCGCTGAAAAAATCCGTATGCGCGTGTTCGTCACTCCTTCGTGCGTCGCTCTTTGGCGCCTGCTCCGATGCCTCCTGTGTCGCCCTCTCGTCGCCTTGCGGCATCTGCTCATCACGCTGCCCGTCCCGCGATGCGCCCGGCTGGCGCGACGCATGCAGCTCGACCACACTGCCGGCAATGCGCTCGGCGAGTTGACCATCGCAATCACGGCCGAGCAGAACACCGAACACGACGTCGCGATTGTGCCCTTGCTCGGCGAAGCGCATCGCCAATGCCACGAACCGCGCATATTCCGCTTCGCGCTCTGCCTTCAGGCGTTCCTCTTCTTCGCGAAGCCGTGCGTGACGGCGCATTTCCTCTGCGTAAACGGTGTCATAGACGCGGCGCAGCTTCGGGTCCGAGAGAATCGCGTATGCCTCCTTGATCTCCTGAAATCGCGCATGCGCGTCCGCTTCGCACCCGACGTTGCGGTCGGGATGTGCTTTCATCGCTGCTTTCCGGTAGCCGCGCTTGATTTCCTCGTCGGTGGCGTTCTCGCGCACACCGAGCAATTCATACATTGTCGTCATGGTGCGTCGGGATGAAAGTCGGATCGCATTGATCCTAGCATGTCGCCGCGGCGCCCATCCGCCGGGTTGAGAATTCACCAGGTACTGAACATTCTGACTGCAGTTCAGGGGCGCTTTGGCAGATGACGAGATCCGAATCATTCTCGTCGGAGCGGCCGTTTGCCGACTGGAACGGTCGCGCGAGTATCCGAATGAGCATGCAGCAATCGTTCGCCCCGATGGCCAAGGTCAGTGGCCGCTTTCGAGCGGCTATCGAAACACGGCTGCCGCGCAGGTTCGTCGTAGCCGACGAGCCAATCCGTTCAACCCTGCCTCTTCGTGAAGCGCTCCCGTTTTGTATCTCCATGCTGGAACAACGGTGCGTACTCGTGCAAATCTCGCGGCGAGATGTCGAAGGCTCGACGGAATGCACGAGTAAAGCTTGATGCATCATTGAAGCCCAACCCCGAGGCAACGTCCTGTACCTCCACATGGGGAAAGCGCACCAGTTCATCGGCCGCAATTCGCAGCCTGCGGTTGCGGATATAAGCGGCCAGGCCCCCTTCATGCTCGAATATTCGGTACACGCTGGCGCGTGAGAGATTAAGCGACGCCAACACGCTGTCGGGCGACAGATTCGGATCATGCAGATTTGCCTCGACGTGCCGCCGCACTTGCCCGTATACAGCAGCGCGGACCGCCGCGCGGGCATTGCCGGCAAGACCCGCCTGGCGGCAGAAGGCCGCAACGATCAACTCTACCGCCGTGAGCAAGGACCGATGCGCTTCGTCCTTGCTCAGTCCGACGATGGTTTTATTGAGCGCCACCAGATGCTCGATCAGCATGCGCGTCAGAGGATCGGTGGCGTGAATCCAGCGGCCATGCAGCGACGCCGCATCAGGGAATGACTTTTCCACCAGTGCGCGTGGCACAAACAGGAGAAGTATCCGGCTATGAAAACTCCGGACCGTGCACGGCTGATCCATGTCCAGGGCGAGGATACTTGGCACGTGCGGCACGTGCGGCGCGTCGGACCGTGGTTTGCCGCCCAGGAACTGCCCCGGCGACCCTTCAAGGTATATGCTGAACGAGACGTCCCGCACGCTCTCGGTCGAAACCCGACCCAACGATCGCACGGCCAGGTTCGGCCCCGTGCGAAAGTCGAGGATGCTCAGATTCTCGATCGTGTAACGGGACATCGATGCATCGAACGTATCCTCGGCTTGCTTCGACGAAGGCAATATGTCGTAGACGGGACTCATGCGCTCTTGCCAGGCCAGCAAGCTTCGACGGGCGTCGCCTTGAACGCTGAAACTGCTGTGCACGATGCCGGGCGCGAGCACCGGCCGCTCCGGCGGCAACAACAGGCGGCCTGGCGGTATCGCAGTGTGTAGTGGGTCGTCGTTCAATGCGGCGCTCTTCGCTGATTTTCGTCCGGCTTTGATCTGCCCAGCACTCCTGAACGCCATATCGATCCAATCGCTCGCCCGGAACGCGCTAGTGCAGCATGGGAAGCATACCAGTACGTGCTTTGCCGTAGCACACGGCGCGTCCCCTCCCGCTTCTTCAGCATCACGCAATCGTTTGCGAATCGCGATTTCACCACCTGCGCGAAGGCGAGCCTGATCGCTCGTGCTTCCGGCAATTCGACCGGGCCCAGCGCATCCGATAGAAGTTCCGTTTTTTTGAGACGGAGTGTCAAGCCGACCCGACCGCCCTTTCTAGAATTCTCGGGGCCGCATGTCCGCAGGTGCTTGCCTGTTTCAGGCGGCCACAGGCTGTCGAATCCGGCCACGCGATAGTTGTCGAAGGCCGCCTGTAAGGCATGCGTCAACGGCTTCGAGTTGCAGAGCCCGAAGCGGGCCGCTGCCGGTCAACAACATCCTTGGGGAATCACCGATGGAATCGGAGCACTCCACCCTATCTCGCTCGCGGATGCCCACCGCAGGGGCGCCGACGCGAGTCGACATTGTGCTGTCCAACGGATTTGCACTGCACGACGTCGCGGCGATCATCGAGATTTTTCATAAAGCAAGTGCGCTGACCACAGCTCGTCCGTCCGGCGAGGCGCGCTATGACGTATCGCTGGTGTCCGCTGCCGGCGGCCGAATTGCCGCCTCTTCATCGGTCTTCGTCTGGACGGAGAGCATCGATTCGCGGCGGCGCGTGGAAGGCAAGCAGATCATGTTCGTCACAGGCGGAGCGGCTGCTGATCCGGCCTGTCGCGACAAGCGGCTGATCGATTGGCTGCGCCGCCAGCATCCGCTATGCGAAACCGTTCATCCGATCGCAAACGGAAAACTTCTTCTGGATGCGGCCGGTCTTCCGAGCGGATTTCGTGCCGCCAACGACCCGCCCGACATGCATGCCGCCAGACCGCCGGGCGGCGAGCCTGATGCCATTCGCATTGCGTTGCGCGTGGTCGAAGACGATTTGGGCGGCGAGCTCGCGCGGCAAGTGTCCGGGTCTCTGGCGATGCCGGCGCCTGCACCGTCGGATGCGTTCGTTGCGGCGAGCAACGTGCCACGTGTGAGCGAGCAGATCACGGCATCCGCGCGCTGGCTGGAGGCGAACGTCGACCGGCCCGTCTCGATCGATGCTGCGGCGCAAGTCGCGGCCATGAGCGCGCGCAACTTCCTGAGAAGGTTCAAGAGCGAGATCGGCATGACGCCATCCGACTACCTGCAGCGCGCGCGCTTGAACATGAGCTGCAGGATGCTGGTGGAATCGAGCTTGCCGGTCGACAAGGTCGCGCGTCGCTGTGGCATCAACAGTGGCGCCCAACTGGCGCGGCTGTTCCGGAAATACCTGTCGACAACGCCGACTGAATATCGCATGCGTAACGATGCGACCACTGGCATGGCGTGAGTGCAACGTACATCGGCCGACGTGCGCTCGATTCCGGTGCCACGCGTTGCGCGTCGTCGCGATCAGGGGCGCCCATGAAGCGCGTCGCAACCTGTTCGCCGTTTCCGGTCAAGCCGTCGCATGCGCTGCATCGTCCACATGACGAATCGACGGAGCGCCGCCGCTCTTCCCCGCGCCCCCGTCGACACCCTACCGCGCCCGCACCGACACGAACTTGCGTGCGTTCTCGCGCTGAATCAGCACGGCGATCACGCCGCCTTTCGCTTCGAGCGCCTGCACGTCGTCCGGCGTTTCGAGCAGCGTGTCGTTGAGTTCGAGCACGACGTCGCCGGGCCGGATGCCCGCGTTCGCGGCCGGCCCGTGCACCGCATCCACCATCATCCCGACCGCGAGCCCGGTCGAACGCCGTTCGGCGTCGCTCAGCGGATGCATCGTCAGCCCGAGCCGATCGCCGGAGTCTGCCGGCCGCGCGGCGGCCATCGCCACGCCGGCGGCACCGGCCGTGCCGACCGTGCCCGCGCTGCCCGCACTGCTGCCCGTCGCGGCCGCGTTGTCGATCGCGTCGCCGGCCCCAGCTCCTGCTCCCGCTCCCGTGACCGTCAGCATCATCGGCGTGCGGTTGCGGATCAGCCGCAGCGGCGCCTTTCCGCCGGGCGGCAACGCGGCGGCCAGGTCGTTCAGCTCGGCCGACCGTCCGATCGGCTTGCCGCCGAACTTCACGATCACGTCACCGGGCTTCACGCCGGCCGCGGCGGCGGGCGAGCCGGCATCGACGCCGTTGACGAGCGCGCCCGCCGGACGCGGCAGGCCGAACGCCGCGGCCAGCCCGACGCCGACATCCTGCACGTCGACGCCCAGCGCATTGCCGGACGACGTGCGCTGCGCCGCCTGCGCATTGGCCCGCATCTGCGCCTGCACCTGCGCACGCACCTTGATGGCGAGTGCGATCGGAATCGCGAACGTCGTGCTCGCATAACGGTCGGCGTCCGTATAAACCTGCACCGCGATGCCGATCACGTCGCCCGCGCGGTTGAACACGGGGCCGCCCGAGTTGTCGGGGTTCACCGCGATATCGGTCTGGAAGAACGGAAACGCGCTGCCGTCCGGCAGCGCATGCGACGTCGCGCTGACGATGCCGGCCGTGACCGTGTTGCCCGAGCCGTCCGGCGCGCCGATCGTCATCACCGGTTCGCCGGCACGCACCCGCGACGAATCGCCGATATGCACGACCGGCAGCTTTGTCGCGTCGATGTGCAGCACGGCGACGTCGCTCTGCGGATCGACGGTCACCACCGTCGCCTTCAACTCTCGACGATCGGCCAGTCGCACCGTCACATCGGTCGCGTCGGCGACGACATGCGCGGAAGTCAGGATCACCCCGTCGGCGCCGACGATGAAGCCCGAACCGATGCCCGCGATCGCGCGCGGCGACGTATCAGGCGCAGGCGCCTGCGCGCCTTGCGCGGGCGGCAGCGGCGCGCCGCGGCGGAAGAACGCGGCAAGCGGATCGTCGGGATCGAGGTACACGAAGGACGGCCCGCCGGCCTGCTGGTCGGTCGCCGCGGTCATGACGGTCACGATCGTCGGGCCGTAGCGATCGACGATCGCCGAGAAGTCGACCGGCATCGAGTAAGACCGTGCGGCAGGCCTGTTCTTCATCACCGGTGGCGTGGCGGGCGGCGCGACGGTCCCGGCAGCGGCCGGCGGCGCCGCCAAAACCAGGGCGAACACGCCCCCGATCAACGCGGTGCGAAGCACGGCGCGAGCAAGCGTCTGGCGAACCACGGTGCACCTCCCCCGGGCAGTCGCAGCGCCGACCCGCGCGAGACGCGCGGACGCCCGACAAGCACCGGTACACCCCTCCATTTATAGTCCACGCCACCTCCGGAACATACGAATCGAAACCCGCATGCCGGGTGGTCGGGCAGCGGCGGAACCGCGACAGCGTTCGTTCCGGACAAAGTTCGCGGTTCGTCAATCGGAACATTCCCCCGACGCGGCGGCGAGGCGCGACGCAATGCGTCCCGCGCTACCAGGCCAGCGCCAGAAAATTGCGCACCACCGCCGACGGATCGTCGCGCCGCGACGCAATCGCGAGCCTCGCGCGCAGCCCGTTGCCCGCGACCTGCCGATACACGACGCCTGCGACCTGCACCTGCGTGATCGCCTTCGGCACGATCGACACGCCGAGCCCGGCCGCGACGAGCGTCACCGCCGAAGCGATTTGCGGCGCGGGCTGCGCCATGCGCGGCTGGAAGCCGGCGGCATTGCACGCGGCGACGATGTCGTCGAACAGCGCGCTGCCCGCTTCGCGCGGCACCTGCACGAACGCCTCGTCGGCCAGCTCCGCCAGATCGATCCGACGCCGCTGCGCGAGCCGATGCGCGACCGGCAGCGCGACGAACATCGGCTCCTCGTCCCAGTCCGTTGTCAGCAACGTGTCCGCGATGCGGCGCTCCGGACGCACGATCGCGACGTCGAGCCGCCCGGCCGCCAGCGCGTCGAGCAGCACGCCGGAGGTCGCCTCCTGCAACGTCAGATCCGTATCGGGAAACGCTTCGCGAAAGCGGCGAATCAGGTCCGCCACCTTCGAATTGAAGGCCGCCGTCCCGGTGAACCCGACCCGCAACTGCCCGATCTCCCCGCGCGCCGCCCGTCTTGCCGCCCGCGCCGCGCGCTCCGCGTCGGCGAGCACGCGCCGTGCCTCTTCCGCGAACACCTCTCCGGCCACGGTCAGTTCGGCGCCGCGTGCGGTCCGCTTGAACAACGCCACGCCGAGTTCGTTCTCGAGCGCCTTGATCTGCTGGCTGAGCGGCGGCTGACCCATGCCGAGCGTTTCCGCGGCCTTCGTGAAGTTGGATGTGGCCGCCACGGCCAGAAAGTATCGGAGATGCCGAAGTTCCATGCGTTGACGTGATCCCGGGGTAGATGGAGGCGGCGTTCGAGCCAGTCGAAAAACGTATCGCTACGGTTCATTTCATATATTGGACATATACATGAGCGTGCGCAAGAATTCGGGCATTCCCTGACCCATCGGGCACCTGTCATGTCCACTCCCGCAATGTCACCCGCCACGAATCGCGCCGCGAACGCCGCGCCGGATGCGCTGCCTATCGGCGTGTCGCCGCGCTCGGCAGCCTACAAGCGCATCGCGCTGGCGCTGTTCCTCGCCGGCTTTTCCACCTTCTCGCTGCTGTACTGCGTGCAGCCGCTGCTGCCCGCGTTCGCACGCGAGTTCAACATCGGCGCGGCGTCGAGCTCGCTGTCCCTGTCGCTGTCGACCGGGCTGCTGGCGGTCTCCATCCTGTGCGCCGGCGCGCTGTCCGAACGCGTCGGACGACGCGGGCTGATGTTCGCGTCGATGACGCTGGCCGCGCTGTTCAACCTGCTCGCCGCGATTTCGCCGAACTGGAACCTGCTGCTGCTCTGGCGCGCGCTCGAAGGGTTCGCGCTCGGCGGCGTTCCGGCGGTGGCGATGGCCTATCTCGCCGAGGAAATCGCCGCCGACGGGCTGGGCCTGGCGATGGGACTCTACGTCGGCGGCACCGCGTTCGGCGGCATGATCGGGCGGATCGGTATGAGCGCGCTCGAAGAGTATTTCTCGTGGCGCACCGCGATGCTGACGATCGGCGTGGTCGACCTCGTCGCGGCGGTCGCGTTCGTGATGCTGCTGCCGCAGTCGCGACGCTTCGTGAAGCGCACCGACCTGACGCTGCGTCACCATCTGCGGCTGTGGAACGCGCAGCTGCATCACGCGCGGCTGCCGTTCGTGTTCGCGATCGGCTTCCTCGTGATGGGCGCGTTCGTGACCGTCTACAACTACGCCGGATTCCGGCTGACGGCCGCACCGTTCAACCTGAGTGCGACCGCCTGCGGGCTGATCTTCGGCGCCTATCTGTTCGGGATGGTGTCTTCGTCGAGCGCCGGTGCGCTCGCCGATCGTCTCGGGCGCGCGCCCGTCCTCGTCAGCGGCATGCTCGTGTTCGCGGCCGGCCTCGCGCTGACGCTGTCGCATTCGCTCGTCGCGATCATCGTCGGAATCGTGCTGATCACGATCGGCTTCTTCGTCGCCCATGCGGTCGCGAGCGGCTGGGTCGGGCATCTCGCCGGTTCCGCGAAGGGGCACGCCGCGTCGCTCTACCTGCTGGCCTATTACCTCGGGTCGAGCGTGCTGGGCTCGATCGGCGGCTCGTTCTGGCAACACGGTGCGTGGAGCGCGGTCGTCGCGTATGTCGCGGTGCTGCTCGTGCTCGGCCTTGCAGCGGCGCACCGGATCATGCGCGTAGAACGCGTGCGGTAAGCACCGGCTCGCCCGCTGCGCCTTCCGGCGATTTGTGGCGGATTTGCGGTGAATTCGCGGCGATGCGACTGCGCCTCACTCGCCCGCGACCCGATGCGCGATCGTCGACAGCGTCCGCAGCATCGGCGCGAACGCATCGGCCGACGTATTGCCGAACCCGAGCACGAGCCCGTTGGCCGGCGACGTCGCGTGGATCGAGAACCCCGACAGCGGGAACGGCCCGATCCCGTGCGCGCGCGCCGCTTCGACGATCACGCGGTCGCGATAACGGGCCGGCAGCCGCAACGCCAGATGCAGCCCGCACGGCCCGCCCTCGACCTGATGCGGCACGGTGAACGCGTCGTCCAGCGCGGCGAGCAGCAAGCGCCGCCGGTCCCGATACAGCCGCCGCATCCGCCCGAGATGGCGCCCGTACTCCCCCGTCTCGATGAAATCGGCGAGCGCGAGCTGCACGTGGCGCGTGCCGCCGCGCAGCATCTCCGGCAACGCCGGCCGCACCGCGGCCAGCAGCGCGTCGGGCAGCACGAGAAAGCCGATCCGCAAGGCCGGAAACATCGTCTTGCTGAACGAGCCGAGATAGACGACCGGCGAATCGGCCGCGAGCCCGTGCAACGCGCCGATCGGCTCGCCGGTATGCCGAAACTCGCTGTCGTAATCGTCCTCGATGATCCACGCGCGATGCCGGCGTGCGGCGTCGATCAGCGCGAGCCGGCGCGAAATCGACAGCACCGCGCCGGTCGGGAACTGGTTCGACGGCGTGGTGTAGACGAGCCGGGGCGTCCGTTCGCGCCAGTCCGTGTCGGCCGCGCGCAGCCCCTCCGCGTCGACCGGCATCGGCACGACGTCGAGATCGGCCGCCTGCATCGCGGTGCGCGCGCCGCGATAGCCGGGCTCCTCGACCCAGACCGTGTCGCCGGGGTTCGTCAGCAACTGCGCGCAGAGCGCGATCGCGCCCTGCGCGCCTTCGGTGATGACGATCTGCTCGGGATCGCAGCGCACGCCGCGCGTCACGGCCAGGTGGCGCGCGATCGACTCGCGCAGCGCGCGTTCGCCGAGCGGGTCACCATACGCGAGCAGGTCGTGGCCGGCGCGGCGCAGCGCGCGGTCGATCGCATGCCGCCATGCATCCACCGGGAAATGCGACAGCGCGGGCACGCCCGGCCGGAAGCCTTCCGACTCGCCGGCGCCGATCAGGCTCGGGCGAATCCGGCCGAGCCGCTGCGCGACGGCCGGCGGTGCGACCCGCCGGCGCGGCGTGGCCGGCCGCGACAGGCCGACCACGCGCGTGCCGCGGCGATCGGATTGCAGGAAGCCTTCGGCGACGAGCTGCTCGTAGACGGCCGCCGTCGTGTTGCGCGACACGCCGAGCGTCTCGGCCAGCGCGCGCGTGCCGGGCAGCCGCGTGCCGGCCGGCATCGCGCCGCCGAGAATCGCGTCGCGCACGCGGCGCAGCAGTTGCCGCTGCAACGAAGGCGCGCCGGCCGTGCGCGCGAGCGGCGCGTCGAGCGGCAACAGCGGTGCGTCGCCGGAAGGAAAGGCAGTCGTCATCGGGATATCGCGGCGTGGAAGTCTCGGTGCATGGCGCGCCGATCGCGGCGCCGGCATGGCACCGGCGCGGCGCGTTCGTGGCACCTTCGTGGCACCATAAATTTGCTGTCGGCTGGCGCTTCTCATGGTACCTCGCCGGGACTACGATCGTCTGCATGCCGGCATGTCGCCGGCCGCCAACCGAAGCGAGATCGACCTTGTCCACGCTCACCAACGACTTCCAGCAGCCCATCGGCCACCCCGTTCCCGACTGGTCCGCGCGCCCTCGCCCGGAGCGCATCGTGCTCGACGGCCGCTACTGCCGCCTCGAACCGCTCGACGCCGACCGCCATGCCGCCGACCTGTACGCCGCGTACGCGCAGGCGCCGGACGGCAGCGACTGGACCTATCTCGCGCACGGGCCGTACGCCGACGAGTCGAGCTACCGCGACTACGCGCGCGGCGCGGCGGCCAGCGCCGATCCGCTGCACTACACGGTGATCGACCGCGCGACGAACCGCGCCGTCGGCACGCTCGCGCTGATGCGCATCGACCCGGCCAACGGCGTGATCGAGGTCGGTTCCGTCACCTTCTCGCCGCTACTGAAGCGCACGCCGATTTCGACCGAAGCGCAGTACCTGCTGATGAAGTACGCGTTCGACACGCTCGGCTACCGGCGCTACGAATGGAAGTGCGACGACCTCAACGAACCGTCGCGCAAGGCGGCCGCGCGGCTCGGCTTCCGTTACGAAGGCACGTTCCGGCAGGCGATCATCTACAAGGGCCGCAACCGCGACACGGCATGGTTCTCGATCGTTGACGGCGAATGGCCGGACGTGCGCGCCGCGTTCGAAGCCTGGCTCGCGCCGGAGAACTTCGACGCCAGCGGTACGCAGCGCGAGACGCTCGTCGCGATCCGCCACGCGCGGGCGCGTGCGCGCGACGCGGCCGGCCGCGTGAACGACGCGACGCGCGTCACGGTCCGGCCGCTCGTGGCCTCCGACGAAGCCGCGTGGCGCCCGCTGTGGCAGGGCTACCAGACTTTCTACGAGACCGCGCTGAGCGACGCCGTGTTCGCGACGACATGGGCGCGCCTGATGGATCCCGCCGAACCGATGTTCGCGCTCGGCGCCTTCGACGCGTCGGGTACGCTGGTCGGCATCGTGCACGCGATCTATCACCGCTCGTGCTGGACCGAAGGGCCGTACTGCTATCTGCAGGACCTGTTCACGGCGGCGGACGCCCGCGGGCAAGGCGCGGGCGGCGCACTGATCGAAGCCGTGTACGAGCGGGCCCGCGAAGCCGGCGCAAGCCGCGTGTACTGGCTCACGCACGAAACCAACACGACCGCCCGCGCGCTGTACGACAAGCTCGCGAACAACGCGGGGTTCATCCAGTACCGGAAGGATCTCAAGTAACGCGAGAGTGCAACCGGTCGCTCAGCCCCGGGGCATCGACCGGATCCGTCGCCTCGCCGCGGCCTGGTGCCGCGCGACACGCGGCGCCAGCCGCAGGCGGCACCGACGCGGGGTGGATCATCTCGTCGCCGTTGACCGGCACCGGCCGCCGCACCGGCCGGTACACCGGTTCGCCCGGCTCGATCGCCTGCCCGGAGATCGCGCAGCGGCCCGCCTGCAACGCGACGCGCAAGCGCCAGCGTTGCTCGCCGTAATGGCAGCGCCCGCTTTCGCTCCAGCGCACCAGCAAGCCGTCGTCGCCCGCTTCCAGAACCGACACGAACAGTTGCGGCCGCAACGGTGAAACGCCAGGTGCGACAGGCTCCGGAGTCGGCGCGCGATCGGCACGCTCCTGTGGCCGCGCCATCCCGACGTATGCCGGTAACGGCATCGCGTCCCGCTCTTCGGCTACCAGCATGTGGTACGACACATACTCGCAGATCAGGCATTCGATAACGTTTGGCATGCTTGACGACATTCCGTGAAGATTGAGACGAGCCGCGCTCGGCCCTTCGCACGGCAGCAACGACCGATTCGGTCATGCACCCCGCCTCCGGTGCAACCGCCATGCACGCATGGCGATCGGACATTGCCGCAGATGATACAAATTGAAGTTAACTTCAAGTAAAGGGGAAACATGCGCAACGATGCGTTTCGCTGATCGCCACAATGGACCGCAACGACCGCGGCTACGACGCCCACGACCGAACCGCGCGTCTCGCGTTTCGTCTCAAACGGCTGAGACGAATGTCCCGGCGTCTCACCCGCCGCGTCCCGTCGCAACCGCAGCAAATTTCGCGTGTGATTCGCTCGGTCCCGGCTGATGTCAATGCAACGCGGCCTGCTGCATCGCACACCGCCTGCCCGCAGCCTTCGCCATGCGAACACCGATTCAAGCTGGCCCCGTTCCTGCATGTCGGTCGCTCGCGCAATCGCGCGACGGACGAACCGGCCCTTGGCCGCGCGTCCGACGACAACCTGACGGAGACAGCAACGTGAGTACACCGGCATCGAACACCGCTCCCAGCATGAAGGCCGCCGTCTGGCATGGCCGCCACGACATCCGCGTCGAAGAGGTTCCCGTTCCGGCGCATCCGCCGGCCGGCTGGGTCCAGATCCGCGTGCACTGGTGCGGGATCTGCGGCTCCGACCTGCACGAGTACGTCGCCGGGCCCGTGTTCATTCCCGTCGACGCACCGCATCCGCTGACGGGCCTGAAGGGCCAGTGCATCCTCGGCCACGAGTTCAGCGGCGAGATCGCGGCGCTCGGCGCGGGCGTGACGGGCTTCGCGCTCGGCGAGCGCGTGACGGCCGACGCCTGCCAGCATTGCGGCACCTGCTGGTATTGCCGGCACGGGCTGTACAACATCTGCGAGAACCTCGCGTTCACCGGGCTGATGAACAACGGCGCGTTCGCCGAATTCGTGAACGTGCCGGCCGAGCTGCTGTACAAGCTGCCCGACAACTTCCCGACGGAGGCCGGCGCGCTGATCGAGCCGCTCGCGGTCGGGCTGCATGCGGTGAAGAAGGCCGGCAACATCGTCGGCCAGACCGTCGTCGTGGTCGGCGCCGGCACGATCGGCCTGTGCACGATCATGTGCGCGAAGGCCGCGGGCGCCGGACGCGTGATCGCGCTGGAAATGTCGGCCGCGCGCAAGCAGAAGGCGCTGGAGGTCGGCGCGACGGTCGTGATCGATCCGAAGGCGTCCGACGCGGTCGCGGAAGTCAAGGCGCTGACGGGCGGCTACGGCGCCGACGTGTCGTTCGAGTGCATCGGGCACACGGCCACCGCGCAGCTCGCGATCGACGTGATCCGCAAGGCCGGCAAGTCGGTGATGGTCGGCATCTTCGAGGAGCCGACGTCGTTCAACTTCTTCGACATCGTGTCGACCGAGAAGGAAGTGATCGGCTCGCTCGCGTACAACGGCGAATTCGCGGACGTGATCCGCTTCATCGCGGACGGCCGCATCGACGTGCAGCCGCTGATCACCGGCCGGATCACGCTCGGCGACATCGTCACGCACGGCTTCGAGGAGCTGGTCAACCACAAGGACCGGAACGTGAAGATCATCGTCCAGCCCGCGGCCGCCTGACGAACCGTTGACCGGACGATGACGGCCGCGCGGCGGCCGGACGCGGCACCGAACGGTCCCGGGGCATCCCGGGCGCGGCCCCGCCCCGGGCCACCGCATGTTTCCGCCCGTTTTCGGTGCGTGCACAACCGCGCCGGTGCGGCGCGCGGGGTCGGACTTCGATATACTCGAAGCGACATCACCGCCCCGCGCGCCACCCGCGCGCCCGCTTCCGTGAAACCACGAGCCGGTCTGATCCTCGAACTCTTCGTCAACCTGATGCTGCCCTGGGTCGCGTACCGGGTCGCGCATCCGTATTTCGGCGAAACCGGCGCGCTGTACGCGTCGGCGATTCCGCCCATCGTCTGGTCCGTCGTCGAATTCATCCGCTCGCGCCGCATCGATGCGGTGGCCGCCGTCGTGCTGCTCGGCATCGCGCTGTCGATCGCCGGCATGGCGCTCGGCGGCAGCGCGCGCACGCTGCTGATGCGCGAATCGCTCGCGTCCGGCACGATCGGCGTCGTGTTCCTGCTGTCGTTGTTCCGCGATCGTCCGCTGATCTTCTATCTCGCGCGCGCGACGGTGGCCCGCGAGATGGCCGGCGGCGCCGCGCGTTTCGAGACGGTCTGGGCCGAGCAGCCGGGGCTGCGCCAGATGCTGCGCCTGATGACCTTCGTGTGGGGCGCCTGCATGACGCTGGAGATGCTGCTGCGCCTGTGGATGGTCGTCACCTGGCCCGTCGAGCGCGTGCTCGTCGTGTCGCCGATCATGGGCTACACGGTGTTCGGCACGCTGCTGCTGTGGACCTTCTGGTACCGGCGGCGGATGCGCGAGCGCAACAGCGTCGACATCCCGACCCGCGACGGCGTCACCGAGATCGCCGGCCGCTGAGCGCCCGCCTCGTCCGGCCCGGCGCGGCCGTCACGGCCGCTGGGGTATGATGCGCGGCTCTCGTTCGCCGCCTGCATCGCCCCATGTCTCTCTCGCTTCTCCCGTGTGCCACGATCTGGCTCGCACTGTTCGCGGCCGCCGCGTTCGCGTGGCAGCGCCCGCTGCATGGCCTGAGCATCGCCGTTGCCGCGCTCGGCTATGCCGGCGCGCTGGCGTTCGGCAAGCTCGAACCGATCGTGCTCGCGCCGCTCGCGCTGCTCGCGGCCGCCGCCTGGGGCGTCGCGCCGGGCCGCCCGCTCGCGCTGCGGATCGTCGCGCACGTCGTGTTTGCCGCGCTCGCGATCGCGCTGAGCCTGCACCTGCTTCCCGGCTTCCACAATCCGCGCGTGATCGAGCCGACGCGTTTCACGCCGGATGCCGTGCCGTTCACGATGTACCTGAATTTCGACAAGCCGCTCGTCGGCCTGTGGCTGCTGTGGGTGCTGCCGTGGGTGGCGCCGGACGTCGCCCCGGCACGCGCGCTGCGCACCGGCGCCGTGGCGGCCGTCGCGACGGCGGCGGCCTGCCTGGCCGGCGCGCTCGCGTTCGGCATGGTCGGCTGGGCGCCGAAATGGCCGGCGTCGGGCTGGATGTGGCTCGTCAACAACGTGCTGCTCGTCACGCTCGCCGAGGAAGCGCTGTTCCGCGGCTACGTGCAAGGCGGGCTCACGCGCGTGCTCGGCCGGTTCGGCTGGGGGCCGTGGGCCGCGCTCGCGATCGGCGCGGGGCTGTTCGGCGCCGCGCACGCGGCCGGCGGCTGGCCCTGGATCGCGCTCGGCACGGTGGCCGGCATCGGCTACGGCCTCGCATGGCGGCGCGGCGGACTGCTCGCATCCGCGCTCGCGCATGCGGGGCTGAACGTGATCCACTTCGCGCTGTTCACCTATCCGATGCTCGCCGCCGCACGCTGAACGCCGCACGCGGCGGCATCCCGCCGGTTTCACGCGGTCGAACTCAGTTGAAGCCGGCTACCGCGTGCGGCACGTAAGGGCCTTCGAGCGTCGCGATTTCATCGTCCGTCAGCTTCAGCTGCAGCGCGCCGAGCGCATCGTCCAGATGATGCGGCTTCGAGATGCCGACGATCGGCGCGGTGACGCCGCGCTTGTGTGCGACCCACGCGAGCGCGACCTGCGCACGCGGCACGTTGCGCGCGGCGGCGATCGCCGCGACGGCCTCGACGACCGCGCGATCGGCACCGGCCGTCGCGTCGTACATCCGCTGACCGACCTCGTCGCTCTGCTGCCGGCCGGACGACTCGTCCCAATTGCGCGTCAGCCGGCCGCGCGCGAGCGGGCTCCACGGAATCACCGCGATGCCTTCGGCCTCGCACAGCGGCAGCATTTCCCGTTCTTCCTCGCGATACAGCAGGTTCAGGTGGTTCTGCATGCTGACGAAGCGGGTCCAGCCGTTCTGCTTCGACGTATACAGCGCCTTCGCGAACTGCCACGCGAACATCGACGATGCGCCGATGTAGCGCGCCTTGCCGGCCTTCACGACGTCGTGCAGCGCCTCGAGCGTCTCCTCGATCGGCGTGCCGTAGTCCCAGCGGTGGATCTGGTACAGGTCGACGTAGTCGGTGCCGAGCCGCTTCAGGCTCTGGTCGATGTCCGTCATGATCGCCTTGCGCGACAAGCCCGCGCCGTTCGGCCCCGGGCGCATCCGGTAGAACACCTTGGTCGCGATCACGACGTCGTCGCGCTTCGCGAAGTCGCGCAACGCACGGCCGACGATCTCCTCGGACGTGCCGTCCGAATACATGTTCGCGGTATCGAAGAAATTGATGCCGGCCTCGATCGCGCGCTGGATGATCGGGCGGCTTTCCGCTTCCGGCAGCGTCCAAGGGTGGGTGCCGCGCGACGGCTCGCCGAACGTCATGCAGCCCAGCACCAGCTTCGACACGTCCATCCCGGTCGACCCGAATTTCACGTATTCCATCGCTCGCCTCGTCATTGAAGTGGGGTTGCGGCCGGATGCGCGGCCCGGTTCGGTGCACCGGGTACGAACGCCGTGCGCTGCATCGGCCAGACGTCGCATGGTATCGCGCAGCGCGCGAACGCGTAGTCGACGCGACGGCCTGCTGCGGCCGGGTCGCCCAGGAACGCCGACGCGCCGGAACCGCAGCCCGATCGCACTCGAGCAAGGCTTCGACGGCGCAAACCGGCGCGCCACGCAGCATCCATGATCAGAATGCGCGGCGTGGCGCCGCGCCGGTTGCCACGTCGACGAACGAACGGATTACTCGCGAACGACGAACGGCTTACTTGATCTGGTCGGCGAGCGGCTGCAGGAATTCGGAGAAGCCGGTCAGCATGATCTGCACGCCGATGCACAGCAGCAGGAATGCCGACACGCGCTTCGCGACCTTGGTGCCTTCGGTGCCGAGATAGCGGGAGAGCAGCGCGGCACGGCTGTAGGTCAGCCAGATCACGACCGCGACGAGCGCCGACACCGAGATCGACACGATGCTCGACAGCATGAATTCCGACAGCTTGTGCGTGCGGTTCGCGTTCAGCGCGATCGCGGTGGCGATCGAGCCGGGGCCGACGGTCAGCGGCACGGTCAGCGGGAAGAACGCGCGGGTCATGATCGCGTTCGCATCGATCGGCTTGATCGGCGTATCGCCGCCGCCCGCCGGCCCGTCCGGCTCGTTCAGCATCTGCCAGCCCGCGACGGCGACCGCGAAGCCGCCGCCGATCCGCAGCGCTTCCATCGAGATCCCGAAGAAATGCAGCACCGGCGTGCCGGCGAAGAACGCGACCAGCAACACGATGAACGCGTTGAACGCCACCTTCTTCGCGAGCAGGTTGCGCTCGTGCTCGGTCAGCGCCTCGGTGCGTTCGAGAAACAGGAACGCGATGCCGATCGGATTGATGATGCCGATCAGGCCGGTAAAGCCGAACAGGATCTCGGAGATAAGGCGATTGACGATCATCGGGTGCGAAGAAGCGGTCGGGGCTGGGCCGGCGGCGCGCCGGGGGTCACGCATTGTAGAGCAAGCGCCCGCGCGCGAGACGCAAATCGCGCCCCGGGCCCGGCGGGCCGCGCCGCCTTATTCGGCGCCCGGCTCCCAGGCCGGCGGCCGCTTCGCGAAGAACGCGGCGAAGCCCTCCTTCGCTTCCGGCGTCGCCCGCACGCGGGAGATCGTCTGCGCGGTGAACGCCGCGCGTTCGTCCGACGGCGGGTACTCGCCGACCGCGTCGAAAAAGCGCTTGATCTCCATCAGCGCGTTCGGGCCGTTGCGGCTCAGCTCGGCGAGCGTCTTGTCGAGTGCGGCGTCGAGCGCGTCGAGCGGCACGGCCTGGTGGATCAGCCCGATCGCGACGGCTTCGGCGGCCGCGAGTTGCGTCGCGGTCAGCGCGAGCCGGCGCGCCTGGCGCTGGCCGACCGCCTCGACCAGGTACGGGCCTATCACCGACGGCAGGATCCCGAAACGGGCCTCGCTGACCGAAAAGCGCGCGTGATCGCTCGCGATCACGATGTCGCAGGCCGCGCACAGGCCGACGCCGCCGCCGAACGCGTGGCCCTGCACGCGCGCTACCGTCGGCTTCGGGCACTGCCGGATCGCCCGCATCATCGCGGCGAACCGCTCGGCGTCGCGCAGGTTCGCGGCCGCGTCGTTCGCGCTCGCGCGCTGCATCCACTGCAGGTCAGCGCCCGCGCAGAACGCGCGACCGTCCGAGCGCAGCACGATCGCGCGCACGTCGTCGCGCCGGCCGAGCGTGGTAAACGCGTCGGTCAGCTCGGCGATCATCGTCTCGTCGAACGCGTTGAGCACGTCGCCGCGCTGCAGCGCGACAGTCGCGATGCCGCGCGCATCGACGGCCACGGCCAGGGTTTTCAATCCATCCATCGAACAGGTTTCCTCGGGGTAGAAACAGGGAACGGCGAAACTCAGGCGGCCTGCCGGCGGTCGATCACCCGCCGGGCCTTGCCGGTCGCGCTCGCGGGAATGCCGCCCGCGGCGAGCACCGTCACGCCGGCCGACACGCCGATCATCGTCTTGATCCGGTGCTGCAGCTCGCGCGCGATCGCCGCGCGCTCGGCATCGGTCACGCACGCGACGGCCTCGGAGCGCAGCTCGACCGCGAGATCGAGCCGGTCCATGTGGCCGTCGCGCGAAAGCGTGATCTGGAACTGCCCCGACAGCTTCGTCTGCGCGACGACGATTTCCTCGATCTGGCTCGGGAACACGTTCACGCCGCGCACGATCAGCATGTCGTCGGAGCGGCCCGTGATCTTCGCGAGCCGGCGCATCGCGCGCGCGGTCGGCGGCAGCAGCGCGGTGAGGTCGCGCGTGCGGTAGCGGATCACCGGCATCGCCTCCTTCGTCAGCGACGTGAACACGAGCTCGCCCTCGCTGCCGTCCGGCAGCACCTCGCCGGTCGCCGGGTCGATGATCTCCGGATAGAAATGGTCTTCCCAGATCACCGGGCCGTCCTTCGTCTCGACGCATTCGCACGCGACGCCCGGGCCCATCACTTCCGACAGCCCGTAGATGTCGAGCGCGTCGATGCCCACGCGTGTCTCCACTTCCTCGCGCAGCGCCTGCGTCCACGGCTCCGCGCCGAAGATGCCGATCTTCAGCGACGACTCGGCCGGGTCCATCCCTTGCCGCACCATCTCGTCGATCAGGTTCAGCATGTACGACGGCGTGACGAGGATGATCTTCGGCTCGAAATCGCGGATCAGCTGCACCTGCTTTTCAGTCTGCCCGCCCGACATCGGCACGACCATGCAGCCGAGCCGCTCCGCGCCGTAGTGAATCCCGAGGCCGCCCGTGAAGAGCCCGTAGCCGAATGCGTTGTGCAGCGTGTCGCCCGGGCGGCCGCCGGCCGCGCGGATCGAACGCGCGGTCACGTTCGCCCACGTGTCGATGTCGCGCGCGGTGTAGCCGACCACCGTCGGCTTGCCGGTCGTGCCGCTCGACGCATGCACGCGCACGACCTGCTCGCGCGGCACCGCGAAGAGGCCGAACGGGTAGTTGTCGCGCAGGTCGTGCTTGGTCGAGAACGGGAATTTCGCGAGATCGGCGAGCGTCTTCAGGTCGTCCGGATGCACGCCCGCCGCGTCGAACGTGCGGCGATAGTGCGGGACGTTGTCGTACGCGTGGCGCAGCGACCACTTGAGGCGCTCGAGCTGCAGCGCCTGCAGTTCGTCGCGGCTGGCGGTCTCGATCGGCTCGAGGGCGGCGGCGGGGTGCGTCGGGTGAGTCATCGGGGTGCTCCTCCAGTGGAGTGATGTCGTTATCGTGATCGGGGTGACGGGGCCGGCGGCTAGCGGAACGTGCGGCCGGCCGCGTGCAGCGCGGCGATGCGCGGCGACACGCGATAGCGGTCCTCGCCGTAGCTCGCCGCCAGGTTCGACAGCACGCGATACACGCGGCCGATGCCGATCGCATCGGCCCACGCGAGCGGGCCGCACGGGTAGTTCACGCCCTTCTCCATCGCGAGATCGAGATCGGCGGGCGAGCACACGCCCTGGTTCACCGTGTCGGCCGCCTCGTTCGCGAGCATCGCGACGGTGCGCATCGCGACCATGCCCGGCACGTCGGCGATGCCGACGACGCGAAAACCCGCTTGCTGGAACAGCCCGACCGCATCCGCATAGGCCGCGTCGCTGCACTGCAGCGCGCGCGTCAGCGCGACGAGCCCGGCCTGCGCGTAATCGCGCGCGAGATCGACGAGCACGAGGTCGGCCACGCCGGTTTGCGCGGCGCGCACGGTCGCGGTGCGGCCGTCGGTCAGCGCGATCGACGCGCGGCCGGCCACGGCGAGCAGTTCGTCGGCATGCGCGCCGTTCTGCCGCGCGAGCGCGATGCGTTCGACAACGCGGGCATGCAGCGCGGCGGCCGGGCCGTCCTGCGCGAACAGCACGACGTCGGCCGGCGCATCGCACGGCGGTTCGAACGCGGGCGCGGGCGGCGTCGCGCCGTCCGCATACGAATAGAAGCCGCGCCCCGACTTGCGCCCGAGGAAGCCCGCGTTCACGAGTTCCTGCTGGATCAGCGACGGCGTATAGCGCGGATCGTTGAAGTACGCGCGGAACACCGACTCGGTCACCGCGAAGTTCACGTCGTGGCCGATCAGGTCCATCAGCTCGAACGGCCCCATCCGGAAGCCGCCGGCGTCGCGCATCACCGCATCGATCGAGGCCGGCGTGCCGCCCTGCTCGTTCAGCACGCGCAGCGCCTCCGCGTAATACGGCCGCGCGACGCGGTTCACGATGAAGCCGGGCGTCGACTTCGCCAGCACCGGCCGCTTGCCCCACGCGGCGGCCGTGTCGTAGAGCGCCTGTGCGACGTCCGGCGCGGTCGCGAGCCCGCTGACCACCTCGACGAGCGCCATCAGTGGCGCCGGATTGAAGAAATGCAGGCCGGCCACGCGCTGCGGCGCGCGCAGCCCGGCCGCGATCGACGTGATCGAGATCGACGACGTGTTGGTCGCCAGCACGCAGCTGTCGTCGACATGGCGTTCGAGCGTCGCGAAGATCTCGCGCTTCACGTCGAGCCGCTCGGCCGCCGCCTCGACGATCAGCGCGGCGCCCGCGAAGTCGGCCAGCGCGCGCACCGCGCGAATCCGGCTGCCGGCCGCGTCGGCCTGGGCCGGTTCCATCCGGCCCTTTTCCGCGAGCCGTGCGAACTGCGCGCGGATGCCGGCCAGCGCCTTGTCGCATGCGGCTTCGTTCAGGTCGTACAGCAGCACCGCATGACCGGCCGCCGCGGCCACCTGCGCGATGCCCGCGCCCATCGCGCCCGCGCCGATCACGCCGACGACCGCCGACTGCGCCAGCGCGCTCGAATTCACCGAATGTGCAGAAGAAACAGCCATCGCTTGCGATCCGTCATGAAGTGGAAGTGCGAGCGATTATAAACCGACCGGTCGGTAGATTTATGTCAGGGCGAGCCCGAATTTGTCGTGCAAGAGACCGTTACGAAAAGCGCAAGAACAAAAAATCGAACGATCGGGGCACTTTTTTGAAACCGAAAGGTCAATGAAAGCGTCCGATTATGAGATAGTGTCCCCCGAACGCCTGATAAAATTCGACAAATCGCCGAATTTCAGGGGGAAACCGCGTGTCACGCCGCTGCCGTCCACCGCCTGCCGTCCTTTCGGGGTCGGAATCGCGCCACCCGCCTGTCGTGACGTACCCGCGCCCCGCCCTCGGCGCCCGGTCGCATCGAACCGTTTCATCCAGCGACGGGCTTCGGCCCGCCCGCGCCCCTCGCCGCTTCACGGCGGCGAATCCAGGGCAGCACGGCTCCGCGCTGCCGCCCATCAGCATCATCGTCCACGTTCGGCGGATCATCCGGCCGGGCTTCGTCAACCCGTGACGGCGCGTCGCGCGCCGCCACTCGCATAGGAAACCGTCCATGCCGCTCTCGTCCAACCAGCTCCCGCGCTGGACCCTCGTGGCCCCGCTTGCCGCCTGGCTGGTACTCGCGCTGTCGCGCGTCGTGCCGGCCGAAGGCCTCGTCATCGCCGTGTTCGCCGCCGCCCTCGCCGGCGCCGTGTTCGCCGCCGTCCACCATGCCGAAGTCGTCGCGCACCGCGTCGGCGAGCCGTTCGGCACGCTCGTGCTGGCGGTCGCCGTGACCGTCATCGAGGTCGCGCTGATCGTGTCGGTGATGCTCGGCGCCGGCCCCGAGAAATCGGGCCTCGCGCGCGATACCGTGTTCGCCGCGGTGATGATCATCTGCAACGGCATCGTCGGCCTCTGCCTGCTGGTCGGTGCGTGGAAGCATGGCGAGCAGGATTTCCAGGGGCGCGGCGCGAGCAAGGCGCTCGCGGTGCTCGCGTCGCTGTCGGTGCTGTCGCTCGTGATGCCGAACTACCTGAACGCCGCGCCGGGCCCGTTCTTTTCGAAATCGCAGCTTGCGTTCGCCGGCGTGTCGTCGCTCGTGCTGTACGGCGCATTCGTATTCGTGCAGACCGTGCGGCACCGCGACTACTTCCTCACCGAGCACGACAGCGCGAACGAATCAGTGCATGCGGCCCCCCCGAGCGGCCGCACCGCGCTGATCAGCCTCGTGCTGCTGTTCGCGAGCCTCGTCGCGGTCGTGCTGCTCGCGAAGCTGCTGTCGCCCGCCGTCGAGCATGCGGTGATGAAGCTCGGCGCGCCGGAAGCGGCGGTCGGCATCGTGATCGCCGCGCTGGTGCTGCTGCCCGAAGGGCTCGCGGCCGTCACCGCCGCGCGGGCGAATCGCCTGCAGACCAGCATGAACCTCGCGCTCGGTTCGGCGCTCGCGAGCATCGGGCTCACGATCCCGACCGTCGCGGCCGTGTTCATCTGGGTCGGCCAGCCGCTCACGCTCGGCATCGGCGCGATGGAAACCGTGCTGCTGTCGCTGACGCTGCTCGTCAGCACGCTGACGCTCAGCCAGGGACGCACGACGGTGCTGCACGGCGTCGTGCATCTGTCGCTGTTCGCGGCATACCTGTTCCTGTCGGTCACGCACTGATGTAAAGCGGCGCGCGGGGGGGGGGGGGGGGGGGGGGGGGGGGGGGGGGGGGGGGGGGGGGGGGGGGGGGGGGGGGGGGGGGGGGGGGGGGGAGCGGGAGTGGGAGGGCGGGGG